>NZ_JBBMFK010000012.1:0-115785 GCF_040096055.1 Pseudoflavonifractor intestinihominis
AGGACACCTCCATTGCTGGCTGATTTCATTCACGCCAGAGTCTGTAAACCAAAGTGCGAAAAATTCTTGACACTACCACGTCCAGAAGCTGTTTTTGGTTGACTGTTGCTATAAGATTCATACATTTTTCCCCACCAGGTTTAAGATAAGGCCCTGGAGAAACTCCAGGGCCTTTCATCAATATAATTTATATTTTTTATGTGTTACAAAACGGAAAGTAATAGTTAGTCTAGTTTATTTCCCTCCATGCTCTTCTTCCCATTCTTTGTATTTATCGCTACATCTCGGATACGGATTAACCTTACGCCATTTGGATTTTGCAGGAGGATCGAGTTCCGTGCTTCCGCAAAACTCTGAAGAATGAATAATCAGATTGCGGGTGCTCTTGAAACTTTCAATCATCCATTCTCTGGCTTCTCCGAGAGTGGCAAGACGATTCATACTGAACTTCGAATCTTTGAATACACCAGGGGTTACCCACGGAGTCATAACTGCATCGAGCTCTTCTTCCGTCAGATCATCGAGGCGGATTTCAGGTTTTTTGGGGAACCGGATATCATATGCCTTGATGATCTCCCTGTCCTTATCGACGGCCGCCGTAAGATATCCATGATAGCCATACAACATAATGTCGATGACCGCATAGGAATCGCATTTAATTGGTCTCAGGAAGATGCTGAGCGGTTCCTCTTCTGCGGCCTTGCGCAGTTCTTCTTTCGATGTGATCGGAAGATAACCATGGGAATCCGGCGTGATATCTTCATCGGATTTTGCAGATTCTTCTTCACTTAAAGCTAGCATTGATGAAGATGCTTGATTTTCTTTTAATTCGCTTCTCAGTTTCAGGAGAAATTCTCTCATAGGTTCTACAACTGTGGATGAGACAAATTCTTGCATTTGGCTATTAAATTCAGATTGAAGTTCATCTAGGAACTGCTGGGCATCACGTTCAATCTTGGAAACTGCCTCATGACAATTAAACCCGTAACGAATCTGGGACTTTGCAAGTAATTTTGAGAGTCCGGTTTCAAATTCCGAGGGATCATAGCTATCATATTCGATCTCAGATTTGTAATGAGAAATTCCATAGAGGCTGACTTGAGAGGCTAACGTATTATTGATCTGCTTTGCCTTTTCATAAAATTTAGACACTTTTAGATATTGCATCATGCTATCTGCGGTTTTTGATAACCCCCCATTGTACAGAGGTTTAATTAACTTTTTTATGTCCTCCACATGGCATTCAACGTTCCTCTTGAAAGCAGCATAAATGCTCTTATCACTTGAGTATCTAAGTTTTTCATCTATCTTTTTCTGTGTATCATTAATTGCTTTTTCTAACCGCTGTTCTGCTGCCCGTCTACATCTGTCTTTAGTAGGAAACGATTCACTATCGAGAGCGGCACACGCATCACACGCTGAACGATCAACACTAATCCAGGTTGAAACTCGTACTTGGATATGAGCCAGTTGATTTAATTCGTCCTCTAAATCTCTAATTACCGCCATGGTATTTTCTAGCGAGGCAGTTTCTTCATCTTGGATACCCGAGCCTCCATCCGCTGTGTATAACTCTGTTTCTTCCTCAATGGGTATCCCTTCCTGACAACCCTTCCCTGCCGTGGCCGGAGTGGTTTTTGGCATATTTTCTACTTCGCAACCACAAATAACAATTTCGATTTCTTCCAAGTTTTCTGGCAACTTTCCACTAAGGTGTACAACAGGCAAGTTAACACCAATGTAATGTACACCACACTGAGAAACCGGCACACTAAATTTGTCTCCGCATAGGTATATTTTTTTCTGACCTTCATCTAGCAAATCAGCCAGTTCCTCTCGGTCAAATGCTACTAGGTCAATATGATCGATAAACTCCTTTTCGTCCGTATAGGTACGCAACTTCGCCATACGTGCCTGACGCCGCTCAATCTCAGCCAGGTCTACGGAGTGGTCTCTATACTCCACACCGAAAACTTCACAGAACTGTTTCTGAAAGTCGACCGCTGTCTCGTCCAGCGCCTCGACTGCCTCTGCCTCGCTTTCCAGATAACGGTCTTTCAGCCAGGTCAACAGTTTCCCATTTTTGTAATAACCCAGGACTGATTCCAAGTCAAAATGCTCCTGTAGGTCTTCCAATGTACGAGCCTGAGTTCCATCTGCCAGTTCCAGCGGGAATCTGATCTTTTTTGTCATAATAATGCCCCTTTGCGAATAGAGTCAGTCCTTATTTCTTTCTTCCCATTCTTTGTATTTATCGGTACATCTCGGATACGGATTAACTTTACGCCATTTGGATTTTGCAGGAGGATCGAGTTCCGTGCTTCCGCAAAACTCTGAAGAATGAATAATCAAATTGCGGGTACTCTTGAAACTGTCGATCATCCATTCTCTGGCTTCTCCGAGAGTAGCAAGCCGATTCATCATAAATTCACCGCATACTCTCCATGGGGTCATAACTGCATCGAGCTCTTCTTCCGTCAGATCGTCAAGACGGATTTCAGGTTTTCTGGGGAACCGGATATCATATGCCTTGATGATCTCCCTGTCCTTATCGACGGCCGCCGTAAGATATCCATGATAGCCATACAACATAATGTCGATGACCGCATAGGAATCGCATTTAATCGGTCTCAGGAAGATGCTGAGCGGCTCATCTTCTGCAGCCTTACGCAGTTCTTCTTTCGAAGTAATCGGAAGATATCCACGGGAGTCCGGTGTAATATCTTCAGGGCTATTCTCCGTTTCGTCTGTATTTTCATATGTATCTACGATAGCAACTTCTTCCTTCATAACAAACTCTGATTCCGGGAAATTATCAACGTTACAGTTTTTGAATGTGATTCCCATGGCACGTATATCCGCTGGCAATGTACCACTGAGGTGGACAGTTGGATTGGCAATTCCTTTGTAGTGCACACCACACTGAGACACCGGGATATCAAACCGATTCCCGCAAAGATAAATTTCTTTCTGTCCATCGTCCAGCAAGTCAGCCAGTTCTTCCTGATTAAAAGCTACAAAATCAATATGGTCGATAAATTCGACCTCATCCGTGTAGGTACGGAGCTTGGCCAAACGCTCCTGCCGGTGCGCTATTTCTTCTAAATCGACAGAGTCATCCGTGTACTCAACTCCAAATATATTACAGAACCGTTCGAGAAAGGCGGGGTCGGATTCATCCAATACATGGATTGCGTCGGCCTCACTCTCCAGATAACGGTCTTTCAGCCAGGTCAACAGTTTCCCATTTTTGTAATAACCCAGGACTGATTCCAAGTCAAAATGCTCCTGTAGGTCTTCCAATGTACGAGCCTGAGTTCCATCTGCCAGTTCCAGCGGGAATCTGATCTTTTTTGTCATAATCATGCACCTCATGAAAAGAGTTTTTCAATAAGTGGGATTTTTCTCGCAACAGTTTTTGCGCTCTCCCAAACAGCGCGCACAACTTTTTTGGCAGTATTCGTGACCTTCTTGGCCGCTTCATATACCTCCTGCCCAAACTTAGAACCTGCCATATAGCCGATTGTCCCACCAATCACGCCGCCAATAACAGGTCCAACCACAGGGACCCAGCTCAACGCCGCAGCTCCAAGCGTGGCACCGGTGGCTCCCAAGCTCAGACCAAAGACCATAGCGGTGGTGGTACACTTCATCTCCTCCAGTGCTTCACCCATCGTAATTTCGCCTTTTGCCGCTCTGGATAAGATTTTTACATTCTCGACCGCAACACAAGCGATATCGGCAATAGTTCGGATAGGCGTTCCAGGTGGAATCACGCCAATCAAATTTTTCTCAGAGGCTACCTTGATTGCTCCTGCCGCCGCAGCTTTTACGCCGGAGTCTACGCCCGTTTCCAACGCAGTAGAAACTACCTCCTGCGAGTCCATCGGCTCTTGGGAAATCAATTTACCCACTAGATGAAAGCCGGTGGCAATAGCGGCACCCTGCACACCGGCCACTGCCGCCTGCTTTCCCATGTATTTTGCCAGCATTTTGGTATCAAATGAACCCCAATTTACTTGAGGGATCTGCTCATATTTTTGAGCCTTAAACTGGAGCTCTTTCGCTTCGGCTTTGGTGAGCGCTTCCGAATGTACACCAACCTTATCTGTGCCACCGATCTGCGCTACAACCGTTTTTCCGGGGAACGCAGCCTGTACCTGCTCAACCTGCTCCGGGGGCACAAGGAGAGTTTGATTGTTATAATTGCCACGACGGATCATCTGAATCGTGGCCTCTGCATTGGCACCGTACTTACACTGATACTGGTGGACAATGTGGCCACTCTGATCCCGGATGACCACATCAAAGGAGTTTTTGCCATAGGTCTGCCCTGGCCCTGGCACACAGACTTCAGCCCGGAATGGGGAAGAACTGGCCTGCGCAGCTAAATTGAAGGAGTTGACATGATGCTGTTCTGCTAAAAACCCGTCTAAGTTCCATTGCTGATTAACTGTGCCGCTCTGAGTAGTAATAACACGGGCCATCTGTGTATTTGCCTGGGACAGAGCAGTGTCCAACTCCGTGATCTGCTGTCCAAAGGCATGTGTGGACAGCCCAGAGGCCGCTTCTGTCGAGTTTTCCGCAAACCATTCTTCTGTGGTCTTTCCTTTGGCTTTAGCTTCTTTCAGAGAAGTCAAATTTTTGTCATATTGATGGATCTCTTCCAGAGTTTCACGGCTTAGTGCTTGGGCCTGCTCAGGTGTTAGATTGGGTAACTCTTCCTGAAAACGCTGCGTCAACCATGTCTCATCGTCTACTTCTTCTGGCTTTTCTTGATAAGATTTCATAAACCGGCTCAACGCCGCTTTAATGACCTGAGCCTCTCGCTCACTCATTCCCTCCAAATTGAGATCAGAAGGAAAATCACTCGTCTGCATATATTCTTCATCCATGGGGTGTCCGCCTTTCTCTATTTCGACGCATTTTTAAACTTTCTGTTTTGATACTCCTGCTCCATTTTTTTGATGGGTTCTTTCATAATTTCCGAGAGACTATGGGTGTTAGCAATTACCTGTAAAATATCATCCGTTGTCAACCCAGTCTTATTGGCGGCAAAGGCGCTTTCCACGCTCTCCCGAATAACCCCTTCAATATCCGCTCCGCTGTATCCCTCCGTCTTATCCAGCAGTGCGTTAATATTGATCTTGGGCAAATCTTGGTGACGGCGCTTTCGAATGTGGATTTCAAAAATTTTACGCCGCTCCTCCCTTTGAGGCAGTCCAACATAGAAAATTTCATCAAAGCGGCCCTTCCGCATGAGCTCCGGGGGAAGCTTTGTGATATCGTTCGCCGTAGCAACGACAAAGACCGTAGACTTCTTTTCCTGGAGCCAGGTCAAAAAGCTACCAAACAGCCGGGTAGTTACCTCCGCGCCGTTGCTATCACCGCCGATTCCGGCGAAGGCTTTTTCCAGTTCGTCGATCCAAAGCACGCAGGGGGAAATGGCCTCAGCGAGCTGGATAGCTCTGCGCATATTTGCCTCAGACTCGCCTACATATTTTCCCAGCAACCGTCCCATATCCAGACGTAGGAGTGGAATATTGAACAGCTTGGCGGCAGCTTTGGCACTCAGACTTTTGCCGCAGCCCGGAACTCCGGCGATCAGAACGCCTTTGGGAACATCAACACCGAACTGTCCGGCTGCATCCATATTGGACAACACATTAGCTTTGCGCTCTAGCCAGGTTTTTAAGTTCTCCAAGCCGCCAATATCCGAGAGGCTTTCTTTTAAGGGAATCATCTCCAGAAGTCCGGCTTTTTTGATCATCTGCTGCTTCTGGTCAAAGATTAGGGAAACCTGTGCCTTCGTCAGCTCCCCGCTTTCAGAATAGGCCAGTTGTAGGATATTCTGGATTTCAAATTCAGAGAGCCCCTTAAATGCGGTAGCTAATTCTTTTTCCAACGATTCAGAAATCTGAATTTCCTGTACAGCTATGAAATCACGGATGACAGCACGGATTTCCACTACACTCAAGTAATCCATTTCTACAACTGTGATATATTTTTCAAAACTTCTGGGGATGTTCAAGGTAGGAGACAGAAGGAAGATGGTGGCATCTAACTGGCCGGAGTGAATATGCTCCGCAAACTTTTTTAAGCGGGCCATTACACCAGGGTCATCCAGAAAAGTGTCCAGATTGCGAAGGATTAAAATTTGACGTGCAGAGTAGTCCATGCGATCATCCAGAATATCCGCCAGGGAATAGCTGGAAACGTCGTACTTCACCTCGCCGGTTCTGGGATCACAAATACGGTCCGTACCGTCCCACTCCAAAATGGAGATTCCGGAAACTCCCTCTGATGCATGTTGAATCGCTACTTTCGCCTTTTCCTCCTCAAAGGTATGAATGTAAATTACAGGGAAAGCAGCATCCATATAGCTGGAAATTTTCTGTTCAAACTTGGTCATGGTTTAGCACTCCATTCTTGTATATCAAGTATCTACAATGCTGATGTAATCGCCCTGGCTGCGGAGCCACATCTCGATTCCTTTACCAAACACCTCTGCTGCAATAACCCAGCCGGCTTCGTCCTGCTGAATGATCTGTGCGGTTGGAAGACGATCCAGAACAGCCTCAATAGATGGGCCTGTGTAGCGGAATTTGATTTGCTGTAATTTTCCGCCATACATGAACTGAACCCGCTTACGAAACTCCCCTTCCTCAAACCGATCTTTATAGGGGACGCGAAAATGTTCCTCCAAGACGTGAAAAGATTGGATTCGGTCAAGACGGTAGATTGTGGGAAACAGGTCATCCGGATTTTCAAAGAAGTTCTCTCTGTCAATGTTTCGTATAAACGCAGCTAGGTAGAAGTAATACTCAGAAAACAGTAAACCGACTGGCTCAATCACTCGGTGAACCGTCCCGCTTTTGCCTAGCTTCTCATATTCGATTTCCATGACATTCTGCTGCTGAATCGCTAAACCAATCTCCCAAAGTCCGGGCAAAAGATACTTCTGATGATGGGGTTCAACATAGTGATATCGTTCATTTGCAATTAAAGAACCAACCGCTTTTCGATTTTCCGCAGGCACACAACACGCAATGAGCTTATCCAAAATTGGCATCATCTCATCCCGACGCATGGAACGGCTCTCCAATAGTATTTTGCTAACTGCCAAGATCTCACTGTTTGTAAGGCTTTTAGGTACAGAATTAGCCAAACGATAACCTTTTGCTTTCGGATCGTAGATGATTTCCTGCATAAGCATTTGCTCAGTTACAAAAGTCCGTAAATCTTCCATGTCCCGCTGAACACTGCGCTCAGTCACATGGAACTCCTGTGCCAACTGTGACTTGTTCAATATCTCGCCATTAGCTAATCTAGAATAGATAGTAAGTAATCGAACAGACTTTCCATCAGAATTCTCTACCATCCGCTCTATGCCTCCATTTCCTGTTGATCTTTCGTTTACAGTTCCTATTGTAGCAGACAGGGTAGACAGGTATTGTCACTCCCACAAAAAGACCAGAAAAATTTTATCATCCATTTATAGTCTATAAGCTTATATTTTGCATTATAGTGGAGGCTATTGCATTTGTCCATAGAACCATAAGCTATAAGAGTATAAATGATTATCTTTCAGCTTATAGATGGAGGGTACCTATGGACAAAAAGGCATTTAGCGGTCGGCTGCGGCAGGCTAGGAAAGATCATGGTCTGACCAGCGAAAAGCTTTCTGAGCTCTGTAATATCAATGCGACCTACCTGCGGCAGATTGAGGGAGGGACAAAGATTCCGAGCCTTCCTGTCTTTGTCAGCCTCTGTAGTGCTCTGGGTGCTTCTCCAAACTCATTACTGATAGATTCTCTCCCAGGAATTGGCTTGGAGACAAATGATGAATTAGTTGCTCTCTGGCAAGTTGCTACACCCTCCCAGATGAAGGTCATCACTGCTATGCTGACAAGCGAACTCAAGACGCTTCAAGAGGGTCAGGATGAAAATATATAGGCGTGCGGAGTATCTCTCCGCACGCCTATGCTTTTTTAGGTCATTAGAAATATACTTAAACCTTCCGCCGGAATCCGCCACTCACGGCCTACCTTTACCGCAGGAAGTTCCCCGGACTGAATCATTTTACGGATCTGCTGGCGGGTAGTCTTGAGCAGAACGGCGGCTTCCTTCACTGTGAATACCCGGCTCATTCCCAAGGCCCCTTTTTGGAATTGCTGTTATTATAAAGCGGCCTGTCCCAACCTTGTGCTCTCTGCTCTTTATAGATTCCATTATGCAATTTACAGAGTTGCTTTCTCGGGAATCCCCAATTTCCGAACTGATCTTCCACTGGATTGATACCGTATTTTTCGGAATACTGTTGCAGGTCACTCTTCCCCATCTCAAACAGCCTACAAACCTCATCAATGGTGTAGAAGTCCTTCATATTCTTGTAATCAATGTACTTCATGTGAATTGTGTCTCCTTAACGTGATTTAAGAATGGTGATACACAGTAGCATCATAGAAATTGCAACTCACCACTTTTTATATTAATGTTAGTTCATTCAAACTATAATGTGCTATTTCACGTAACTTTTTAGGAAGTTTCTTTGATACCGAGATGTGTTATTCTCGGACAAGCGCATTGAATGACGGAATATTTTCAATGTGGCTACTGTTCTGTAATGTAATAGGATTTATGTTCTGCTTATTAAACTTGGCATATATTTTCTTTAGTTTTTTGTCATTAACATCTGTATAGTAATCCTTTACCTTTTGAGCGGCGCTGTCCAGTGTGGCAGTGTCGCTCACTTTTTTGAGCAGATATAACATTCGTTCTTGTTGTGCTTTCTTCTTAATTTTTGAGACAGCGGATACGGCATCTTCATAGCGCAGATGGATACCGTCACAGGGAAACATCTTATTCAGATAGCCCTGGATGACATTGGTAGCTTCACCAGATGCCTCTTTTAAAAGGGTACTGTTGTACCAAAGTGCTTGGCTACTAAGAGCCCGTTTTAGAGCCGGCCGTGACAACTGTGCTTCCAGCCGCAGAATTGCCGCATCCTCTAACTTCTCTGGACAACGGCCAATCATCTTCAACTGGTCAATCTTGTCATAGCACAGAAGGGACGCCTGCTTGCAACGAATACAGTGCGAGTGTTGATTCGCCTGTTGAGGATTTTTTGCCTTTTTCTCATTGCATTTGAATATATCTACCCGATATTTAGGGATCAGGTGAGATTTTTTCAAAATACGGAGATATTCGTCCACATACTCCTGGCTATCCAAGAAAAGATTACAAGTCAAATCACACCGGCAGATCTGCATATCATCAATACCGCCGGGGACGCAAAGTTCCTCCAGATAGCGGTTACAGCGTTTTTGCAGCTTCTCATAGGACTTCCAGGAGTACTGGTAGAGCTCTGTGGGGTCATCAGAACCTAATACCTGGCAGGGCTCAATTTTGACACTCACCCGGTATATTTGACGTTTTTGGGGGCGATACAGAGTAATTGTGATACCTGGCATCTCTTCGTCCAGGAGAACATAGGACTCGCCGGAATCTCCACCTTTCTTATTGTGGATCAACCGGTCTCTGGCACACATTTGGCCGTATATCGTTTTGAACTGCTTTTTCGTGAGTGGCTGGCTAATTTCATAGGTGTGGACGCCAGCTTGAAAGTCCATCAGAATTTCACTCATTTCTTTGACCTCGCTTTCTGACAAATAGTACATTTACCACAGGAGTGGTCCATCGGGTCTCCGAGAACGGTCAGCATCCGTTGAACCATACAACCGTTCTCGGAATCCGCATACTCTTTCATCTCGTCAAGGGCATTCAGAGAGTAGTCCAGTGCCTTTGATTCTTGGTTCTGTTCGATTATATACCGGTTCATATCATAGTCAGATTTGTTGTAAAGCAGGATACACCTGGCCTTTTCTCCGTCCCGTCCTGCGCGTCCAGCCTGCTGATAGTAGTCGATGATAGATAATGGGAGGTTGTAGTGGATAACCAGGCGCACATCTGCTTTGTTGATACCCATGCCGAACGCAGAAGTCGCTACCATGATACGGCGTTCTCCACGCATAAAGGCTTGTTCATTCCGTTTGCGCTCACCGTTCGGTAGGTTGGAATGGCAAATCGCAGCGTGTTTGGGGTACCACTCCTTTACCAAATCGTAAATGTCCTTGGCGTTTGCCTTGGTATTACAGTAGACGATACAGGAGCCGCTGTCGGATTTCATGTGTTGCTTGAGAAGACTTTTTAACTTTTTTTGGCGTGCATCTTCTGAAACAAAAGAATGGACGGAAAATGTAAGCTTCGGACGATACAGACTAACTACATGCTCTTTTACATGTCTCATATGTAGGAGCTTTTTGATTTCCTTACGGTCTGCAATGGGGGCCGTAGCCGTCATTGCAATAACTTGCGGGCGGTAGTAGAGCTGATCCACAAAAGTACCAATCTTCAGATAGTCCTCACGGAACCCATATCCCCAAGACGTGACGCAGTGACATTCATCTACTACTAGTAGGGATACTGGAATGTTAGACACATCTAGTTTCCACAGCGACTCGGGCGTGGTGTAAAGAATGAGGTAGCCATACTGATCTAATGCATCTTGAATGTCAGATTCAGTCCATAGCCCACAGTCAGAAGCAATAGCACCTACGATGATATTTCGCTGCTCAAGCTGTTCTACCTGGTCGTGGAGGAGAGACAATGTAGGAACTACGACAACGGTTAGTCCTTGTTCGACAAGAGCGAGGACCTGTGGTATAACAGATTTACCATAGGATGTAGGTGCAATCACCAAAAGATCATGACCATCCATCCCATCCTTGATAGCCTTGTACTGATCTTCTTTCAACTCACCTTTGATGCCAAGTGTAATTGTCGCTTGTTTGACTGATTTTTTGAGATCCATAGAAGCACTTCCTTTCGTGATAATCTATATATCTGTTTATAGCCAATCAAAAGATAATAGCGTTTGGTGCTTCTCCAGATAACAAAAGTCAGATAATCACGCCTTTTTATAGTGAAAAGTACGAGGGTATCGTACTTTTCACTATAAAAAGGCGTGATAAAGAACTTTTAGAAAAATTTTGCGTCATAGTCCTCTCCTAAAATTAAATAGGAATCAATGAGAACCTATTCCACAAAATTTTTCTAAAAGCTTCAGTTTGGCTTTTGTTTGAAGTATCTCACTCAATTCTGTAAACTGCGGCCAAAGTCCATATATAGAGAGTTCAGGAAGAAATAGAGAAGAAAATAGGAAAAGAGGTTATATGTATTATGCAAGCGACTACAGAGCTATGATAAATTACTCTCCATTTACGATCCGCTCCTGTGCCAACCTGTACATATCGTTAGAAATCAATCCCGCTTCGAATAGCCGCTGATTAATCTGTAGTTTGATCTCTTTGAGGCAATCCTGCGATAAGGTATGTTTTTCTGATGTAAACATTTTGCGAGCTCCTCTCATCTTTTTTACGGATGTTGAGCTGCAAATCAAAGATGAATTTTGTCCAACTATGGAAAAAACGCCTTAGTCTCAAAACGAGAGACTAAGGCGTTTTCGAGTGCCGTGCTTTTTTCTATTACCGGATTAAATTATTTATCATTCTTAGGAAGCATCTGTCTAAATGCCTGTTTGACTTCGTCCGAAATAGGCAGTTCATCCAGAATCAGCCGACAGGCAAGAATAGTACGCTGCTCTCCACCTTTCGCTGTCCTGCATTTGATATTAGGAGTTTTGTGTAAGTAAGCCGGGTTTCTTTTTCTGATGACAGCTAGAACTTCACCAAAATTGCCGCATTGCGGATACTTTTCTTCAACAATTTTAATCAGTACATCCCTGAAAAATGCAATATTGATTTTTTTCTTATTACTTTCTTCGTCTCTATATTTTCTCACGTAACCCCAAATTTCTGTGCCGTCTGGTTGTTGTGTTGGGTGAACCTGCCCTTTCTTTGTAATTGGATAGAAATGATTCATGTTTTCAGGAGATATAAGTTCTCTTAAAATTTCATCAAACGCAGGGAAGTGGATTACCTGGACTTCTTCCTCAGATTTTGAAGGGCAACACCCAGGTAGCAGGGCCGTCAGCAGTTCTCGCTTCAGATTCTGCACGTCGTCCGGTAAAATGTTACACGAGCTAGAAATAAAATCGACAAAGGAAAGCAGAGCAGACAGGAGGATGCGCTGTTTAAACCGTTCAGTATAGCCAATCTCTTCTCCTTTTTTCGTTATCATGTAGTTGGCCAGGTATTCGCCGGCTTCGACCCAAATATCTGCATAGGAGCGATCCTGTGAGTCATTCGCATGGCTACGCTTGTCAAATGTATTGTTGATAAATGGAATATATTCTGCAATGAGCTTATTAACAGCATCAATATTCCAATCAACCTTTAGTTGATCCAGCATATTTTTTCCATCAAGTTCAACGCAAAGACGCGTATGTTCAAACTTTTTCGCATAGATTACAGCAGTACACCAAGGATTTATAAACAGGAAATTATTTATATCAGATTTTTGGAAAAAACGACCGTCTAGCATAACCGCCGTATCCCGATAAGGTGCGGGCCATTTAAAATCCGTTTCGATTTTTCTTGGGCGAATCCAGGCATTATTGAGTAACTTCTGCTTTCCCTTCACAGGCAATACTGTGGGTGCCTTGATTTTAAACTCGCCATTTTCCTTTTTTGTCGTAGATACCATCAGGCTATGGCAGAGTATTCTCAAAGCATAGATTGCGTCATCCGATCCGCAGTTCCGAATCACTGCACACAAAGCTGCAGAGGCATTAAGTAGCGGGTACATATTAAGAACGTCTTTCTGACGCAAGGCGTTCTTGATAAAATAGCTGGACAGCACGACCGCCAAGAGCTTGACAATAAACACTTTTGCTTTCGGTCCCTTCTCAGGGGAAAACATCTTAGCAAACTCTTTGTAGCACTCGTCAATGTCTAGCTTTGTTTTCTTTTTACCCTTCGATAGATAGCTGGTGCCGTCAATCGGAAGCTTCAGTTGTACACAATCCCTAATTTTAATTTTTTTGCTCTGAGCCAACTCCTCCATCAATATTTTATTATGTTTGTTTGGTTTCATTTCTCTTTTGAAAAAATCAGTACGTTTGCAATCCAAGGAAGGCATGATAGGGTCATATTCTTCAGTTAAGAAAGAACCGATCTGCCCGCCGTCATACTTCCAGTATACAAAATCATACTTTTTCTTCCCCCTCGCTTTTTTCTCCTTCCCTTCCTTCCCCACAACGTATCACTCCTATAAAAATATGTATTTTGATTATAATAATATCAAAATATCAAAAAATCAATATCAAATAGAGAAGGTGAGCCCGTTGCAGCTTACTTTCTGCAACGGGCTCACCTTCTACAGTGCCACAAACCAATTTACATAAAATGTAATCCGTCTTTGTTGACTGAGAACTTCTGCACTTCTGTTTGCTCCATATAATATGGATGCTGGGGGCGCTGGCCTTCAGGCGCACACCGTACCGTCCCCCCTGCCGGACGATCTCCGGCTCCTCCAGCTTGAGTTCATCTGTGCCGGGCACCACAATGCCGTACCCGGTCTCCTTCACCTCCCGCAGGGCGTCCGCCACCTTATCGTACTCCCGTTTGACCCCGGACAGCTCGGTGAGCAGGCCCATCAGGTCGCCGTCGTCGTGGATGGTAAAGCCGGACTGCTGGGAGATGGTGTCGTAGAAGAGCCCTCTGGGCAGCTCCAGGGAGGCCGAGGCCAGACCGGTGCCCAGGCTGATGGTGTTGACCTTGGCGGAGGACACGTTGTCACACTGGCCGATGGCGGAGACTGCCCGCTCCACGTCCCGTATTCGCCGCATCCCCTCTGCCGCCGAGCGGATGGCGGCGTACAGTCCGCTCTTGATGGGGTGCCCGTAGGGCAGCGCATCCACCCAGGACGGCAGAAACAGGTCCAGCTCCTTCACCGGGAACTCGTAGAGCACGCCTTTGATGATGCTGGTGACCGCGTTTTCGTCCAGCTCCAGGCAGTTGACGCAGATGCAGGTGACATCGTACCGGGAGGCCAGGTCGGCCTGGATGGCCCTGGCCCGCTCCGAGCCCGGCTCCGCCGAGTTGAGCACCACCAGGAAGGGCTTTCCCAGCTCCTTCAGCTCGGTGATGACCCGCTCCTCCGCCTCTAAGTAGTCCTCCCGGGGAATGTCGGTGATGGTGCCGTCGGTGGTGACCACAATGCCGATGGTGGAGTGCTCGGCGATGACCTTCCGGGTGCCGATCTCGGCGGCCTCAGACATGGGGATCTCATGGTCGAACCAGGGCGTGGTGACCATGCGGGGCGCTGCGTCCTCCAGAGAGCCCACCGCACCTGGCACCATATATCCCACGCAGTCGATCAGCCGCACGGAGAAGGCGGCCCCGTCCTCCATGGCGATCTCCACCGCCTCCTCGGGGACGAACTTGGGCTCGGCTGTCATGATAGTTCGGCCCGAGCCGCTCTGGGGCAGCTCATCCCTGGCCCGCTCCCGGCGGTAGACGTTCTCGATGTTGGGGATGACCAGGGTCTCCATAAAGCGTTTGATAAAGGTGGATTTTCCCGTCCTGACCGGCCCCACCACGCCGATATAGATATCGCCCTCCGTGCGCAGCGCGATATCCTCATAGATCTTACGGTGTTCCACTTCAACTCCTCCTTGCGGACGATTCAGGCATGGGCGAGCAAGCCTGGCTTTCCCTATATAGGTATGGGGATAAGCCGTGGTTTATGACAGGGAAATCCCGGCCTCCATTTGGGCCTCCGGGCACTGGAAGGCACTGCTGAGCACAGAAAAACGCCCTCTCCGACAGCGCGGAGAGGGCGTACTTTGTCCTGAATGTGGTCAACGCCGCTTGGGAATGAGCAGAAGCCGGCCAGCCAGCTCTGTGCCGCTTTCCAGCTCGTTGGCCTGGAGAATATCATCCATGGTGGTGCGGTAGGCCTTGGCGATGTCCCACAGCCGCTCATGGCTCACCACCCGCAGGACAATGGACGGCGCGTCCTCCCTGGGCTCTGCCTCCCCTACCTGTACATCCGCCACGGCGGAGACCCGCCGGATGCTCTGGGCCAGATAGGCGAAGTCCAGATCGAACCGGACCTCGATCCCGCCGCTGGTGGGGGTGGCGTAGATCTCCCCCGCACACCGGCAGGAGCAGGTACAGGTGCTGCCCTCAGGCAGCTCCAGCTGGCAGGGCACCGTCACCTGCCTGGACACAGCGTAGACCTCGTTGTCCTCGGCGGTATATACCACTGTGAGCATGGCCTCGGCGGTAAGGGTGAGCCGGTCTGCCTCCCTGACCTGGGTCACCTGGCCGATGCTCACCCTGGCATCGGATACCAGCTTGGCCATGGTCCCGGTCTCCATGATTTCCCGGGCAGTCTGCCGGCGGACGCTCCGCTCCAGCAGGCTGTGGAAGGTGCAGGGCTGGAACTCCGGCGTCAGCTCGCAGGAGACACCGTACAGGTCGGTCAGCAGCTCCACGCTCCGACGCTCCCACACCACGGCCTGGGCCAGCAGTCCCATGGACACCGAGATGGTCCGCCCATCCCCCGGGCTCAGGGTGCAGGTCAGGTCCGTCAGGAGGACCTCCAGGTCGCAGTCCGCCTCCTCCCCTGCCCCCGAAACCTCCATGATCTGGGAGAAGGGAAGCTCATAGTCCACGGTACACAGCGCCCCATCTCCGGCCCGATAGCAGAGATGGAGCACCACCTCTCCCTTGAAAATCAGTTTGTTGCCGATGATCTTGGATTCACTGCACACCAGATCAGGGCGGTATTTGAGCAGTTCCTCCGCCTCGGGGCGGCTGCCGGAGATGGTCAGGTCGTCAGAGAATGTAAAAGGTTTCTCCTGTACACAGACTGCGGTGTAAGTATCCTGGGTCTCCTTCAGCTGCTCCACCACCATGCCGGCCTCCCACTCAGCGCCGGAGCACAGACTGTTCTCGCCTTTGGCATACACCCGCAGGTCAATGGCCAGATTGACCCGCACCACCACTTTTCTGGGGTTGACGACTCGGGTGTCGGCCGCCTGTACTCTGGGGACGGCCACCACAGAGCAGCCCGGCGTGATGCCAGGGCCGTCAGCGGTGCAGAAAAACGGAATATTGGCCTCGATGCGGCGCAGTCCGCTCTCCCCTTCCGGCAGGTAGAGCACAGAACAGCGGGCAGTGCCCGTGATCTCCGCCCGTCCCTCCTGGGTCCCCTTGTCCTTGACGCACACCATCCCGGCGGTATCCACAATGCGAAGGATATCGGGGCAGGCGTCCGGGACAATCATCTCCATGGTCTCCTCATGGAACACCGTGGTCTCCAGCACGGCATCATAGCAGCTCAGACTGTTGCGGTTTAATGTCAGCTCCATTGCATTCCACTCCTTGTAGGGGCCTTCCGCCCATTTCATGCTGTGAAATTCTATGTACAAGGGGTGGGCAATATGTCAGCGCAGGCCAAAAATAGCCCTCAGAATACCACGAAACGCCTTTGGGGATCGTACCACAACGATTTTCATCCAAATACCTCCTCACTGTGACCGATGGTTTCGCTGTTCCAGCCGGATGCAGCCCCAGAAGCCCAGGGCAGTGCCGGCAGCCAGCATTAACACGCTTCCGGGAAAGAGCAGTACCGCCGCGCCCAGCGCGCAGGCTGCGGCAGTCTTTACGGCTCGTTTGCTGGGCAGACGCATCAGCGCGCCTCCTTCCTGCGGTGTGTCCGGACAGCGCCGTTCAGACTTTCCAGTCTGCCAGAGCATGCCCAATCCAGTATACGTCCGCAGGGTGGAAGCGGTGCAGAAAAGCGGCCTGGTACAGAAAAACGCAGGAAAGATAGAAGCAGCGGCCAGCTCCTGGGAGCCGGCCGCTGCCGCTGTCTTTCTCTGTGGGTCAATCAAATTGTGGCGCCCAGCTCCCGGAGCATGGCGAGGAACTCCTCCTCTGTCAGCACCGAAATACCCAGATCCTGGGCCTTTTTCAGTTTGGAGCCGGCGGCCTCACCTGCCACCACATAGCTGGTCTTCTTGGACACTGAACTGGACACCTTACCGCCCAGTGCCTCAATCTGTGCGCCTGCCTCGTCACGGGTGAAGTGCTCCAGGGCGCCGGTCAGCACAAAGGTCTTGCCCGAGAGCGCGTCGCCGGTGGGAGCGTCGGTATTCTCCATCACCACGCCGGCCTCCCGCAGCGCCTGAATAAGGTGCTGGCTCTGGGGGCTGTGGAGCCACTCCCAGAGGCTTTTGGCGGTGATGGCGCCCACATCGGGGACGGCGGTAAAGTCCTCCTCGGTGGCGGCCAGCAGGGCATCCATGGTGGAGAAATAGGCGGCCAGAATTTTGCCCGCCTTCTGCCCCACCTGGCGGATACCGAAGGCAAAGAGCAGCCTTGCCAATCCGGCGTTCTTGGAGCGGTCAATGGCGGCGGCCAGATTTTCCGCGCTCTTCTTCCCCATTCGGTCCAGCTGGGCCACAGCCTCCGGTGCCAGATGGTAGAGATCCGCAGGTGTCTTTACCATACCGGCGTTGATGAGGGCCTCCATGACCGCAGGTCCCAGGCCGTCGATGTCCATGGCGTCCCGGGAGGCGAAGTGGGCCAGGTGCCGCAGCAGCTGGGCGGGACATTCCGCGCCGGTGCAACGGACGTGGGCCCCGTCCTCGTCTCTGGCTACCGGCGCGCCGCACACCGGGCAGCGGTCGGGCAGATGGTATGGCACGGTCCCCTCGGGCCGCTTATCCTTCACCACCGAGACGATCTCCGGGATGATCTCGCCCGCCTTCTGGACCAGCACGGTGTCCCCGATACGGATGTCCTTCTCTGTGATGAAATCCTGGTTGTGCAGGGTGGCGTTGGTCACCGTGGTACCTGCAAGGCGGACAGGCTTTACAACCGCCTTGGGCGTAAGGACACCGGTCCGCCCGACCTGGACCACAATGTCCTCTACCACGCTCTCCTTCTGCTCGGGCGGATACTTATAGGCAGCCGCCCAACGGGGGAACTTCGCGGTGGAACCCAGAACTTTTCTGTCTGCAAGGCTATTTAACTTTACAACAGCGCCGTCGATGTCGTATGGAAACGCCTCGCGACCATCGCCAATGGCGGCAATGCGGGCACCGATCTCCTCCATGCTGATGCACAGGGTGCGGGGAATCACCCGGAACTGCTGGCGCTCCAGATAGTCCAGAGTCTCCGTGTGGGTGCGGAACTCCACTCCCTCTGCCTTCTGGATGTTGAAGACCACGATGTCCAGCCGGCGGGCCGCCGCCACCTTGGGGTCCAACTGGCGCAGGGAGCCAGCCGCGGCGTTCCGGGGATTGGCAAAGAGGGCTTCACCTCTGATCTCCCGCTCCTCATTGAGCTGTTCAAAGACCTTCTTGGACATATAGACCTCGCCCCGGACAATGAGGCGGGGAATGGGTTCCGGCAGCCGGAGAGGCAGCGAGCGAATGGTCTTCAGGTTCTCGGTCACGTCCTCCCCCACCCGGCCGTCGCCCCGGGTGGCACCCCGGACAAAGAGGCCGTCCTGATACTCCAGCGCCACGGAGAGGCCGTCCACCTTGGGCTCCACATCAAATTCCACGCCGCCGTCCAGACTCTCCTGAACCCGGCGGACAAAATCTCCCAGCTCCTCCAGGTCAAAGACATCCTGAAGGCTCTCCAGCGGCACCTCGTGGACCACTTCGGCAAAGCCCTCGGCCACCTGTCCCCCTACCCGGCGGGTGGGGGAATCCTCCGTGATCTGGTCGGGGTGGGCCTGCTCCAGCTCCTCCAGGCGGCGGAGCTTGTGGTCAAAGTCGTAGTCGGACATGGTGGGGTTATCCAGCACATAGTACTCGTAGCTGGCCTTATTCAGCTCCGCCCGGAGCAGTGCTATCTCCTGAATCTCGTCCATCGGGGACCTCCACTTGGAATTTTCGGGTAAACTTGGGGACCAGCCGGGCCAGCAGCCTGTAAAGGCCATATCCAGCCAGACCACCCAGGGTGTTGAGGATCAAATCGTTGATATCACTGCTGCGGCCCACAAAAATCTGTATGATCTCAATGAACAGCGAGGCGCCTCCGGCAGCCAGAACGGACCGCCACCACCGGGGCTGCCGCCACAGCAGCGCCGGGAAAAATCCCAGGGGCAGGAACATGACCGCGTTGCCCAACAGCATATAGCGGACCCATTCACTGCCCTCCAACAGCTCCGTCAGGATGGTGACCTGAAGGTACATGCCGTAGCCATGCCAGCCGAACCAGCTCTCCGCTGGCGGATAGCCGTGCATCAGCGCGCCCCAGACCCCCGACGGAAACACAGTCAGGGCAGCCAGTCCGGCGCAGAAGAGCACAAAGACCAGCAGCGCACCCTCCCGCCAGACGCCGCTGGCCAGATTCAGCCGTTCAAGGCGGCGCCGCCGGGTGGGCCGAAGCAGAAAAAAGCCCACGGCGGCCAGCGCCATGCAGGGCAGCATCTCGTAAATATAGTCCCAGGTGATCTCCCAGTACCACAGCAGCGTATTCATTCCGGCACCTCTCTCTTCTGTTTTAATGCCATTCTATCACAGAAAAAAGGGCGGTTTCTTGCGCTTTTCTTACGATTTTATCCGGACTTTATCCGGACTGGCCGGAGAGTGCCAGATAGGTGTCCGGCACCTCGCCCACCAGAACGGTCTCCGCCACGCAGACCTGCGTGCTCACCTGGGTGTCCAGTGGTCCGCCGGGAATCAGCAGAGTCAGGGAGACCGTCAGGTCCAGCATGATCTGGTGGTGGGTCTGGTTGATGCCCGCTGCCGTGAACACGTGCTCAAACGTGGCCTCCGCGCCACCTACCGAGCGAATCCGTACCGGAAGCAGCGGTCCCTTCTCCGCCAGAGCGGAAAAGGGCAGCAGGTTTCCCAGCGGGATGCCCAACATCCCGGTGTCCAGCGTATCGATCTGGGCGACGACTGTGCTGAGCAGCTCCGTCCGCAGACGGTTCATCTCGGCGGAATCGCTGGTAAAGGCGGTGATTCGGCCGCTGCTGTCGGTCCGAAAGGTGATAATATCGTCATAAGCCACCGCCTCCCGGGCCAGGGTTTTGCCGATTTCCATCTCTATCATGCCCGTGACGATGTTTTTTACCCGGCTCTCCGCCATGGCGGCAATGACAGGCCGCGCCTTGCTATCCAGAAAACCGATGAGCACCAGCGCCAGCCCCAGGCCGAGAGCGGCGGACAGGAGAAGCTGGATGCCGCTCCCACGCCGCCTGATGCGCTGCCGGAGCCGCCGGCGTGGCCAGAAATAACGCCGCCATCTCTCCATGCGGGTCACCCCCTATGGAGAGTCTATGCGCGGCCGGGCTCGTCTTAAAACGGGAAATTCAGCCCTCCCGCAGCAGTTCCTCCACGGCCAGCATGACACCGGCTTTGCCGCTCTCATAGGTCAGGCCGCCCTGGAGATAGGCCGTGTAGGGCTCCCGCATGGGGGCGTCACAGGACAGCTCGATGGATGCGCCCTGGATGAAGGCGCCGGCGGCCATGATCACCTGACAGTCGTAGCCGGGCATATCCCAGGGCTCGGGGGTCACGTAGGAGTCCACGGGAGCGCCGAACTGGATGCCCTTGCAGAACCGCTTGAGAGGCTCGGGACTGCCGAAATGGATCATCTGAATGATGTCGTGCCGCACGGCATCGGAGGCGGGCTCCGTCTTGTAACCCAGTAGCTCCATCATGCGGGCAGCGAACACCGCTGTCTTGACCGCCTGGGCTGTGGTATGGGGGGCAAGGAAAAGTCCTTGATAGAGACTGCGGTTGCTGCCCAGAGAGGCGCCGCACTCCCGGCCGATACCGGGGGCGGTAAGGCGCATGGCAGCCCCCTCTACCAGGTCATGCCGCCCGGCGATATATCCGCCCGCAGGGGCCAGACCGCCGCCCGGGTTCTTGATGAGAGAGCCTACCACCAGGTCGGCGCCGGCCTGTGTGGGCTCGATGGTTTCGACAAACTCGCCGTAGCAGTTGTCTACCAGAATAGCGGCATCGGGATTGTTCTCCCGCACCACCGCACACAGCTCACTGATTTCAGCCACCGACAGCGAGGAGCGGGTGGAATAGCCCTTGGACCGCTGGATCAGTACGGCTTTTACCTTGGGATCCCGCACTGCAGCGGCCAGACCTGCCTTGTCAGGCGCATTGTCAAGTAATTCAACTTGACGGTATCCCACGCCGTACTCCATCAGGGAGCCATGCCCCTTGGGCACCACGCCTATGACACCCAGAAGGGTGTCATAGGGCGCTCCGACAGCGGAAACCAGGATATCCCCCGGCTTCAGCGCGCCAAAAAGGGCGCAGGTGATGGCGTGGGTGCCGTTGACGAACTGAACCCGGACCAGCGCGTCCTCCGTACCAAAGATATCGGCGTAGATCTCATCCAGTTTGTCCCGGCCCAGGTCGTCATATCCGTAACCGGTGGTACCGGCAAAATAGCCCTCCGCCACCCGGTGCTTCTGAAATGCGGAGAGGACCTTACGGGTGTTCTCCTCGGCAATGGCGTCAATGCGGTCAAACTGGGGCCGCAGATCAGCCTGGGCCTGGGCCGCCAGAGCGAGAACCTTGTCACTTAACTGTAAAGGCATTGTTTTTTACACATTCCATTCTGTCTGAGTTTTTGCCTATATGGGATAAAAATCAGTCCTTGTGGCCGGCCTCGGCAAAGGCGGCCACAAGTGCGGCGCAGGCCTCCACGTCCCGGCAGTCCACCATCTCGGCAGGCGAGTGTACATAGCGGCAGGGAATGGAAATGCCCCCGCTGGGCACGCCGGAGCGGGTCTGATGGATGGCACCCGCGTCGGTGCCGCCGGCCCGGATCACGTCCATCTGGAAGTTGATCCCCTTCTCCTCCGCCAGCTTCTCCATTGCAGAGACTACCTGGGGGTGGCAGATCACCGAGCCGTCCATCACCTTGATGGCCGCTCCCCCGCCGGTCACGCTGCTGCCGGAGTGCTTGGGATTCATCTCGTCGTCGGCAGGAGTCACATCCACCGCCACGCCGAAATCGGGGTCAATGCCGAAGGCAGCAGTGCGGGCACCCCGGAGACCCAGCTCCTCCTGAACAGTAAAGACGAAGTACAGGTCGTTGTCGCTGTCCTTCAGCTGCTCCAGGGCCATCAGCAGCACCACACAGGAGATGCGGTTGTCCATGTAGGGGGAGATAATGCGGTCTCCGGCGGCAAAGGTAGCCGTGTCATAGACGGCGGTGTCCCCCACCCGGACCATGCGCTTGGCCTCCTCGGCGTCCTTGGCGCCGATGTCCAGATACAGGTCCTCCAGGGTCATGTCCTTGGGCTCCACCTCGTTATCCAGGCAGACCACGCCCCGGACGCCGTTCTTGAAGCGGACAGGGGTGCTCAGCAGGTCAAAGGCGTGCAGTCCGCCCACCTTGCCGAACCGGAGAAAGCCGTGCTCGTCGATGTGGGTGACAACAAAGCCAATGGAGTCCATGTGGGCGGCAAACATGATCTTGGGGCCCTTGCCCTTCTTGCGTACAATCAGGTTGCCCATGGTGTCCCGCTTGATCTTGTCGGCGTAAGGGGCGGCCAGCGCCTCAATAGCATCGGCGATGCCGGACTCATCGCCGGCGGGGCCGTGGCAGGCATCGAGCGCCTGGAGCGTCTTTAGAATATCCATTTTGATTTACTCCTCCTGTCCGGCAATGGCCCCGATGAAAAGCCGTGCCAGATTTAAGATATGGTCAAAGTCCCCCAGACAGGCCACGCTGGCGGGGGCGTGAAGATAACGGACTGCGGCGCTCATCACGATGGTACGCACGCCTTCCCGGCTGCGTTGGATGGCGGCGGCGTCGTTTCCGCCGGAGATATAGCTCTTGGTCTGCCAGGGAATCTGATTTTCCTCAGCAAGATTCCGCATCAGTTCAAAGAGCCCCCGGTCAGCCACAGAACCGCCGTCCATAAAGGGAATGACCGGCCCCTTTCCGAGGATGCAGACCTGCTTATGGGCGGGCGTTCCGGCCAGGTCGGCGGCAGTGGTGGTCTCCAGTACCAGGGCGATCTCCGGATCAACAGAGAAGGCCGCGCCGAAGGCGCCGCGGCAGCCCACCTCTTCCTGCACCGTAAAGGCAAAGGTGCAGTCCATGGGCAGCTCCTCCTTCATCAGCTCCAGCATGACGGCGCAGCCTGCCCGGTCATCCAGGGCCTTGGCCTTCACGAAGCCGCTGCCAAACTCGGTCCAGTCGCTGTCAAAGGCGGCAAAGTCACCGATCTCAACCAGCTTCTCCGCATCTTCCTTGCTTCTGGCGCCGATATCCAGATAGAGGTCCTCTACCTTGGGGACCTTCTTTTCCTCTTCTTCGCTGACCAGATGGTAGGCTTTCAGGCCGATGACGCCGGGAATGCGGCTCTTCCCCACCCGGACGGTCTTGCCGATGAGCACCCGGCGGTCGATCCCGCCCACGCAGGCGAATTTCAGGTAGCCATCATCGGTGATGCTGCGGATGATAAGGCCCACCTCATCCATATGGGCGGCCAGCAGCAGCTTGGAACCGGTGGACTTTTTGCCCTTCTTGAACACGATCAGGGTGCCCATGGGGTCCACCCGCATCTCGTCGGCATAAGGGGCGGCCGCGGCCTTGATGTAGGCCCGCACGTCTTCTTCAAAGCTGGACACGCCGTCCAGCAGGCACAGCTCACGAATGGTATCTTTCAGCACAGGGCTTCCGCCTCCTCTCCCAGGCCCTCGGTAAAGGCGGCCAGCAGCTTTGCCACTGACTCCACGTCCTCCAGGGCCAGTACCTCGATGGGGGTATGCATATACTTCAGCGGCAGAGAGATGACAGAGGTGGCCACACCCTCCCGGCTGATCTGCATGTGCCAGCCGTTGGTGCCGGTGTGTCCAGCCATCACCTCAGGCTGCCAGGGGATCTGGTTCTCCTCTGCCTTGGCCTTCATGCGGCGAGTCATCCAGCTGGTCATATTGGGACCGATGCCAATGGCAGGGCCGCCGAACAGCTCGCAGGAGCGGTCCTTGGGGCCGTCCGGCGTCCGGCCGTGGGTCACATCCACCGCGACGCAATAGTCCGGGTCAATGGCAAAAGTTCCGGCCTTGGCGCCGGCGCCGGAGACCTCCTCCCTGGTGCTGCCCATGATGTAGAGGTCCACATCCAGCTCCTTGTCCTTCAGCAGCTCAGCCGCCCGGAGCAGGGTTACAAAGCAGGCCCGGTCGTCCATGGACTTGCCGCACATCTGTTCCTCCCCCAGGGGGAAGCAGCTGCCCCGGTACACAATGGGGGTACCTACAGGCACGGCCTTTTCCGCCTCATCCTGGCTCATGCCGATGTCGATGAAGAGCTTATCCAGGGGGAGAGCCTTGTCGGAGTCCCCCTTCTTGAGCACATGGGGGGGCATACATGCCACCACGCCAAAAATGGGGGGATTGGTGAGAATGGTCAGCTCCCGGTCGGGCAGCATCCGGGGATCGACGCCTCCGATGCTGCGGAAACGGAGGAACCCATTTTCCACACCAGTGACAATCAGGCCGATCTCGTCCAGATGGGCATCCAGCAGCAGCCGGGGCGCATCCTTGCGGCCACAGCGGCGCACGCCGATCACATTGCCCATCCTGTCAATGGACACCTCGTCCACAAAGGGACGCAGAAGCTCCGCGGCCACTTCAGCCGCGGGGCGTTCAAAGCCGGAGGGTGCACATTGGCTGCACAGCCGCTCCAGCGCGTTTCGAATATCCAAGTGATTCACTTCCTCTTTCTAGGGGGTTACAGCTCCCGCACGATCCGTTTGAAGGTGTTGCCCCGCTCCATAAAGTTTTTAAACCGGTCGAAGGAGGCGCAGGCCGGGGAGAGAATGACCACGTCTCCGGGCTGAGCCATGCTGTGGGCGGCCAGAACCGCCTGCTCGAAGTCCTGATACATGCGGATAGGCGGATTGCTACCGTTATAGCCCGGCGCGTTTTCCACTGCCGCACGGATTTTCTCCGCTGTATCGCCTGTCAGGATAAGTTCCTTTACATGCTCTATGATCTCAGGGCCAAGCACGTCAAAGGGAATATGCTTATCATATCCGCCGGCGATGAGGATGACCTTCTCCTCAAAGGAGCGGAGACCGGCGATGGTCCGGGTAGGACTGGAGGCGATGGAGTCGTTGTAGTACCGGACACCGTCCACAGCCCGCACCAGCTCGATACGGTGCTCCACCCCGCCAAAGCTGCGGGCAAAGAGCCGGATGGTCTCGTCGGACACCAGGCCGTTGACCGCGGCGATGGCGGCCATATAGTTCTCCACGTTGTGGTTGCCGGGCAGGAGAATGTCAGACAGCGGGAGCACCTTCCGGTGTCCATCCCGGTCAGCACACCAGATGGCCTCGTCCTTTACATAGACGCCCCGCTCCAGGATCTCCCGGCGGCTGAAACACATCACATTTCCGGGCGCCTTCTCGGCAAAGCCCCGTGTGATCTCGTTGTCCCAGTTGAATACAGCCAGATCATCTGTACTCTGGTGGGAGAAGATGTTCTCCTTGGCCGCCACATACTCCTCCATAGACTTATGTACGTCCAGATGGTTGGGAGCCACGTTGGTGACGACGGCAATTTCAGGGCTCATATCCATGGTCATCAGCTGGAAGGAGGACAACTCCAGCACCACCATGTCGTCCGGCTCCATGTTGGGGGTCTCCGCCAGCAGGGGCTTGCCGATGTTGCCGCCCACGTAGACGTTATACCCGGCCTTTTTCAGTAGCTCGGAGATGATCGTGGTGGTGGTGGTTTTTCCGTCGCTTCCGGTGACGGCGATGATCTCACAGGGACAGACCTGGAAGAACACCTCCATCTCCGAGGTGATGATGCTCCCCCGCTCTCGGGCAGCCAGCAGAGGCGTGGCGTCGGGCCGCAGACCAGGGGTCCGGAAGATGATGTCCTGGTCCAGACCATCCATGTAGTCGGGTCCCAGGCGCACCTCTGCCCCCAGGCTCTCCAGCTCTTCGATCAGGCCGTCAAAGTCCTTCCGCTCTTTCTTGTCGCAGGCCGTCACGGACAGTCCGGCCCGCAGCAGCATCTTGATCAGCGGCGTGTTGGAAACGCCAATGCCGATAACCGCAATGCGCTTTCCCCGCAGGGAATCTAAATATTCCTGTATTGTGGAATTCATAGGAATTCCCCCCTTCGGAAAAATCAGTCCTTAACTTTTATATTATATAGCCTAGGCACATAAATTTCAATCGTAACTATACGCATTGCAAAAGAATGCCCCAGTTTCATTTGACATTTCCTTTCTCATACGGTACAATATATCCCGTTGCAAGTAAGCTGGACAGCCGCGGATCGAGGCCGAAAGGCCCGATATGAGGAAAGTCCGGGCTCCACAGGGCAAGGATAACGGGTAACACCCGCCGGGGGCGACCCTAGGAAAAGGGCAACAGAGATATACCGCCACGCGCTGCGTGGTAAGGGTGGAAAGGCGGAGGTAAGAGCCCGCCCGACGACTGGGAACTGCTCGTCGCTGTAACCTCTATCCGGAGCAACGCCGTGGGAGAACATATGGCCGGCCCGGCCGTTCTCAGGAGGCGGCTTGATCGTGCCGGCAACGGTACGGCTAGATAGATGGCTGTCTTAAAAGACAGAACCCGGCTTACAGGCTTACTTGCCACTTTAGCATGAAAAGCTCCGATTCCATGTGGAATCGGAGCTTTTTTGCATATCCACGTTATTCCTTCGGATGGTCCTCACCCTGGCCAGAGGTATGAACCGGATTCCCGTTGCCGTCGATGCCTTTGGCCTGGAGACGGTTATTGGTCCATTCCCGCACCAGGGCGTAGATGACCGCGAAGGTGGGCACACCTAATAGCATGCCAGGGAATCCAAACAGTCCTCCGCCCACCACGATGGCCACCAGAACCCAGATCGCGTTGAGGCCTGTGCTGTCGCCCAGGATCTTGGGGCCCAGAATATTGCCGTCAAACTGCTGGAGAGCAATGACCAGCACGCCGAAGCGCAACGCTGCCCAGGGATCTACAATCAGCAGGATCATCACGCAGGGGATGGCGCCCACGATCGGACCGAAAAAGGGGATGATATTGGTCACACCCACCACCACTGCCACCAGCATGGGGAACGGAATGCGGAAAATCAGATTCAAAATAAAGCACAGCACACCGATAATGGCGCTGTCAATGAGTTTTCCGTTGATAAAGCCCACAAATACGCCGTTTGCATGGCGGCAGATCCCTAAAAAGCGGTTGGCCTTGGCTGTGGGCAGAAAGGCGTAGATCATCTTTTTGAGCTGCGGAACCAGCCTGCCCTTTCCTGCCAGCATATAAATGGAGGAGATCAGCGCCGTGACGGCGGAGATAACCACATTGCCCACTTTGACGCCCAGGCTCAGCAGTTCGGGCATCTTCTGGGATGCCCACGCGGTGGCCCGGTTCAGGACATCCTGATAGAGAGACACCAGATCGGTAATGCCCTCCCCTTCCAGGTGGTACTGGTCAATCAGACCCTGGACAAAAGTATTCAGATTGCTGATGTATGTGGACATATTGCTCACCAGGGCCACGACGCTCTCGACAACCTGGGGCAGGATCAGGTTGAGCAGGATAACTACCACGATGAGTGCAATCAGATACACCGTCAGCACGGAGAGGCCCCGTTTGCGCTTCAGGTTGCAGTAGACCCTGCGTTCAAAGAAGTCCATGGGCGTATTGAGCAGATACGCGATGGCGAAACCGGCAATAAAGGGAGAGAGCACACCCAGAAACTCATCGACCTTTTTTTGCAGTGCTCCAAAACTGTCCAGCGCCATGTAGAAGAGAATGCCGATCAGCACCACCAACAGATTGGACACTGCCCGGCCGTCCAGAATATACCATTTTCGCTTGGGCTCCTGTTCCTCCATGCTTCACTTCCCCTTTCCACTTGGTTCTATTGTATCATGCCCGGTGTAAGGACGCAATGGAAAACGGGCATCCCCTTGGGGATGCCCGTCTCTTATCAGCCCAGCAGAGCGCGATGATAGACCTTCTTACCCTTCTTCAGGATGATGCCTTCGCCGGACAGCTCGTCGGCGGTAAAGGTGCGGGTGATGTCGGTCACCTTCACCCCGTCGGCCTCCACGCCGCCCTGCTCCACCAGACGGCGGGCCTCCTTCTTGGAGGGGGCCAGACCACACTTGAGCATCAGGTCCAGCACAGCCACAGCGCCGTCGGTCAGGTCGTCAGCGGTCAGAGTGGTGGTGGGCATGTTGGCCTTGTCGCCGCCCTGGGAGAAGAGGGCGCGGGCCGCATCCTGAGCCTTCA
This sequence comes from Pseudoflavonifractor intestinihominis, assembly GCF_040096055.1. Classification (NCBI taxonomy): domain Bacteria; kingdom Bacillati; phylum Bacillota; class Clostridia; order Eubacteriales; family Oscillospiraceae; genus Pseudoflavonifractor; species Pseudoflavonifractor intestinihominis. The sequence goes on from NZ_JBBMFK010000012.1 coordinate 28,237, forward strand.
CGGCCTCCTCCTCGCTGTGGACCAGCTTGGTCAGCTCATAGGCCAGGATCTCCTTGGCGGTGTTGAGCTGGGCGCCCTCCCACTTATCCATCTCGTCGATCTGCTCCAGAGGCAGGTCGGTGAGCATCCGCAGGCACTTGAGCACGTCGGCGTCGCCGATGTTGCGCCAGTACTGGTAGAACTCGTAGGGGGTGGTCTTGGCCGGGTCCAGCCAGACGGCGCCCTTCTGGGTCTTGCCCATCTTCTTGCCCTCAGAGGTCAGCAGCAGGGTGATGGTCATGGCGTAGGCATCCTTGCCCAGCTTACGGCGGATGAGCTCGGTGCCACCCAGCATATTGGACCACTGGTCGTCGCCGCCGCACTGGAGATTGCAGCCCACGGTCTGGAACATGTGGTAGAAGTCGTAGGACTGCATGATCATGTAGTTGAACTCCAGAAAGCTAAGGCCCTTCTCCATGCGCTGCTTGTAGCACTCCGCCCGCAGCATGTTGTTGACGGAGAAGCAGGCGCCCACCTCACGCAGCAGCTCCACATAGTTGAGCTTCATCAGCCAGTCGGCGTTGTTGAGCATCAGGGCCTTGCCCTCGGAGAAGTCGATGAACTTGCTCATCTGCTTCTTGAAGCACTCACAGTTGTGCTGGATGGTCTCAACGGTCATCATGGAGCGCATATCGGTACGGCCGGAGGGGTCGCCCACCATGCCGGTGCCACCGCCGATGAGGGCGATGGGCCGGTTGCCCGCCTTCTGGAGGCGGCGCATCAGCATCAGAGCCATAAAGTGGCCCACATGGAGGGAGTCGGCAGTGGGATCAAAGCCGATATAGAAGGTGGCCTTGCCGTTGTTGATGAGCTCCTTGATCTCCTCTTCATCGGTGACCTGGGCCACCAGGCCGCGGGCTTTCAGTTCGTCGTAAATGGTCATGTCAATTCTCCTTCTTCTATTTCATCAAAAGAGTCTTTTTCCGCAGTATGGACACCTGGCGTCATCCATCTCATGGAGCTGGCCGCAGTAGGGGCACGGGATTCGCGCAATGCTGCCTTCAGTCTCTGCTTCTGGCGGCTCCACAGCGTAGAACTCGAGCTTTTTGCACTGGCGGCAACAATAGATATCCACGGTCAGAGCACCCGAGACAAGATTGTCCAGCCCGCCCAAAAGCCAGCTGAATTTTCCCATTTGCAGCTGTTCCTGCCCGATGTGGGCCATTTCACCGCCGCAGCGGATGCATGTCTCCCGTTCCATACCATACTCCCCTTCGGACACAGAAAACGCCCCCTGTCCATTGCGGACAGAGGGCGTAAAAACAACGCGGTACCACCTCTGGTTCGCCGGCTCCTCACAGAGACGGCCTCATGGAGTGCCAACACACCCCGGCGCGGTAACGGGCGCACCCGACACAGCCCTAATAGCGGTCTCCCGTGTTCAGGCGGCTGCTCCGAGGTGTATTTCACCAGCGCCTCCCTCCCCCTCGCACCAAAACGGGGGCTCTCTGAACGGCGGCAGCCGGGTACTTCTCCTCATCATCGCGATGGCAATCTGAAATTATCTGCACTATACCACAGTGTTTTCAACTTGTCAACCCCACATGGACAGAGCACCGTGACAAGCAGGTTTTCAGGTCACATTTCTGCCGCTCTTATACAGGGCGGCGCCGTCCAGCAGTTCCCCCGCGCTGGCCAGCGAAGCGGCGGTGATGACATCTCCGGAGGTCAAACGGGCCAGCTCCGCTTTCCGGGCGTCCCGGTCCAGCCGGGCAACCTCTGTAAAGGTCCTTCCCTTTCGTTCTCCCTTCTGAACAGAGAAATGGACGTCCGCCATGGCGGCGATCTGGGGCAGATGGGTGACACACAGCACCTGCTTGTGGCGGGCCACATCTGCCATCTTCTCCGCCACTTTCTGGGCGGCACGGCCGGAGACACCGGTGTCCACCTCATCAAAGACCAGGGTGGTCACATCATCGTTCTCAGCCAGCACATTTTTCAGCGCCAGCATGATACGGGCCAACTCGCCGCCGGAGGCAATCTTCTGGATGGGCTTCAGGGCCTCTCCCACGTTGGCGGACATGAGGAACTGCACCTCGTCCATACCAGTGCTGTCCAATCCCTCTTCGCAGGACTTGGTGCCGAACTCCACCTGGAAGCGGACCTTGGGCATATCCAGCTGGGCCAGCTCCTTCTGGATCCGGCTCTGGAGGGCCTCAGCCGCCCTATGGCGTGCTCCGGAAAGTAATTCCGCTTTACGCTTTGCCTGCTCCAGCGCAACGGCGTATTTCTTTTCCAGGCGGACAATGGTGTCGTCGGCATACTGGATCTCATCCAGCTCCTTTTTGCACCGGTCCAGATAAGCCAGCATCTCCTCCTCGGAGCTGCCGTATTTCTTTTTCAGGCGGTAGATGATATCCAGTCGGCTCTCCAGCTCATCCAGTTCGCCGGGCTCAAAGTCAAAGCTCTCCCGCAGGTCCCGCAGGGTTTCCGCCACATCGTCCGCCGTGCAGCGCAGCTCGGAGACCTGTTCCAGAATCCCGGCCGCCTCTGTGCTCATACTGGCCGCCGGACCCAGTGCGTCCTCCGCAGTGGCCAGAAGGGATGCCGCGCCGTCCCTGTCCTCATCTCCAGACAGGGCAAAGCAGGCCCGCTCCACTGCCTCGATGAGCTTGCCCGCGTTGCGCAGCAGGGTGCGGCGCTCGGTCAGTGCGGCCTCCTCCCCTGCCTTGAGCTGAGCACGTTCCAGCTCCGCGATCTGGTAGTTGAGACTGTCGATCCGCCTGGCCCGCTCCGCCTCGTCCATGCGCAGGGCGTCCATCTCCCGCCGGATGGCGGTCAGCCCGCCGTAGACCGTCTGATAGTCCGTCAGAGCTTCACTGGTCCCGCCAAAGGAGTCCAGATAGCTCAGATGGCACCGTTCGTCCAGCAGCTGCTGGCCGTCGTGCTGGCCGTGGATGTTGACCAATTGGCTGCCCAGCGCCTTCAATTGTGACACCGTGAGCAGACGTCCGCCCAGACGGCAGGTATTCTTGCCGTCCGGGTGAATTTCCCGGCGGAGGATCAGATTGCCCTCCTCGTCCGGCCCCTCCCCGTTCTCCTCAAACCAGGACAGCTTGGGAAGATCGGTGAAAACCGCCTCCACCAGGGCGGATTTGGCGCCGGTACGGATGAGATCCCGGCTGGTGCGCTCGCCGATGACCGCGCCGATGGCGTCGATCACAATGGATTTTCCCGCGCCGGTCTCGCCGGTCAGAGCGTTGAATCCGGCATCGAACCGGATATCCGCCGATTCGATCACCGCGATATTTTCAATATGAAGCAGAGAGAGCACAGCAATCACCGTCCATCCGGCGGAACTTACTTCAGCATTTTGTGGATCTCATTGCAGAACTCGGCGGCCGCCTCATTGGTGCGCATGATCAGCAGCGCGGTGTCGTCCCCTGCCAGGCTGCCCACCAGATCCGGGATCTCCATGCCGTCCACCGCGGCACAGGCCGCCGAGGCCAGGCCGGGCATGGTCTTGACCACCACGATGTTCTGCGCCACGTCAAAAGAGGTGACACCCTCCTTGAAGATCGTGCGCAGGCGCCCGGCAAAGTTGAGAGAGGTCTTGCGCTCGGACACCACATACTTGTAGGTCCCGTATCCGGTCAGCTCTTTGATCAGGTGGAGCTCCTTGATATCCCGGGAGATGGTGGCCTGGGTGGAGGTGACGCCCCGGAGACGGAGCTGCTCCAGCAGCTGGTCCTGGGTCTCTACATCCACCTCTTCAATAATGCGGAGGATCTCCTCCTGTCGCTTACTTTTCATGCTTTTCACCCGTTTCCAAGTTTCTGATGGAGAATATCGTAAAAGCTGCGGCCGGTGAGACATACCAGCCTGGTCTGGGCCTTGGACTTTTTGACCTCTACCACATCGCCGCCGGAGAGCTTGTGTGCCTTTCCGCCGTCTACCGACAGATAGGCGGTCTTTCTGGCCAGGCGGCCCATTCGGATGGCCACTGTCCTGTCGCGGCTGAGCACCATGCTCCGGGAGTGGAGCACGTGGGCACAGATGGGCGTCACGATCAGATTTTCCGCTGTCGGCTCTACAATGGGGCCGCCAGCTGACATGGAGTAGGCGGTGGAGCCCGTAGGGGTACAGACCACTACGCCGTCGCCTGCAAAGTCGGAGATCTGTTTTCGGTCGCCGTATACAGAGAAATCGATGATTCGGGCCACCGCTCCCTTGGTGATAACGGCGTCATTCAGGGCGATGTCCTCATAGACCTGTTTTCCCTCGTGAAATACCTTGACGTCCAGCATCATTCTGGACTCCACGCTGTACTTTCCTGAGGCCAGCTTGGTCAGCTGCTGCAGCTCGCCCTGCTCCAGCTCCGCCATAAAGCCCACGCTGCCCAGATTGACCCCCAGGATCGGGACATTGTAAGTATTGGCATCCTTTGCGGCATGGAGGATTGTGCCGTCACCGCCAAAGCAGATCAGAACATCTGCCCCGGCCAGCTCATGCTGCATGTCGGAAAAATGCAGGTTTTTAGGCAGCTCTACCCGGCTGCTCTTCTCCGGCATGAACGGGAGGCAGATGGAGGTCTCCACACCGGCGGCCTTCAGGATACGATCCGCGGCCTGAGCCGCCCGCAGCCCCTTGTCCCGGTATGGGTTGGGGCTCAGCACAACTTTCATAAACTCATTCCTTCTCTAAGGCGTTATGAGAGGCCGCTACCAGAGCCTCAAGATCTCCGTCCCAGGTATCGTCTGAACCTCCGGCAGCCAGGAACCCCAGGTATTCGATGTTTCCTTCCGGTCCCCGAACAGGTGAAAAGGTCATATCCTTTACAGTGAAATCGGCATCTCTGGCGTTGACAAGAAATTGCTCCAGGACTTCCAGGTGGACCTTCGGATCTCGCACGACCCCTTTCTTTCCCACCTTTTCCTTTCCCGCTTCGAACTGGGGCTTGACCAGACAGACCACATGTCCATCCGGCTTCAGAAGGCCCCGCACAGCGGGCAGGATCAGCCGCAGGGAGATAAAGGAGACGTCAATGCTGGCAAAATCCAGCTCATCGGGAATTTGTTCGTGGGTGAGGTACCGGGCGTTGGTCCGCTCCATGCAGATCACACGCTCGTCGCTCCGCAGACTCCAAGCCAGCTGTCCATAGCCCACATCCACGGCGTAGACTTTGGCAGCGCCGTTTTGCAGCATACAGTCTGTAAAGCCGCCGGTAGAGGCGCCGATATCTCCGCAGATCGCCCCGGAGAGCGTAATGGGAAAGGACTGCATGGCCTTCTCCAGCTTCAGTCCGCCGCGGCTGACATAGGCCAGCGTCTTGCCTCGCACCTCGATTTCGGCGGTCTCTTCCGTCTGGGCCCCGGCCTTATCCACCTTCTGGCCCGCCACATAGACCTGCCCCGCCATAATGACAGCCTGCGCCTTCTGACGGCTCTCCATCAGTCCGCGCTCACAGAGCAGGACATCCAATCGTTTTTTAGCCACGTGTACAGACCTCCATCGCCTTCCGGCAGAGACTTTCTCCATCCAATCCGCAGAGCTTTCGCAGTTCTGCCACAGAACCGTGGGTCACAAAAGAACGTCCAAGGTTGCACAGCGCCACGTTGGCGGCCGGCGAACCGGCCAGGGCCAGTTCTGCGGCAATCCGACGGCCCACACAGTTGGCATCCATGACATCTTCCGCCACGAGCAGGCGACCGGTTTTAGAAAGAGAATTCTGGATCGTATGGATATCAATCGGTGTAATGGTATTCAGCTTCACAACATCAGCCGATATTCCTTGCTGCTGGAGCAATTCGGCGCAGCGGAGCACCTCGTTTATCATAACGCCGTACCCGACCAGCGTCACATCACTTCCCTGCCGCAGCAGGACGGCGGGCCCGGTGCCGGAATCCGCCGTATATGCCCCCTCACCGCCGCGGGGGTAGCGCAGCGCCACGGGCCCCTGCACCTCCTGGATGGCATAGGCCAGCATCGTCTTCAGCTCAGAAAAACTGGCCGGGCAGAGTACAGTCATGCCCGGGACTGTGTCCAGAAATGCCACATCAAAGACGCCGTGATGGGTCTCGCCGTCCTCTCCCACCAGACCGGCCCGATCCACCGCAAAGACCACATGGAGGCCCTGAATGGCAACGTCATGGATCAGCATGTCATAGCCGCGCTGAAGAAAGGTGGAGTAGACCGCGAAAACAGGTACCATACCCTGCTTGGCCATTCCGGCGGCCATGGCAGTGGCGTGGCCCTCCGCGATTCCCACATCAAAGCTGCGGGACGGAAAGCGGCAGAAAAACTCCCCCAGCCCTGTACCATCCCGCATGGCCGCTGTAATGGCACAGATCCTGCTGTCTTTCTCCGCCAACTCACACAGCGTCCCGCCAAAAGCGGCAGAGAAATTGGGGCTCCCTGCCGACAGCGGCTCTCCCGTCTGGACACAAAAGCGGCCCACACCGTGGAAACGATCCGGATTCCGCTCTGCAGGTGTATACCCATTCCCCTTTACAGTCCTTACATGGAGCAGGACGGGGCCCTCGATATCCTTCGCATACCGGAGAAGGCTGGTCAGTCCCTTCACGTCATGGCCGTCCACCGGGCCCAGATAGGTGAAGCCCATATCCTCAAAAAAGGAGCAGGGCAGCAGGGTCTCTTTGACCGCTTTTTTGATCCTGTGGGTGATGCGGTAAAGGGTTTTCCCCCCGGGTATCGTACCGGTTACCTTACGATATCCCTTCTTGAACCGCAGGTACTGGGGCTTCAGGCGCTGTCTGGCCAGATGTTCAGCAATGCCGCCCACGTTTTTGGTGATGGACATGCCGTTGTCGTTGAGGATGACGAGCATTCGTTCGCCGCTGTTGCCGGCATCTGAGAGGCCCTCATACGCCAGACCGCCGGTAAGCGCGCCGTCACCAATGAGAGCGATCACATAGTAATTATCCCCCAGCAGCGTCCGTCCCCTGGCCATACCGGTGGCCACGGACACCGAGTTGGATGCATGACCGGCGATAAAGGCATCACAGCAGCTCTCCGCCGGTTTTGGAAAGCCGGACATGCCGCCGAATGTGCGCAGGCTGGACATCTTGTCTGCCCGCCCTGTGAGGATCTTATGGGTATAGCACTGGTGTCCCACATCAAAGACCAACCGGTCACGGGTAAAATCAAACACCCGGTGAAGGGCCACTGTGATCTCTACCGCGCCCAGGTTGGAGGCCAGATGACCGCCGGTTTTGGAGACCGAGTCGATCAGGCTGGCACGGAGGCGGGTGCAAAGCGTCTCAGCTTCACAGTCCGTTATATTCTTTATATCCGGAATATCCGCTTGCTGAATCATAAGCACCTCTGTATGAATCACTTATTAGATCAGGAAGGTACCTCCCAGGCCGATGGCGACCCCCAGCAGCGCCCCCATGATCACCTGCATGGGCGTGTGGCCCAGCAGTTCTTTCAGCTCTTTTCCAAAGAGCTCCGGTTTCATCTCACTCCAGTGGTCCATCATATAGTTGAGAATCTTGGCCTGCTCACCGGCGGCCTTGCGGACGTTGGCGGCGTCGTACATCACCACGATGGCCACCACGGCCGCGATGGCAAAGAGGGGCGAGGAAAAGCCGTACAGCATGCCGGTGGACGCGGCACAGGCGGAGACAAAGGCGGAGTGCGAACTGGGCATACCGCCGCTGGCCCAAATCTGGCGCCAGTCAAGCCGGCGTTTGGTCAAAAGCTGGATGACCACCTTCAGTATCTGGGCCACGGCCCAGGACACGGCGGCCAGAATCAGAATCAAGTTGCCCAGATGGTAATTGGCGGCATTCAATTCCATATGCGGTCACTTCTCCCGTTTCACCAGTTTATCCGCCAGCCAGCAGAGGAAACCGGCGTCCTCGAAGGTACTCTGCAGCGCCTCTTTGGCCACTTCGGTCTTCTCGCTTACCAGCGCTTCACATGCTTCCATTCCCTTGAGGCTGACAAACGTCACTTTCTCGTTGGCGGCGTCGGAGCCGATGGGCTTGCCCAGCTTGGCCTCGTCACCCTCTACATCCAGCATATCGTCCCGGATTTGGAAGGCCAGGCCCAACAGTTCGGCGTACCGCCGCACAGCAGCCCGCTCCTGCGCTCCGCCGCCGGCCACAATACAGCCGATCTCGGCTGCCGCGGAGATAAGCGCACCTGTCTTCAGACGCTGGAGTTCCTCCACTTCTGACAGGGAGAGAGAGTGCCCCTCCCCCGCCATGTCCAGCGCCTGTCCGCCCACCATGCCCCGGGCTCCGGCTGCACGGCCCAGGCAGGCGGAGGCAGCCAGCGCCTTGTCCGCACCGAGGGACGTACCGTGCTCCGCAATGGTCTCAAAGGCAGCAGTCAGCAGGGCGTCTCCGGCCAGGACCGCCGTGGCTTCACCGTAGACCTTGTGATTGGTGGGCCGGCCACGGCGCAGATCGTCGTCATCCATGCAGGGCAGATCGTCGTGGATGAGAGAATAAGTATGGATCATCTCCACCGCGCAGGCAAAGGGCAGAGCGGTATTCACGTCTCCCCCGCACATGCGGCAGGTCTCCAGCGCCAGCACGGGCCGGAGACGCTTTCCGCCCGCCAGAAGGCTGTAAAGCATGGCGTCATACAGATCGGCCCGGGACTCCCGTCCCGCAAAACACTGCCTCAGATAGTTTTCCACCAGGGCGCAATCCGCGCGAAGCACTTCTTCGTACATCATCCCGACTCCTTTGTTCTGCAAAACTTCGGCACGGCGGTCCGAAACGGCCCGTTTCGCGCCGGGAAACCCAGGAGACGCCACACACCGCGTCTCCTGGGGCAAAACCAATCACACGCCCTGGTCCATGGGCTGCTCCACCGGCGTCCCATCCGGAGCTGCGGTCAGCTTGATGACCTTCTGCTCCGCCTTGTCCAGCATGGTGGAACACTTTTTCATCAGGCTTGTCCCCTCCTCAAAGAGGGCCAGCGCGTCTTCCAGCGGCGCGTCACCCTGCTCCAGCTTGGACACGATCTCCTCCAGCCGGGCCATGGCCTGTTCAAAGGTCAGCTTCTTCTCTGCCATCTGTCAATGCTCCTTTACCACACAGGGAATTTCTCCATCCGCCACCCGCAGGTGCAGGGTATCCCCTGCCACCACATCGGTTTTGGATCGCACCACCGTGCCGTCCTCCCGGCGTGGGATAGCGTAACCTCTGGCCAGCACCTTCAGGGGGCTCATGGCATCCAGAGATGCCGCCAGCCGGGCAAAACGCTGCCGCTCCCGGTTCAGCGCGCCAGAGAGGCCGTGGGCCAGACGGGTGCGCTGATAGTCCAGCAGAACCCGCCGGTCCTCAATATAGTTCATGGGATTCTGTAAAGCGCGACTGCCTGACAGATGCTCCAATTTGGAGGACAGCTCGCCCAGACGCCGGGTCATAGCCTGGTCCATCCGGGCCGACAGCTGGTTCAATCTGCCCGCCACGTCCTTCTGATCGGGGACGGCCAGTTCTGCCGCGTTGGAGGGTGTGGCGGCTCGCAGATCCGCCACAAAATCGGCAATGGTCACATCCGGCTCATGGCCTACAGCGGAGATCACCGGGATCTGGGAGGCGTAAATCGCCCGGGCCACGACCTCCTCGTTGAAGGCCCACAGGTCCTCCATGGAGCCGCCGCCCCGGCCGGTGATGATGAGGTCGGCCCAGCCCAGCCGGTTGACCCACCCCAGAGCCGCGGCGATCTCGCCGGGAGCCTCAGCTCCCTGGACCCGCACGGGTACCACGGCCACCTGAGCCATGGGCCACCGGGCTCCCAGGATCCGCAGCATATCCCGCACCGCCGCGCCGGCGGCTGAGGTCACCAGGGCAATGCGCTTCGGAAAACGTGGAACCAGCTTTTTGTGGGCCGGATCAAACAGACCCTCGGCGTACAGCTTGGCCTTGAGCTGTTCGAAGGCCACGTAGAGGTCGCCTACGCCGTCAGGCGTCAGGGCGCTGACGTAGAGCTGGTACTGCCCGTCCCGGGGAAACACCGTCACCCGGCCGAAGGCAACCACCTTCATGCCGTTCTCCGGGCGGAACCGAAGCGCGGACGCCTCCCGGCGGAACATGACGCAGCGGATGGCGCCTCCCTCATCCTTCATGGAGAAATAGTGATGGCCGGAGGGGTACATCTTGTAGTTGGAGATCTCGCCCCGGATATAGATGCCGGAGAGGGCGCCGTTTCCGTCCAGAAGATCTTTGATGTACTGGTTGACCTGGGAGACTGAGTAGACCGTGTCATTTCTCATGGACATGCTCCCCCGCCCGCAGGCTGCGCCAGGCCAGAATGGCTACGCCCATGGCGTTGTCCGTGGAGTATCTGGGCTCGGCAAAGACCGCGCCCCCCAGCCTCTCCCGCAGCAGCGTATTGGAGGCCACGCCGCCGGAGCAGAGCACACTCAGTCCGGGATGTTCCTCCAGGGCGACCGCCGTGGCTCTGGATACCGCGTCGGCGATGGTGTTCAGCGCAAAACGTGCAATGTCGGCAGGGGCTTCCCCCCGCTCCGCCAGGGCTTTGACCTGGTTCTCCACGCCGGAGAGAGAAAAAGAACAGCCGTTGAGCTTCACCTTAAAGCGTTTCTCACTCTGAGACTCCCGGGCCAGGGCGTCCAAAGCCTTTCCCGCGGGAAAATCCAGCCCCAGCAGCTTCCCGGTCCGGTCGATGAGCTGGCCGGCAGAGATATCGCTGGTGCCTCCGATGGCCTGGGCACGGACATTGATCCCCTCCGGCTCCACGTACAGCAGTTCCGTGGTGCCTCCGGAGAGGTGCCAGGCCAGAATAGGCGCGTCCAGCAGATCCATCCGCCCGGCAGACCAGGCGGCGGCGGCAATATGCCCCTGCTGGTGGGACACCGGGAAAAATGGGACGTCCAAGGTGGCGGACAGGGCTCTCCCCTGTCCTTCTCCCGCCAGGAAACAGGGCATGTAAGAGCCGTCCACCGCTCTGGGGCGGGTGCTGGCGCCCACAGCGGCCAGATCCCGGAGCAGCTCCTTCCCGCGAAGCTGCTCAAAGAGACCGGGCAGCCGCTTCACATGCTGGAACAGGGCGTCGCTCTGGCGCAGGCCCAAAGTCCCGGAGGGCACATCCAGCAGGCGGCCGATATTCTCCCCCGAGGACCCGTCAAATACAGCTACGGAGGTGGTGTAATTGCTGGTGTCAAGGCCCAGGCAGCGTAGTCCGGTCATGCCTGGGGGGCCTCCTCCCCCTCCCCGGCGGCGGGCTCGGCATCAAAAATGTCCTCTGCCTGGAAGGGGGACACCCGCTCGGGGATGGACTCCTTGCGGACAAAGGAGCCCAGAATGCCGTTGATGAAAGAGACGACCTCAGGAGTCTCATACCCCTTGGCGATCTCCAGGGCTTCGTTGATGGCTGCGGCATTGGGTACATCCTGCATGTAGAGGATCTCGTACATGGCCACCCGCATCACGGCCACCGCCACCCGGGGGATCCGGGAGAAGGTCCAGCCGATGGCGTAGCGGGAGATGTAGTCGTCCAGCTCGGGGCAGTGGAGGTACACCCCCCGCACCAGCTCGCTTATGTACTCCCGCTGCTTGGCGTTGGGATATTCGGCGTAAAGAGGCTCTTCCTCCCCGATGAGCGCAAAGGTCGCGCGCGTCAGGGCCGTATCCAGAAGTTCATCGGCAGTCTGGTCGGTAAAGCTGAGCTCAAAGGTGAGGTGCACGGCAATTTCTCTGGCGTTGGTCCTGGTCATGTTTCTTCCTCCGTCACGGGCCGTCCTGCCGGCCCTGCTATTTCTCTCATGAATGGATAGTCCAATGAATATAACCCTATTATATACAAAGTCCGACCAAAGATAAACCCCCAGTTTTGCGCCTGTACGCAAAAAAGCATTGAGCGCGGGGGCCGCGCCCAATGCTCTTTTTTATGGGAGATGTTACTGAGGCCGCTTGGCGTCCCGGTCAAAGGTGATGCCGGTGACGTTCACGTTGACGCAGGCGGGGGTCAGGCCGCTGGTATTCTCAAGGCTGGAGAACACGGCGTCCTGCACCTTGGCGGCCACCTCGGGGATGGTATAGCCGTACTTCACCAGGATGCCCACGTCGACGGTCAGGCTGCCGTCCTCGTTGCTGGAGACGCGGACGCCCTTGGCCAGGTTCTTCTTGCCGCCCAGCATCTCCACCAGATCATTGCCCAGATTGGCCGCCAGGCTGCCGACACCTTCTACCTCCAGCGCGGCGGCGGCGGCGATGACCGCCATAACATCCTCGGATATATGGATATTTCCCATCTCGTCGGGGCGGGAAACATACTCTCTGCCTTCGCCCATAAAGGTCACACTCCTTATGTCGTACAGTATAGGGTCCGATATCTTTAAGCATTGTACCACAAACCGGCGAAAATAACAAACATATTTTTACCCATTGTCTGAAAACCTTTCCGAAAGCGCACAGCCGGGCAGCCGGCCTGCGTTTTTCTCTCCCGCAGGCTGGCCGTCCGGCTGTTCCGGCGCTATTCCTCTGTGGCTTCGATGATCTTGATCTGGCTGGCCTCCATGCCGGTCTCGTCGGTGACGATCTCCGTGATCTTGGCCACGTCTGCGTCGGTGAGGCCCAAACCGTTGTTGGATACCACCACGGACACGCTGTTGTCTCCGATGAAGGCCACGCAGTCGGCATAGCCCTTGGCCGTGACCAGGTTTTCGATCTGGGCCTCGCTGACCGTGACGCTGGCCATGGTCTGGATGGAGGCGTTGGCCTCGTCCTTCATGGCCTGGTCGGCGTTCTCATCCCCGGCGGCCTCCTGGAGCAGCGAGAGAGCGCTGTCCCTGGCCTGCTGCCGGTTGAGCCGGGCGGAGTCAAAGTAGTTGCTGCTCCCCGTCTCCGACGCACTGTTCTCTGTCTGCTGGCCGGAGGTCTCTCCGTCCGCCCCAGCGCTGGGCGAGGGCGAAGGAGAGGCGGAGACCGTGCTTCCGGTCAGGAGAGGGTCGTCGGTCTGGCTGCCCACCAGCGCCGCTTCCCCCAGGGTCTTCCCGGCATCCGCGTTGTTGTCCTTGTGGTAGGACCAGTTGAGGTAGACCGCCACGCACACAAAGAGGACGATGGCCGCCACCACCGCGTTTCGTTTCCAGAGCTTCATACTGAACCAATCCTTTCACCATTTATCGTCATTTTGATTTGCATATGGATATTTTATCGGCGCCCAGCCCGGTGAGCGCAGACACCGCGTCCACCAGCTTGAGGCAGACCGCCGGGTCGCCGCCCCCCGGACAGACCACCAGCGCACCTTGGTACTGGGGGTAGACCTGCTGGAGCACCACTGTGTCCTCCGTACCTGAGCCTGTGGACACCACCACTGTGCTGGTGGAGCTCTCATCCCCGGACCGGGTGGCGTCCTGGGCCAGGATCTGCCGGGCGCCGCTCTTTACTGTGAGAACCACTGTCACCTCCCCTGCCCCGTCCACCTTGGAGAGCGCCTGCTCCAGCTTTTGCTCCATCTCCTCCACCTGAAAGCTCTCACCGCCGCTTTCGCTCTGGCGCTCTGTGCCGCCGGATGGGGAACTGTCGTCTCCGCCCAGCGGCAGGAGAAGCAGCACGATGCCGGCCGCAATAACCAGAAGCACATATTTGTATTTTTGGAAGAGTTCTGCCGTCCTCTGGGTCAGCCTCTCCCATTGAAACGTCCATTTCATTCCACATCCTCCACATAGCACTGCCGTTCAGCGGGGATGGCCAGTTCCGCCGCGATTACCCGGGTGAGGGCTGCCTGCTCCCCCTGAGTCAGGTCGCCTGTGATCTCAACCCCATCGGGCACCGGATAGTCCCCCGACTCTGTCCAGGCGGTCACCCGGACCTGGCAGACAACGCCCAGCTCCTCCGCCTTGTCCAAAATATATGCGCTGGTCTCGTCGGCTATGATATCTTTCATCAATCTGCCGTTCTCCTCCTCCAGCGTGTCCACCGTCCCCATGGCCTCTACCCGGTACTCGGTCAGAATTCCGGCGAGGGTGCGGCTGTCGATCCGAAGCACCGGCTGGATCATGGCCAGCACCAGCACAAGGGAACCGGTGAGGCGGCCGATTTTCCGCACTGTCCCGTTGGGCGACAGGCCGTCCGCCAAAGCCACAATGATGGCGCCGCAGGTGATACCCACCAGCCAGTCCCTGATTAGTTCTATCATACCGTCACCACCGAAATTGCCGAAACAATGGATACCAACATCAAAAGAGCGCAGGCGCCCGTCATGCCCAGCACCAGCCCAAAGGCGCCGCCGATGCTGTCAATGAGCCCGGTGACCCGGCCGGCCGACACGGTGCCGGTCAGCGCGGCGGTCAGCTTGTAGGCCAGGTAGTGGATGCCCAGCTGGAGGAAGGGCACCAGGCAGATGCCCAGCACGGTGAGCATGCCGAACACCCCCACCGTGTTCCGCAGCACAGAAGCCCCCACCAGGACGGTCTCCGCTGCATCGGAGAGGATGCCGCCCACCACGGGGACCACGCTGGACACCGCGAACTTGGCCGCCTTCACTGTGGCCGCGTCGGCAGTACCGGCGATGACGCCGGAGACAGTCAGGTAGCCCACGAAGAGGATGAGCACCGATGTGAGCACTGTCGTCACCACCCATTTGAGCACGCCGCCGATGCGCTTGAGTCCCTCGTTGCCCAGGGCTGCATAGGCGGCTGAGGCGGCGATGTAGGCATAGACCAACGGGATAAGGAGCCGGGTGATCAGGGTCAGAAGCACGTCGGAAAAGAGCACGGTGGCAAGCTGCCGGGCTGCCGCCCTGCCGGGCGCTCCGCTGGCAGCGGCCGCGGCGGTAATGGTGGGCAAAAGCACCTTGGAGAACATGTCCATGTTGTCCAGCGCCTCCCGGCCCAGCCCTACCAGGGTGTTTACATCTGCCGCCGCCACGGCGGTGACAGCCAGTGCTCCAGCCACCGATACCACGTCTATGCCGCCGCCCAACTGGCCGGCTGCCTTCATCCCGTCGGCCAGGGCGCACAGCAGCACCACCGCCAGCAGCAGCACACCGCTGCGCACTGCCTTGCGCACTACGCCGAACACCTGGTCGCTCCCCGTGTCCAGAATGGCCTGGAGCCCATCGTCCAGGCTGGTATCCGGTGTGATGGCCTGTCCGCCGCCGTACTCCTCCGCCGCCTGCTCCAGGCCGTGGAGGTCCAGCGCCTCCGACTGGGCGGTCAGCACCGTGTCCTCTGTCTCCACGGCCCTTGCCCCGCAGCAGAGCAGCGCCAACAGAGCCAGGGCGACAGCACATGTTCTGTATGCCTTCATTGGTACACCTCTCACAGCAATCCGGTGATGGCGGACAGCACCGCCCGCACCAGCGGGAGCGCCAGATACAGCGCCACCGCTGAACCGGCGATCTCCACAAAAGCGGCGATCCCCCCTTCTCCGGCGTCTTTGCAGACCTCAACCGTCACTCTGGTGATGATGGCCACCCCCACTGTCTTGACCACCGGGGCCAGAACAGCCGGTTCCAGCCCTGCCAGCTGGGCCAGCTCGTCCAACAGCGCCCGTACACTCTCCAGCGCCCCCAGGGCCGCGGTAAGGATGACTGCGCCAGCGGCCAGCGCCAACACCAGAGCCAGCTCCCTGACCTGCTTTTTCACCACCACCGCGCACAGGGCCGCCGCAATGGCCACAGCGGCGATTTTCAGGACGTCCGTCATAGGCCGAACAGGTTCTTCACCAGGCTGAAGAGATCGCTGATCTCCTGCACCACCATCATCAGCACCACCACCAGACCGGTCAGCGTGATCATGGTGGCCTGCTCATCCCGCCCGGAGCGGGTGAGCACCTGGTTGAGTACGGAGACCAGAATGCCGATGGCGGCAATTTTAAAAATCAGATCCACGTCCATTGCGGTTCAACTTCCCCTTTCCTCCGCCCTGCGGCGGAGTATTGCGCCTCACAGAAGTACGATCACCAGAAATGCGCCGGCGGCCA
Source organism: Pseudoflavonifractor intestinihominis (assembly GCF_040096055.1). Lineage (NCBI taxonomy): Bacteria > Bacillati > Bacillota > Clostridia > Eubacteriales > Oscillospiraceae > Pseudoflavonifractor > Pseudoflavonifractor intestinihominis. Next base: position 44,148 of record NZ_JBBMFK010000012.1, read on the forward strand.
GACCCAGCGCGCCGTACATCTTGCCCATTCTGGCCCGCTCGGCCACAGCCGCCTCCAGGCACTGCTCCAGCTGGGCCCGGGCCAGGGCCAGGGCCTGGGTCTGCCCTTCCCCGTCGTACCGGCCCAGGATGCCCCCCAGCGTCTCCAGGACCTGCCGTTCCTCCCCCTCCAGATCCAGGTCGGAGTCCGCCAGAGCGCTCCGCCACAGATCCTCCAGCCGCTCGTCTCCTAGGTGGCAGAGGCTGTCCCGGCAGCGGGCAAAGAACGGCCCGACCGGCGGGGCCAGATGGCTAGCCAGAAGGGTGAACAGCTCGGGGATGGAGGTGAGGCGGAAGGAGAGCTCCCGCTCCATCCGCTCCAGCGCCTCTGTCAGCAGGCGGAGGGTGCGCACATGGCGGTTCAGCCGTGCTGCCGCGCCGAATCCCAGAGCGCCCGCGCCGCCGGTGAGGAGCACCGCGCCCAAAAGCCTCAGCACGCCGCTCCCCCCTCCAGCCGCTTCACCTGATAGGTCCGGCTCCTTCCGCTGCCCCGGATGAGAACGACCCGCCGGAAGATCCCCCCATCCAGCAGACGGCGGTACAGTGGGCGGGAAGACAGGTCCTCCGTACCGGAGGCGTGGGCGGTGGCAAGCAGCGTCACGCCGCAGTTGGCGGCCGCCTCCAGGGCCGCACAGTCTGCCGGGGCGGTGATCTCGTCCGCTGCCAGCACCTGGGGGTTCATGCCCCGCAGCAGCATCAGCAGCGCCGTCCCCTTGGGACAGCCGTCCAGCACGTCGGTACGGCGCCCCACGTTCAGCTGGGGCAGGCCGTCGTACATGGCGGCCAGCTCGCCCCGCTCGTCGGCGATGCCTACCCGCATGGGTGCGACCCCGTCCCCGTCGGAGACCGCACGGATGATGTCCCGCAGCAGCGTGGTCTTCCCGCCGCCGGGCGGCGAGAGGATCAGCGTGCTCTGGAGCACTCCGCCCACTGTGAGCCCGTCCAAAATTCCGGCGGAAATGCCCGGCACTGAGCGGGCCACCCGAATAGAGAGCGAGGACAGCCGCCGCAGGTTGCACACCTCGCCGTCCCGCACCACGCCGCTGCCGCAGATGCCGATGCGGTGCCCGCCCCTGACTGTGACAAACCCGTTGCGCACCTGCTCCAGTACCGTGTGGGCGGAGGCCTGGGTGGCAATCTCCAGCACCTGGCCTAAATCCCGCTCTGTCAGCCTCTGCTGCTCACAGCCCGGGATGACCTGTTCCCCCTCCGGCCCGGAGACCGTGATGGGATAGCCGTTCCTCAGCCGCAGCTCCTCCGCCCGGCTCTGCTGTTCCCTGCTCAGCCCCTCCGCCGCCTGACGCAGCCGGGACGGCAGCAGCGCCGCCGCTTGACGGAACCGGGCGCCCGCGTCCTCTGTCATGCCTCTGTCCATAGGAACCCTCCTCTTTTGCAGCCTGTATCACCGGAACAATCCTATGAACGTCCACGGCGGAATATGAATCCTTGTCCCACACAAAAAACGGCCTGCCGGATCATCCGGCAGGCAGTATGGAATACAGACAAAAAGCGTGCCCTGCGCCTTTCGCACAGAGCACGCTTTTCAGATGCTGTCAGGCAGGTTACTCCTGCTCCCAGTTGTGGTACACGTTCTGGACGTCGTCGTTTTCCTCCAGGAAGTCGATGAGCTTCTCCATGTTCTTGACGTCCTCTTCATTCTCCAGCTTGACGTAGTTCTGGGGGACCATCTCCACCTCGGCAGAGGCGAACACATAGCCCTTCTCCTCCAGCTTGGCCAGCACGTCGCCAAAGGCATCGGGAGAGGTGGTGATCTCGAAGCAGTCCTCGTCCGCGCTCATATCGTCAGCGCCGGCATCCAGAGCGTCCATCATCACGGTGTCCTCGTCCAGGTCCTCCCGCTCGATGACGATCACGCCCTTCTGGTCAAAGGACCAGGACACACAGCCGGTGGCGCCCAGGTTTCCGCCGTACTTGTCAAAGATGTGGCGGACAAAGGGAGCGGTGCGGTTGCGGTTGTCGGTGAGGGCCTCCACGATCACGGCCACGCCGCAGGGACCATAGCCCTCGTACACCACGTTCTCATAGCTGTCGGTGTTGCCGGAGCCCAGCGCCTTGTCGATGGTGCGCTTGATGTTGTCGTTGGGCATGTTGGCGGCCTTGGCCTTGGCGATGACGGTGGCCAGACGGGAGTTGTTGGCGGGATCCCCGCTGCCGCCGGTCTTGACCGCCACGATCATCTCACGGGCGATCTTGGTAAAAATCTGAGAACGCTTGGCGTCCGCGGCGCCCTTGGTCTTCTGTATATTGTGCCATTTGGAATGTCCAGACATTGGAATACTTCCTCTCTTGAAAATTCGCGTATGACAGTATACCACAAAAAAGTACGCTTTTCAACCCCTCGCAGGCCGTCAGCAGTAGGAAAACACCTCATGGTGGCGGTAGGACAGGTACACCCGCAGGCCGGGGAAGCCCTTCTGGAGCCAGTCCGCCAGCACAGGGCACACCACATTCTCTGTGGGATAGTGTCCGGCGTCGATCAGATTCAGGCCCAGCGCCTCCGCATCCTGGAATTCGTGGTACTTGACGTCCGAGGTGACAAAGGTGTCGCATCCGCAGGCCACCGCGGTGGAGACCATGTCTCCGCAGGCACCGCCGCCCACGGCCACCTTCCGGACCGGGCGGCCCCCATCCACAAAGCGGACGCCGTTGGCGCCCAGCCGCTCCTTCACCTGAGCGGCAAAGGCCTCCGCGCTGGGCGCGCCGGAGATTACGCCGGTACGGCCCAAACCGTCCTCGCTGAAGGGCCCGATTTGCTCCAGCCCCAGGGCCTGGGCCAGGGCATCATTGACGCCGCCGGGGGCGATGTCCAGATTGGTATGGGCGCAGATGGCGGCGATATTGTGCTCCAGGAGCGCCAGCAGCTTGCGCCCGGCAGAGTCCTGGTCGGTGACGTGCCTGGCAGGGATAAAGATGACCGGATGGTGGGATACGATCAGCTCCGCGCCCACCTGGGCGGCCTCCTCCACCACTGCCCCGGTGATGTCCAGGGCCACCAGAATGGTGCGCACCTCCTTGTCACCGCGCCCCACCAGGAACCCGGCGTTGTCAAAACTCATCTGAGTATTAAAAGGGGCTTTTTCATCCAGAAAGCGATATACGTCCATTACCGTTGCCATGTATTCCACTCCTCTCTCATCTGCCGCAGGCCTGCGGCCACCTCTTCCAGTTCCCTGGCCCGGGCGGCGTCTTCCGGCTTGCTGGACCGGACCACGCCGGCGGCGGCGGCCTCCGCCCGGCGGAGCAGCTTCTCCAGATACTGCCCTCTCAGCGGCGCGTCCATGCCCTGATGCTGCCGCCCGGCCCAGGCCTCGGCGGGCGTGTAGGGTCCATCCTCCCCCGGCACGGCCAGGAGCGTGACATAGACCGTCCGCCCCTCCTGGGTCAGCACCTCCCGCTGGATACGGAAGCCGTGGTCCCAAAGCCAGGCCCGGAGCTGCTCCTGAGCCGTCATGGGCTGGAGGATCAGCCGGCGGCCCTCCTGCCCTGCCCAGGGGGCCGCGGTGAGGATCTCCGCGATGGTCTCCCCGCCCATTCCGGCGATGGAGATGGTGTCCGCCTCATCGGGAGAGATGCCCGCCAGGCCGTCGCAGAGCCGGAAGGAGAGCTTCTCCTCCACATCGTAGTGGGCTGCGGTCTGCCGGGCCCGGTTCAACGGCCCTTCCCGCAGGTCGGATACCACCGCCCGGTCGATCTTCCCCTGCAGCACCAACCAGACCGGGAGATAGGCGTGGTCCGTACCCACATCTGCAAAACGGGCCCCCTCCGGCACCAGATCCGCCACCGACTGAAGCCGGGGCGAAAGCTCATAAACGCGCAACGTCTTCACCTCTTCTGTTTAAAAAAAGAGAGCGGCCGGAGCCGCTCTCTCTTGCGGTATTGATTACTGGGCAGCGCCGGCGGTCATCTTGTTCAGCTCAGCCAGCAGCGCGTCCACGTCCACGCCGTGGACCATGCAGGCCTGCTCCACGGTCTCGCCACGGGAAGAGGGGCAGCCCAGGCAGTGCATGCCGATGGAGAGGAACAGGGGCGCGGTCTCGGGGGCGATGTCCAGGATGTCGCCGATAATGGTATCCTTCGTAATCTGAACCATGGGTGGTTACCTCCGTAAATCTCTAGGATATGGGTAGTATATCCTAATTCCTTCAATAATGCAAGATGGAGATTCTGTTTTTTCTTCCATCTTCGATTTTTCTCGGCTTCGGACAGATGAAAAACGCCCGGTGCACATGCACCGGGCGTTTTTATCGCGCGAATTACTGCTGCCCACGCATACGAGCAAAGCACTCGCTGCAGTAGACGGGACGATCGGACTTGGGCTCGAAGGGAACCCGGGCCTCGCCGCCGCAGGCAGCGCAGGTGGCGGTGAAGTACTCACGGGGGCCACGGGCGGCGTTCTTGCGGGCGTCACGGCAGGACTTGCAGCGCTGGGGCTCGTTCTGGAAGCCGCGCTCGGCATAGAACTCCTGCTCACCAGCGGTGAACACGAACTCCTTGCCACATTCCTTGCATACGAGTGTCTTGTCTTCAAACATGATGATACCCTCTCTTTGACTCTTTGCCCAGGTCAGGATAAACCTACTTTGCTGGGACATGTAATATTTGCGTTCAGCTTGCGCTGATATCGCCAGACTGGAAATGCCTCGCCACCTTGCGCCTGATGCGCTGGACAGCGTTGTCCACCGATTTCGGGGACCGTTTTACCTCGGCTGCAATCTCATCATAGGACAGTCCGTTCAGATACAGTCCGAGGACTTTCGCTTCGAAACCGGACAGCTGGCCCTTCAGCACACCCAAGCGCTCCCGGAGCTCTTCCCTGCCGATCATAATGGTCTCAGGGTTCTCCAGACGCTCCTGGTCTGTACCATAAGCATAGTGGTCGGTCTTTCCATCAAAGAAAGGGGTTTCGAATGAGATGTAGTTGTTCAGCGGCGTGTGCTTATCGCGGGACGCCGCCTTCACCGCGGACAGGAGACGGTTCCTTATGCAGGTCTCCGCATAAGTATGAAAAGAAGCACCTTTGGACGGGTCATAGACCCGAATGGCGGCCAGCAGGCCAACCATCCCCTCCTGAATCAGGTCTTCACTGTCTCCCCCGGCCAGGAAGAGCGGGCGGGAACACATGCGCACCAAGCGGTTGTACCGGATGACCAAGGTCTCTTCCGCCAGGCGATCCCCTGACGCAGCCTGGATACACAGTGCCTCATCTGACAGCTTTTGGTAGTCCTGATCCTGTGGCTTCATTCCAAATCTCCTTACCTATTAAAGCAGAAGAACCGGTATTTGTCAATAGTTTTATGCAAATTATTTTAAAGCGCCTGAAAAATCTCAGAGTGTTTTAATCAGATTTGCCAATTCGTGCGCGCAGGACTTGGCGGTTTCCTCGTCCTTGGCCTCCACCATCACCCGAATCAGGGCCTCGGTGCCGGAGGGACGGACCAGGATACGGCCGTCCCCTGCCAGCCGGGCCTCCTGCTGGGCGATGGCGGCCTTCAGATCTGCGTTGGCCATGATCTCCGCCTTTTTGGCCTTATCGGCCACGGCCACGTTCACCAGCAGCTGGGGATAGCGCTTGCAGTCCGCCACCAGCTCGGAGGCCTTCTTGCCCGAGGCGTGCAGCAGGGCGAGAAGCTGAAGGGCGGTCAGCTGGCCGTCGCCAGTGGTGGCGTAACGGCGGAAGATCATATGGCCGGACTGCTCGCCGCCCAGCACATAGCCGCACTCCTCCATCTTCTCCAGCACGTTCCGGTCGCCCACGTCGGTGCACAGCAGCTGCATTCCGTGCTCCCGGCAGAATACATGCAGACCCAGGTTGCTCATCACGGTGGCCACCACGGCGTTGCCAGGCAGCTCTCCCCTGCTCATCAGGTCCTGACCGCAGACAGCCATGATCTGGTCGCCGTCGATCTCGTTGCCCATCTCGTCGCAGGCCAGGCAGCGGTCGGCGTCGCCGTCAAAGGCCAGACCCAGGTCGTAACCGCCGGCCTTGACCATGGTGCACAGTTTGTCCAGGTGGGTGGAGCCGCAGCCGTTGTTGATATTCACGCCGTCAGGGTCGGCGTTGATGACGTCGGTGTGCAGCTCAGGGAAGCGGTCGAACAGCCGGGCGGCAGTGGCGGAGGAGGCGCCGTTGGCGCAGTCCACCAGGATGCGCATCCCGCCCAGGTCGCTGGTCACGGTGGAGGCCAGGTGGTCGATATAGTCCTCCCGCTCCTTCTGGTCGGCGTAGATGACCCGGCCGATGTCGCCGTGGGTCTTCAGGGGCACCTCCTTGCCGGAGAGGATGATGTCCTCGATCTCCCCTTCCAGGGCGTCGGAGAGTTTGAAGCCCTGGCCGTTGAAGATCTTGATGCCGTTGTGCTCAAAGGGATTGTGGGAGGCAGAGATGACGATGCCCGCATCGGCGTTGTTGTCCACCGTGATCCAGGCCACGGCAGGGGTGGGGATGACGCCCAGATGGAGTACATCCGCGCCAGCAGAGCAGAGGCCGGCGATCAGGGCGCCCTCCAGCAGGTCGGAGGAGATGCGGGTGTCCTTGCCGATGGCCACCAGCGGCTTGTGGTTGCCCTCCTTGGTGAGCACCTGAGCAGCCGCCAGACCCACCTTATAGGCCAGGTCGGCGTCCAGTCCGGCGTTGACCACGCCGCGGATTCCATCAGTACCGAACAATTTTCCCATATTCAGAAACAATCCTTTCTGCGCTGTTTATTTTCTGGGACACAGTCCCGTGTTGGCTTTTCGTCAGAACGACAGCTGGTCCAGACCGTCGCCACGGGGCACGGGCAGCCCCAGATGCTCATAGGCCCGGCGGGTGACACAGCGCCCTCTGGGCGTGCGGGTGAGAAAGCCCATCTGCATCAGATAGGGCTCGTACACATCCTCCAGGGTGACGGCCTCCTCGTTGATGGTGGCCGCCAGGGTCTCCAGGCCCACAGGGCCGCCGCCGTAGTGTTCGATGATGCTGGTAAGCATCCGGCGGTCCACGGCGTCCAGTCCCAGATAGTCCACCTCCAGAGCGCTGAGGGCCTGGTCGGCCACATCCCGGGTAATGACGCCCCCCGCCCGCACCTGGGCGAAGTCCCGCACCCGGCGGAGCATGCGGTTGGCAATACGGGGTGTGCCCCGGCTCCGCCGGGCGATCTCCATGGCGCCATCCGCCTCAATGGGCACCCCCAGGATGCCCGCCGAGCGGGTGACGATCAGGGCCAGCTCCTCGGGGGTATATAGCTCCAGCCGTAGCGTGACGCCGAACCGGTCCCGCAGAGGGGCGGACAGCTGCCCTGCCCGGGTGGTGGCGCCGATGAGGGTAAATTTGGGCAGATCCAGCCGGATGGAGTTGGCGGAGGGACCCTTGCCGATGATGATGTCGATGGCAAAGTCCTCCATGGCGGGATAGAGGATCTCCTCCACCGAGCGGTTGAGCCGGTGGATCTCATCCACGAACAGGATGTCGTTTTCCTGCAGGTTGGTCAGCAGGGCCGCCAGATCTCCCGGCTTTTCAATGGCGGGGCCGGAGGTGATGCGGATATTGACCCCCATCTCGTTGGCAATGATACCGGACAGGGTGGTCTTGCCCAGGCCCGGGGGGCCGTGGAGCAGCACGTGGTCCAGGGGCTCCCCCCGCATCTTGGCCGCCTGGATGAAGATCTCCAGGTTGCCCTTAGCCTTCTTCTGGCCGATGTACTCCGAGAGGGTCTTGGGGCGGAGAGAGCCCTCGTTCTCATCGTCCCGGGTCAGGGACGTGGTCACCAGAGGCTCTTCCGTCTCAAAGCCGCTCTCCGAAAAATCGATGCTCAAATGCTCACTTCCTCTTCCGGACGGACCTCATGTCCCCCGGCTGTTTTTACGCTTACTTCACCATCTTCTTCAGCGCCTGCTTGATGATCTCCTCCAGGGCCAGGGCCTCCATATCGATGTTCTTCAGGGCGGCTGCCGCCTCGGCCTGGCTGTATCCCAAAACAGCCAGAGCGGCCGCGGCCTCGCTGGCCTTGTTCTGGGGGATGACCGTCACGCCGGTACCGCCGTAGCTCTCACCGCCGGGGGTGGAGAGCTGACCCTTGGCCAGCTTATCCTTCAGCTCCAGAATGATGCGCTGGGCGATCTTCTTGCCGATGCCGGGGGCCACGGTGAGGGACTTCTCGTCACCGGTGATGATGGACGTGGCCAGTCCCTCGGGAGTGGTGGAGGACAGGATGGACAGCGCCGCCTTGGGGCCCACGCCGGACACACCGATGAGCAGCTGGAAGCAGCTGAGCTCGTTCTCACTGGCAAAGCCGTAGAGCTCCATGGCGTCCTCCCGGACGTTGAGGTGGGTGTAGAGTGTGGCGGCCTCCCCTTTCCGCAGCCGGGCAAGGGTGCTGTTGGTGGTGCGGCAGGCATAGCCCACCCCGCCGCAGTCCACAACGGCCAGGTAGGGCGCCATGTGGACCACAGGGCCTTTCACATAGTAAAACATATCGGTTCCTCACAAGTGTTTTGTCGGTTATCAGCGGCGGTCGTCCCGGGCGGCGTACCGCCCGCTGCCCGGCCGGGCGGAGTCCAGCAGGGACAATCGGGACGAGGACGAGCGGGCATGGCACAGGGCGATGGCCACGGCGTCCGCCGCGTCATCCGGCTTGGGCACGTCCTTCAGCCCCAACAGGTGTTTGGTCATGTCCATCACCTGCCGTTTTTCCGCCTTGCCGTACCCCACCACCGCCTGCTTGACCTGGGACGGGCTGTACTCAAAAATAGGGACGCCGGCCCGCTCCGCTTCGGTCAGGATGACCCCTCTGGCCTGGGCCACGCCGATGCCGGTGGTCACGTTCTGGTTGAAGAACAGCTCCTCCACCGCCATGGCCTCCGGCCTGAACTGCCGGAGCAGGGTGGCCATATCGTCGGAGATCTGGAGCAGCCTGGTGGGCAGCGGCAGCCCTGCCGGAGTGGTGATGGCGCCGCACCGGATCAGCCTCTGCCGCCCCGGCACCGCCTCCAGCACCCCGAAGCCCACGATGGCGAAGCCCGGGTCTATTCCCAAAATGATCATGGCAACCTCCTGGGTATACATACGGATCTTATTTTATCACGGCAGAGGATATGGCGCAACAAAGAATTGCGTACAGCAACAGCAGACGCCGCGGCAGATTTTGCCGCGGCGTCTGCTGTTTTAGAAGGAGAATTGTAAATAAAAATCCGGTATCCACTCTCATCTTATGCCCGGGGGTGGGCTTTGTTGTACACGTCTTTCAGCTTCTGGTTCACCAGCTGGGCGTATATCTGAGTGGACGAGATGTCGGCGTGGCCCAGCATCTCCTGGATGGACCGCAGGTCCGCACCGTTCTCCAGCAGATGGGCCGCAAAGGAGTGACGCAGGGTGTGGGGCGTGATGTCCTTGCGGATGCCCGCCTTCTCCTGATAATGCTTGATGATCTTCCAAAAGCCCTGGCGGCTCATGCGCTCCCCGTTCATATTCACAAACAGGGCCTTCTCGTCGGGGTGCTCGATCATCTGGGGCCGGACCTGGGTCACATAGTTGGTCAGGGCGCGCACAGCGGCGGGATAGAGCGGGATGATCCGCTCCTTGTTCCGCCCCACGCAGCGGACGAAGCCCGCGGACAGATTGACATGCTCCAGGTTCAATCCGATTAGTTCGGACACCCGGATTCCTGTGGCATACAGCAGCTCCAGCATGGCCTTGTCCCGGCAGCCCTTGGCGTCGGAGGGGTCGGGCTGTTCCAGAAACAGGTCCACCTCTTTGCTGGTGAGGATCTGGGGCAGCTTGCGCTCCACCTTGGCGGGGGTAATCCCCCGCACCGGATTGACGGTCACCACACCGGCGCCGATCAGGAAATTGTAAAAGGACTTCATAGAGGCCAGACTTCTGGTCACCGTGGCCACAGACTTCCCCTTGGCGGACAGATGCTTCACATATCGCTCCACATCCGCCTGCCCGGCCTGTTCCGCCGTCAGGTTCTCCCCCTCCAGCCAGCCTGCGTACTGGTGGATATCCCGCAGGTAGGAGCTGAGTGTGTTGAGGGACGCCTTTTTCTCTGTCTTCAGGTATGACTCATACTCTTTTAAATAATCCATCCCCTGCCGCGTCTCCATCCTATGTAGAATTCGGCGGCTCTGCCCTTTGGCAGGGACACGCCTATGCCGCCAGCATTCCGGCCGCCCACGCCACAAGGGTGGGGACCGCCAGATATTCCAGCAGTATACACACACAGAACGCCCCGGCGCACATGCCGCAGCGCAAAAAGTAGGCCCGGCCGAAGGGGGAGCCTCTCCTGCTCTCCCCCATGGTCCGCCCGGCCAGGCGGGCCGACGCCGCCAGCCCCTGAACGCCCAGAACAAAGAGCGTCGGGATGCTGACTGCCCCGGATACACCGAAAATCAGCGCGGCCGCAAAGCAGCCCTCACTGCCGAACATTCGAACAAAGGAGGACACTGCAAAGGACAACAGAAATCCCCGGACGGAAAATAAGATTGGAATACCGAGTACCCCCAGGGCGGTAAACCCCAGAGCCACCGTAAAAATGGGCCAGCGGAGCACATCCCACATCAGCGGAAGCAGGGCGGGCGGCTGTACGCTCCCCTCCCCTGCGGCTGAGAGAAAACCCTGAACGTAGGCCGTCAGGCTCTCCGCACCGCTGCCTCCCGCTGCGGCGGCCAGCAGGCACCCTGCCGCGCTGCCCAGGAAAAAGCAGACCCCGATCACTGCAAGGGCGGGTCCTCCGCCCTCCGCTGGGACATCCCACACCCCTGCCACAGCTCTGCGCATGGCCGTCACCTCCACGACAGCCTATGCGTGCCCCGGAGGAATTAGAAGGACAGCCTTACTTGCCCAGCTCCTGAGAGCGGCGGACACAGCGCTCCATGGCCTCGTTCACCATCCCCTCAAAGTGGTGGTCGTCAAAGGCGGTCAGAGCCGCCAGCGTGGTGCCGCCGGGCGAACATACCTGCCGAGCCAGCTCCCCGGCGGTCTTCCCGCTCTCCAGCAGCATGCGGGCCGAGCCCTCCATGGTGAGGGCTGCCATACGCAGCGCCTGCTCCGGCTCCAGGCCCAGGGCCTGTCCGGCCTGCACCATGGCGTCGGCCATACGGAAGAAATAGGCCGGCGAGGAGCCGGCGATGGCGATCACCGCGTCGATCAGATCCTCCGGCACCACAAACACCTCGCCCGCGGAAGAGAACACGGCCTTTACCTCCTCGAAGAGGTCCTCGGGCACATCGCCGCTCTTCTGCGCCAGGGCGGTACAGCCCTTTCCCACCAGCAGCGGCGTGTTGGGCATGGCCCGCATCACGTGACAGCCGGGCAGCTGCTCCCGCAGCCAAGCCAGGGAGTACCCGGGCGAAATGGAGAGCACGCCTTTGCCCTTCACCTCATCCGCAATCTGGGGCAGCACCTCGCCGAACATCTGGGGCTTGATGCCAAGGATGACCAGATCAGCTTCACGGGCCACCCGGCAGTTGTCCGTGGTGGTGTGGACGCCCAGTCGGGCAAAGCGCTCCAGCTTATCCTGGTGGCGGTTGGAGACCCACAGCTGCTCCGCCTGGAGAAGGCCGCCCTTTAAAACGCCGTCCAAAATTGCGCCCGACATATTGCCAGCACCAATAAATCCCAATTTCAAGTGACAGACCTTCTTTTTAACCTAGTTTATGAATAATAATATATTCCTTTCGAAGAATCAACGCAAGAAATATAAAGCAAAAAAATTATTTTTGTGTATTATGACAAAATATTATGTAAAACAGGTTATGTTAACTATATCTACATAGGGAAAGGGCGGGCTCTTCGGAGCCCGCCCTTTCTGTCGATAAATGTTCTATTTTTCTCGGTATCTAGGCCGATAAAGCCAATTTTTTGCCGCTGTCTCAGTGATTACATTTTGTATAATTACACTTTGTATATCAGTCGGCCATGCCCGCCGCAATGGCCCGCAGGGCAATGGCGCACTCCAGCCGCTTGCGCTCCAGTTCGCATCCAACATGGTGAGGCTTTTTTATGTCTCCATTGACAAGCAGGTTGGAGGCGCTGCAGCCGCCGGAGCAGTAGAACCGGGCCCAGCAGTTCTTGCAGTCCTCCCTGGTGTAGATATTCAGGTTGGAGAAGGCCTTGGAGATCTCCATGTTGAAGGTGCCCTCATAGAGGTTGCCCAGCTTGTAGTCCAGGTTGCCCACGAACTGGTGGCAGGGGTAGATATCCCCTTCCGGCGTGATGGCCACATACTCACAGCCGGCGCCGCAGCCCCGCAGACGCTTGATGACGCAGGGGCCCTGGGCCAGGTCCACGTTGAAGTGGAAGAAGTTCACCTCGGGATGTTCCCGCAGCTCCTCCGCCAGCTTCTCATACTCAGCCAGGATGGTAGGCACGTCCTCCTCCCGGAGGGCATAGGGGTCCTCAGCGCCGCCCACCACGGGCTCCACCGAGATGTTCTTGGCGCCCAGGGACGCCATGTGCATCACGTCGGCGGCAAAGTCCAGGTTGTCCCGGGTGAAGGTGCCCCGGAGATAGTAGTCCTTGTCTCCCCTGCCGGCAATCAGCTTCTGGAACTTGGGGACGATCACGTCGTAGCTGCCCTTGCCGTTGACGGTGGGGCGCATCCGGTCGTTGACCTCCTTGCGGCCGTCGATGGACAGGACCGCGTTGGACATCTCCCGGTTGATGTACTCGATGTTCTCGTCGTTGAGCAGGACGCCGTTGGTCGTGATGGTAAAGCGGAAGCACTTGCCGTGCTCCTTCTCAATGGAGCGGGCGTACTCCACCGTCTTCTTCACCGTGTCCATCGCCATCAGCGGTTCGCCGCCAAAGAAGTCTACCTCGATGTTCCGCCGCTTCCCGGAGCGCTCGATGACAAAGTCGATGGCCCGCTTGGCGGTCTCAAAGTCCATGGTCATGCGGTGGCCGGTACCGAAATCGCCGGTGGAGGCGAAGCAGTACTTGCAGCGCAGGTTGCAGTCGTGGGACACGTGGAGGCACAGGGCCTTGATGGGCGCCTCCCGCTGCATGGCCACGGCGGCGGCGGGGTCGATGTAGTCGTCCTCCACAAAGAGGAGCCCCTCCTCCTGAAGGCCACGCAGATCCTGCCAGGCCTCCTCCAGCGCGTCTGCGCTGTACTGGGGCAGCTGGGCGGCCAGGTCCGCCGGGCAGTGCTCGGCCAGCCGGCCGGGGTTGGCAGTCTGCCGGTCCAGCGCCTCCAGCAGGTCATAGGCGGTCTTATCCAGCACGTGGACAGCACCGCTGTTTACATCCACGGCGATGGATACGCCGAGGGCAGTAAAAGTATGTACCATTCTTTTCTCTCCTAATGACAGGCACGGAAACGGGGTGGGCAAAACCCACCCCGTTTCCAGTCTTGTTGTTCGACTTACTTGTTGTTCTCGCACTTCTGGTTGGCAACCGTGCAAGAGGTCTTACAAGCGGACTGGCAAGAAGTCTGGCACTCGCCGCAGCCGCCGTGAGCAGCGCTGTTCTTCAGGGTAGCGCCGTTAAGCGTCTTCACATGCTTCATCTGTTTCCCCTCCTCCACTGTCGTTTTTTGGAGCTTCGATTCATTATAGCATAGGAAGCGGTTCTTTTCAATCCATTTTTAGCGGCGGCTCTTCCGCTTTTTCCTTGCGGGCCGTTTTCCGCCCAGCAGGCCGGCCGCTGCGCCGCCGCACAGAGCGCCGCAGAGAAGGGCCAGCCCCTCCTCCGGAGCGGCAGGTCCGAAGAAGATCACGCCCACTGTGAGCAGGATCAGAAAAAACACACAGCCCGTCAGCAAGCCCACAATCAGCGCCCTGGAGCGGCAGCGGCGGATGGCAGCCGTCCCGCCGGAAAAGCCGCCGATGACGCAGCCCACAATGGTGACCTGATACATCAGCTGTTCCCCAATCCATCCCCTGGAGATGCCTACGGAGGCCAGCAGCAGAAAGAGAAAGCAGGCCAGCAGCGCCACGCCGCCCCCCAGAAGCACGCCCAGTACACAGCGGACCAGTCTGGCTCCCTGGTCCTCTTCCACATGTTTCATTCCATTCCCCTCCCAGACATTGTGCTTGTCTGGTGGATTATATGCCATCGTTCCGTCCGGCATGTCTGCTTTTTCGCTTCTGAGATCCGGCGCATAAAAAAACAGCCGGCCGCATGTGCGGCCGGCTGTCTTGCAGTGGAGTTATTTCTTGTCTTCCTTGGCGGGAGCGGAGTCCTCAGAGGTCTGGGTGCCCTTGGTGGACACAGCCCACTTGGTGAACTCGATGCGCACCCGGTCGGCGCCGGTCTCGATGACAATGGTGTCCTCCTTCACGGCGCAGATGGTTCCCACGATGCCGCCGATGGTGGTGATCAGGTCGCCCACCGCCAGGCTGTTGCGCATCTCGGCCATGGCCTTTTTCTTCTTGTTTTCCGGCCGGATCAGCAGGAAGTAGAAGATGGCCAGCATTGCGACGATCATTACGATGGAAATGATATCCAAGGTCAATTCCTCCAAATACAGTATTTCTGCCCCTTTGCCCTGTGGCAACTTTATACATTATAGCGGCATTCTCACCACTTGGCAAGTCCTCTTTACGAATTTCCGATGGGCGCGTCCAATTTTCCGCTGTACGTCCGCCGGAACTCCTCAAAGGTACCCTCGTCCAGAGCCGCCCGGATGCGGACCATCAGCTCATTGTAGAAGTGGAGATTGTGGAGCACCGCCAGGCGCATGGCCAGCATCTCCCCCGCCGCAAACAGGTGGCGCAGATAGGCCCGGGAGAAGGACTGGCAGGCCGGACAGGTGCAGGTGGGGTCGATGGGGATGGGGTCGGTCTTGTACTTCTCATTCTTGATGTTCAGGGTGCCCTCCCAGGTGTACAGCTTCCCATGGCGGGCGTTGCGGGCCGGCATGACGCAGTCGAAGAAGTCCACGCCCCGGGCAACCGCCTCAATGATGTTGGAGGGCGTGCCCACCCCCATCAGATACCGGGGCTTGTCCTTGGGCATGTGGGGCTCCACAGCGTCGATGATGTCGTACATGGTCTGGGTGGGCTCCCCCACTGCCAGGCCGCCGATGGCGTAGCCGTCGCAGTCGATCTTGGCGATTTCCTGCATGTGCCACACCCGCAGGTCGGGGTAAATGCCTCCCTGGTTGATGCCGAAGAGCATCTGGTCCGGGTTGACCGTGTCGGGCAGGCTGTTGAGCCGGTCGTGCTCTGCCTTGCACCGCTCCAGCCACCGCAGCGTCCGCTCGCAGGAGGGCTTCACGTACTCCCGGGTGGAGGGGTTGGCCACGCACTCGTCAAAGGCCATGGCAATGTCGCTGCCCAGGTTGGACTGGATGCGCATACTCTCCTCCGGGCCCATAAAGACCCGGCGGCCGTCGATGTGGGAGGCGAAGGTGACTCCCTCTTCCGTGATCTTCCGCAGGCCGGACAGGGAGAACACCTGGAACCCGCCGGAGTCGGTGAGAATGGGGCCGTCCCAGTCCATAAACTTGTGGAGGCCGCCCATCTCCTTCACGACGCCGTCACCCGGACGGAGGTGGAGGTGGTAGGTGTTGGACAGCTCGATCTGGCAGCCCACATCCTTCAGGTCGTGGGCCGACACCGCACCCTTGATGGCGCCCTGGGTGCCCACGTTCATGAAAACAGGGGTCTGGGCTGTGCCGTGGGCACAGGTAAACACGCCCCGCCGGGCCCTGCCCTGGGTCTTCACTACTTCAAACACGCAAAAACTCCTATCTCTTTTGATTTATGCCCGCTTCAGCAGATAAACATGGCGTCGCCGAAGGAGAAGAACCGGTATTTCTCCCGCACCGCCTCCTCATAGGCCGCCAGAATGTGCTCCCGTCCCGCCAGGGCGGACACCAGCATGATCAGCGTGGACTCAGGCAGGTGGAAGTTGGTGATCAGGCAGTCCAGCGCCTTAAAGCGGTAGCCGGGATAGATATAGATGCTGGTCCAGCCGGCGCTCTCCTTCAGCGTGCCGTCCTCAGCCGCCCAGCTCTCAATGGTCCGGCAGGAGGTGGTGCCCACGCAGATGACCCGGCCGCCATTGGCCTTGGTCTCATTGATGATATCCGCCGTCTTCTGGGAGATCATGCAGTACTCGGCGTGCATCTCGTGGTCCGTGATGTTCTCCTCCTTCACAGGCCGGAAGGTGCCCAGGCCCACATGGAGGGTCACATAGGCCAGGCGCACGCCCATGGCCTCGATCTGAGCCAGCAGCTCCTTTGTAAAGTGGAGACCAGCGGTGGGAGCGGCGGCGGAGCCCACCTCACGGGAGTACACCGTCTGGTACCGCTCCGGGTCGTTGAGCTCCTCCTTGATATAGGGCGGCAGGGGCATCTTGCCCAGCTGCTCCAGGATCTCCAGGAAAATCCCCTCATAGTGGAACTCGATCAGCCGGTTTCCGCCCTCCACCTCCTCCAGCACATCGGCGGTCAGCAGGCCGTCGCCGAAGGAGAGTTTGGTGCCCGGCTTCACCTTCCGGCCGGGCCGCACCAGACACTCCCAGACCTTGTTGCCCCGGTCGATGAGCAGCAGCACCTCCACTGCGCCCCCCGTGGGCTCCCGGTGGCCCAGCAGACGGGCGGGCAGCACCCGGGAGTCGTTGAGCACCAGGCAGTCGCCGGGGCGGAGGAAGTTGGGCAGCTCATAGAAGTGGTGGTGGGAGGTCTCCCCCGTCTCCTTGTTGAGCACCATCAGCCGGGAGCCGTCCCGCCGGTCCAGCGGCGTCTGGGCGATCAGCTCCTGGGGAAGGTCGTAGTAAAAATCAGATGTTTTCAGTTCCATGCTCTTGTTGTTCCCTGCTTTCAGATTGAAAATAACACGCCGGATTGGTTTATCGGATCTCCACGCCGGTGTAGTAGAACTTCAGAATGTCCACATAGGTCTTCCCTGCCTGGGCCATGGCGTAGGCGCCCCACTGGCTCATGCCCACGTTGTGGCCGTAGCCGGCTCCGGTGAAGGTGAAGCTGCCGCCTGTGGAGCCGGAGGAGGTCAGCACCTCTGTGCCGCTGCCGGTGATGACATAGGGCGTGCCGCTGATGGCGGACACATTTCCGCCGCCGTCAATGGCGTAGGCACCCGAGACAGA
This sequence comes from Pseudoflavonifractor intestinihominis, assembly GCF_040096055.1. Classification (NCBI taxonomy): domain Bacteria; kingdom Bacillati; phylum Bacillota; class Clostridia; order Eubacteriales; family Oscillospiraceae; genus Pseudoflavonifractor; species Pseudoflavonifractor intestinihominis. Next base: position 61,239 of record NZ_JBBMFK010000012.1, read on the forward strand.
GGACAGCGTTCCGCCGTCCTCGTTAACGTAGTAGCTCCCGCCGCTTCCTCCGGTGACGGTGAACCGGGGCGACTTCACGCCCAGGAAGATCCGGCAGTTGTCGCAGCCGGTGATGGTCCAGCTGCTGCCCTTTGTATCCGTAAAGGTCAACGCCCTTATATTTCCTGTGGCTGTGTATTCCGACACCCGCACGCTGGCCAGCGTGCCGCAGTTGCGGCCGGAGGAGCGCAGCTTGGCAGCCAGCTCATCGGCGGTAAAGGTATAGCTCCAGTTGTAGCCGGAAATTTTGCTGGCCACCGTGGCCTCCCAGGGATCCGTGACACCAACCAGGTAGGGCAGGTCGCCGCCCCAGACGTTCTTGGCGCTCTCCGTAGCGCCGCCGTCCGAGGAGAAATAATAGGTCTCCGCAATGGATCCGTTGTACCATACGTACTGGCCTGACGTCTCCTGGGCTGCCCGGTATGTATTGTCGTTGACAGAGCCTGCGCCGGGATAGGCCTGGCAGTGGGTGGTGGCGCACAGGTCAAAGCCGCTGGAGGTGTGGCGTCCCGTGCAGGAGGCTGCATAGCTCCGGGCGGTGACCGCCTGGGCCTTCAGGGCCTCCAACGGCCAGGAGGGGCTCATCTCCTGGGAGATGACGCAGTTGATGTAGTCCTCCCGGTCCACCACATTGACCACCGTCAGGTTGCCGCCGTTGATGCGCTGGTAGCGGAACCCGCCGTAGTACTTCTGCTTGGCGTACCAGGTCAGGGTCTTGACCGAGTTGTCCAGCCCGGGCAGCACCCCCAGAGAGAGGGACGCGCCGCCGTCGAACTGAAAGAGAATGGTGCTGGTGCCCGTCTTGACCACAGACACGCCGTAGCTGCTGGTTCCGCAGACAGTGGCGCCCGAGACGCCCAGTGCGGTCAGGGCCGTGTTGGCCTCCTCCGACGTGAGGTAGGCCCCCATCCGGACCGTATAGGTCCCGTTGGTCCAGGCGGGGAATCCGCCGGACACAGCAGCCGCCGCGGCGGACACCTGCTCAAAGGTCGTATAAGTGCCCGGCAGCTGGATGTGGTAGCAGCCCACGGCGATGGACGAGGTCTGGGCGTCGGTATAGCCGTTCAGACCGCTGGAGAGGGGGCCGTACCAGACGTTCTGGGTCTTGACCACCGAGATGCCGGTCTCCGTGGTATAGCCCAGCTGGACGAAGTTGAGGCTGTCGTCATAGTAGCCCAGCCGGTATCCGCTGCCGGTGCTGTTGAGCAGGTTGGCGCCGGGGACGGCGTCGGTACCGTAGGTCAGCCCGATACGGATGCTGGAACTCATGGGGATGCTGGCCGCCTGGGCGGGCACGGGAAGCGCAGGGAGCGCCAGCGCGGCTGCAAGAGCCAGCGCTGCAAATTGCATCAGCTTTTTTTTCATAGGAAACTCCAAATCTTTGGGATTGCCGCCGTTCCCTGTATTGACACAGCAAAGCGGTTGTGATACTATTTTCAAAAATCAACTGAATTACTGCAAGATAGAGGTTGCGGTTTTCAAAAGTAGCGCGGTGAGGGCTCCGCTGGCCCGGCGATCCGCGTCAAAGGGAAAACCGCCGAAGGGAACGCGGGTACGGAACCGCCTTTCCTGGGCGCCGGGCACATCAGCCCTGCGACTGTCGCCGGTCCTCCGGCGGAGTGCTGTCTGCTTTTGTAGTGCCGGGGCCGGACGACCGTCCCTGACATTATAGTACAAAATCAGCCGGTATGTAAACCCGCTGATTTCTTTTTTTATCCGGATGCATTTTTCGGGTCGCAGTCATTCATTTTGGTTTCCCTTCCGGCACTGGTCTTAAACCGGCCGGCGCCGGAATAGCATAAGTTAAAAGAGAGCGATGGAGGTCCTGAACATGAAGCAGTACAAAGTAGGCGTGATCGGCGCCACCGGTATGGTGGGCCAGCGTTTTGTCACCCTGATGGAGCACCACCCCTGGTTCCATCTCACCGTCGTGGCGGCCAGCGGCCGCAGCGCCGGCAAGACCTATGAGGAGGCCATCGGAGACCGCTGGGCCATGGACACTCCCATACCCGAGGAGGCCAAGAAGCTCATCGTCATGAACGCTCAGGAGGACGTGGACAAGATCGCCTCCATGGTGGACTTTGTGTTCTGCGCGGTGGATATGAAAAAGGACGAGATCCTGGCTCTGGAGGAGAACTACGCCCGCCACGAGTGCCCTGTGGTGTCCAACAACTCCGCCAACCGCTGGACCCCTGACGTGCCCATGGTGGTGCCTGAGATCAATCCCGAGCACCTCCAGGTCATTGAGTCCCAGCGCCGCCGCCTGGGCACCACCCGCGGCTTCATCGCCGTCAAGTCCAACTGCTCCATCCAGAGCTACGTCCCCGCCCTGCACCCCCTGAAGGAGGCCTTCGGCCTCAAGCGGGTGCTGGCCTGCACCTACCAGGCCATCTCCGGCGCGGGCAAGACCTTCAAGACCTGGCCCGAGATGGTGGATAACCTGATCCCCTACATCGGCGGCGAGGAGGAGAAGAGCGAGAAGGAGCCCCTGAAGGTGTGGGGCAAGGTAGAGAACGGCGTCATTGTCACCGCCGACTCCCCCGCCATCACCTCTCAGTGCCTGCGGGTGCCCGTGTCCAACGGCCACACCGCCGCTGTGTTCGTGGACTTCGAGCACAAGCCCACCGTGGACGAGATCAAGGCCCTGTGGGCCAGCTACAAGGGCCGCGCCCAGGAGCTGGACCTGCCCACCGCCCCCAAGCAGTTCATCCACTACTTTGAGGAGCCCGACCGTCCCCAGGCCCGTCTGGACCGGGAGCTGGAGGGCGGCATGGCCATCTCCGTGGGCCGCCTCCGCCCGGACACCCAGTATGACTACAAGTTCGTCTGCCTGTCCCACAACACCCTCCGGGGCGCTGCCGGCGGCGGCGTGCTGCTGGCCGAGCTGCTGTGCGCCGAGGGCTATATCGAGCCCCGCGCCTGATCCTTCATCCATCCTGACCTGAGGAGGTACATCTATGAGAGAACCTGTCTTTACCGGCGCCTGCACCGCGCTGGTCACTCCCTTTGACGACAGCGGCGCCATCAACTACGACGCCTTTGCCGCCCAGATCGACGCCCAGATCGACAGCGGCATTGACGCCCTGTGTGTCTGCGGCACCACCGGCGAGAGCGCTACCATGAGCATCCGGGAGCACATCGCCGCCGTGGAGTTCTGCGTCAAGCACGTCAACCACCGGGTCAAGGTCATCGCCGGCGCCGGCAGCAACGACACCACCGCCGCTGTCTACCTGTGCCAGCACGCCCAGGACTCCGGCGCCGACGCCCTGCTGCTGGTGACCCCCTACTACAACAAGTGCTCCCAGACCGGCCTGATCAAGCACTACGAGTACATCGCCGACCGGGTGGAGCTGCCCATCATCCTCTATAACGTCCCCTCCCGCACCGGCGTGTCCTTCACCGCCGAGACCTACAAGGTTCTCTCCCAGAACCCCCGGTTCAACGGCGTCAAGGAGGCCAGCGGAAACTTCTCCCTGCTGGCCCACACACGCTTCCTCTGCGGCGAGGACTTCTACATCTGGTCCGGCAACGACGACCAGGTGGTGCCCATGATGAGCCTGGGCGCCAAGGGCGTCATCTCGGTGGCCGCCAATATCGTCCCCCAGGTCATGGTGAAGATGAGCCACCTGTGCCTGGACGACGACTTCGCCGCCGCCTCCAAGCTCCAGGTGGAGTACATGGACCTGATCGACGCTCTCTTCATCGAGGTCAACCCCATCCCCATCAAGGCTGCCATGGACCTGATGGGTATGAAGGCCGGCGGCCTCCGCCTGCCCCTGTGTGACATCTCCCCCGCCCACCTGGAGAGCCTGAAGGCCTCCATGCAGCGGATGGGCCTGCTCAAGGCCTAACTGTCAGAAAGCCGCAGCGCGGCTCATCCGCGCGGGCAGCGCCCGCGCCACGGAAAGGGACGTTGAATTATGCTCCGAATCGGTATTTCCGGCTGCAACGGCCACATGGGCCGGGTGGTGGAGGATATCTGCCGCTCCGCGCCGGACATTGAAATCGCCGTGGGCTTTGATATCCTGGGCACCTGCGACCGGGACTTCAAGGTCTGTACCTCCCCCGCTGAGTTCGACGGTGAGGTGGACGCGGTCATCGACTTCTCCAGCCCCGCCGCCCTCCAGGGCCTGCTGGAGTTCGGCACCACCCGCAAGGTCCCCCTGGTCCTGGCCACCACCGGCTACTCTCAGGAGCAGCTGACCGCCATTGACGAGGCCGCCAAGCTGGTGCCCATCTTCCGCTCCGGGAACATGTCCCTGGGCATCAATGTGCTGCTGGAGCTGGTGCGCCGGGCCGCTTCCATCCTGGGCAGCGACTACGATGTGGAGATCGTGGAGCGGCATCACCACCGGAAGGTGGACGCCCCCAGCGGCACCGCCCTGATGATCGCCGACGCGGCGGCCTCCGCCCTCCCCTACCAGCCCCAGTACGTCTACGAGCGGCAGTCCGTCCGCAAGCCCAGAGACCCCCACGAGATCGGCATCTCCTCTGTCCGGGGGGGCACCATCGTGGGTGACCACGAGATCATCTTTGCCGGACGGGACGAGGTCATTGAACTGCGCCACTCCGCCCAGTCCCGGGAGGTCTTTGCCGCCGGTGCGGTCAAGGCGGCCCGATTCCTGGCCGGCGTGGAGAAGCCCGGCCTCTACTCCATGGCCGATCTGGTGGCCGCCGCCGGACTGGACTGAATTTCTCTGTTTTTTATTCTCCATCTGTACGGACGAAATAGGGCCGTTTTTCTCCTCTTTCGCCTGTGTTTGCCTCAATTTTTGCCCCGTTTATCTTTCTTTGAAAAAAAGCTTGCATTTTTCCGCAGTTTCTGTTATTATATCAGTCGATGCTTTGTAAGCAAAACCTGACGAGCGAGGAGGTTTAGCGAATGGCCAAGTGTGAATTTTGCGACAAGGGCGTTGTGTTCGGCATTCAGGTGTCCCACTCTCACCGCCGCACCAACCGTCCCTGGAAGCCCAACGTGAAGCGTGTTAAGGCGATCGTGGACGGTGCGCCCAAGCACGTCTATGTGTGCACCAGATGCCTCCGTTCGGGTAAGGTCACCCGCGCCGTGTGATTCTCTGAACTGAGAAAAGGCCCCTGCGCTCAAGCGCAGGGGCCTTTTTGCACCCGTCTTCCCTTTCCATAAAAACATCCTGGAGCAGATGCTCCAGGATGTTTTTCGTTTATTGCCGTTTACTTCCCGTGGACCCGCGCCGCAGTGAGGGTGTTCTCCAGCAGCATGACCCGTGTCATGGGCCCCACACCGCCGGGCACCGGGGTAATAAAGGATGCCTTCTCCTTTACCGCCTCAAAGTCCACGTCGCCGCAGAGCTTTCCCTCCGCGTTCCGGTTCATGGCCACGTCGATGACGGCAGCCCCCTCCTTCACCATGTCGGCGGTGATGAGGCCGGTCTTCCCCACCGCCGCCACCAGGATGTCTGCCTGACGGGTGATGGCTCCCAGATCGGGGGTGCGGGAGTGGCAGATGGTCACGGTGGCGTGGCGCTGGAGCAGCAGCATGGCCTGGGGTTTGCCCACGATGTTGGAGCGTCCCACCACCACCGCGTGCTTCCCCGCGGGGTCAATGTGGTACTCGTCCAGCATGGCCATCACACCGGCCGGCGTGCAGGGCAGAAAGGTGTGCTCCCCGATCATCAGCTGGCCTACATTATAGGGGTGGAAGCAGTCCACGTCCTTACCAGGGTCAATGGCGTTGAGCACCGCCTTCTCGTCAAACTGGGCGGGCAGCGGCAGCTGGACCAGAATGCCGTCAATGTCCTCCCTGCCGTTGAGCAGGCCGATGAGCTCCAGCAGCTCCTCCTGCCGGGCGCACTCGGGCAGGGCGTACTCCTCGCTGTAAATGCCGCACTCGGCGCAGTCCTTCTTCTTGTGGTTGACATAGATGCGGGAGGCGGGATTGTCCCCCACGATGATCACGGCCAGGCCGGGCCGCTTGGAGAGATGCTCCACCTCGTCCTTGATCCGGGCCTTGCACTTGGCCGCCAGAGCCTTTCCGTCAATGATGGTCGCTGCCATTGTCCTCGTCCTCCTTGTCTCTGTTCTCGTCCGTGTCCGCCTGCTGCGACGCCGCTTTGGCCGCCTCCATGGCGGCCCGGCGGTGCACCCACAGCTGATCCGGAGCGGGCCGGTGCAGGTAGAACCACACCCACAGGGCCGCCGCCACCAGAGCGGAGGCAAAGCCCAACACCTGGGACACCCGGATGGGGGTATTCATAAAGTAGAGGCTGTCGGTACGCATGCCCTCGATGATGCCCCGGCCAACGCCGTACCAGGCCAGGTAGGTGAAGAAGAGCTGGCCGTCGAACTTGCGCCACTTCCGGGAGATCAATACGATGAGCAGGAAGCCCACCAGGTTCCAGGCCGACTCGTAGAAAAAGGTGGGATGGACGCCCAGGGTGCCGTCCATCACCTGCTGCCACCCGGCGGCATCCACCAGCCCTTTGGCATACAGCTCGTTGGCAATTTTTTCGGAGCACATCCGCCAGGGCAGGTCGGTCAGGCCGCCGTAGGCCTCCACGTTGACGAAGTTGCCCCAACGGCCGATGCACTGGCCGATGAGCAGGCCCATGCCGCCCAGGTCGGCAAAGGCCAGAAAGGGGATCTTCTTGTACCGGCAGACAAAGAACAGCACGATGACCGCCGCGATAACGCCGCCGTAGATGGCCAGGCCGCCATCCCGCACGTCCAGCATCCTACTGAAGCTGAGGCTGCCGTCCTCATTTTTGAACAGGTCCAGGTAGAACAGGATGTAGTACAGCCGCGCCCCCACCAGGGCAAGGGGCACGGCAAAGATGAGCAGGTCGGTCAGGTCGTCGTCGCTGATACCCAGCTTGGGGCCCTTGCGGCTGCAATAGAACCAGGCCAGAACGGCGCCAGCCACGATGATGACGGCATACCAGTAGATGTTGAAGCCAAAGGGGCTGGCCGCCACCCTATTGAGCGTGAACTCCAGCCCCAGGCCGGGAAAAGAGACCGTGTTGATCATGCCTGTCCCTCCCCCGGCATCACCACGGCCAGCGCCGCCCGCTCCGGCGTAAAGCAGGTACGGATGCACGCCTCCACGTCCGCCTGGCTGATGTTCTCAAAGACCTCCGGGAAACGGAGCATATCGTAGCCGGCGAAATAGGCCTGGGCCATGCCCACGCAGATGTTCTCAAAGGAGTTGAGGCCCCGCACCTTGGTGCCGTACATGCCCTTTTTCAGCCGGGCAAACAGGGCCGGGTCCACGCCCTCCCGACCGATCCGCTCCGCCTCGGCGGCAATGGCCGCGGCCAGCGCGTCCGGGTCGGTGCTCTCCCCGCCGGCCATGGCATAGGCGCAGGAGGGATAGCCGTCAAAGCCGTAGGTGAAGCTGCTGTTGAGCAGGCCCTCCCGGTACAGCCGGACATACAGGGGGCTGGAGTTGCCCAGCAGGGCCTCGCAGGAGAGCTCCGCCACCAGCTTCTGCCGGAACTGCTCCTCCCCCCTGGGCGCCGGGTCCATCTTCCAGCCCAGCTGGAAGATGGGGGTGGACACCTCCATCTTCAGCTCCGTCCGGCTCCTGGCCGCGGCCTGGGGCTCGGCGGGGCCGTAGTCCCTGGAGATGGAGCCCTTGCCCTCTTTGGGCAGGATCTCCCGGGCCATCTCCAACACCTTCTCCGGGTCCACGTTGCCCGCCACGCAGAGCACCATATTGCCCGGGTTGTAGAAGGCGCTGTGGCACAGGTTCAGGGTATCCGCCGTGATGCGGGAGATGGACTCGATGGTCCCCGCCACCGAGGTGCGGATGGGGTGATGGGCGTACAGCCCTTCCAGCATGGCGTAGTACACCTGGTTCTCCGGATCGTCCTCGATCATCCGGATCTCCTGGCCGATGATGCCCTGCTCCTTGTCCACGCTCTCCTGAGTGTAGTAGGGCTGGGAGACGAAGGAGAGCAGGATCTTCAGATTCTCATAGAATTTTTCCGTGCTCTCAAAGTAGTAGCCCGTGATGGCCGAGCTGGTGAAGGCGTTGGGGCTGGCGCCATTGGCGGCCAGGTCCTGAAGGGCGTTGCCGTCCTTGGTGTCAAAGGTCTTGTGCTCCAGAAAATGGGCCACCCCGGCAGGGGTGTCGTGCCACTTGCCGTCCAGCTGGAATTTCATGTCCATGCCGCCGTAGTCGGTGGCGAAAAAGGCGTAGCTCTTCTGAAAATCCGGCTTCACATCCACGTAGACGGTCAGGCCGTTGTCCAGCCGGGCGGAAAAGACGGTCTCCCCCATCCGGGGATATTCCTTGCGATTCACTGGTGTTCCTCCTTCCCCTTGAGGAAATAGATGCTGTCCAGCCGCACCCGGCGGGCGGCCGCGGCCACCTGGTCCGCGGTGACCTGTTCCAGTTTGGCAGCCAGCGTCTCCGGCGCATCCCCCCGGCCCACGGCCAGCCCCAGCCAGAAGTCCTCCATGCGGCCCTGGCTGTCCAGCATGCTCTTCAGGCTGCTCACCGCGCTGCGGCGGGCGGCCTCCAGCTCCCAGGGCTCGATCTCGCCCCGGCGGCACTTCTCCAGCTGGGCCAGAATCTCGCTCTGGGCGGCATCCCGCTTGTCAAACTCCACGCCGGAGGACACCAGCATCAGGCCCTTGAACTTCTCCAGCTGAGAGCCGGCGTAGTAACACAGGGACAGCTTCTCCCGCACATTGAGGAAGAGCTTGGAGGTGGTGGTGCCGCCGAACACGGCGTTAAAGAGCATCAGCGCGGGATACTCCTCGTCCGTCACCTTAATATCCGTGCGCAGACCTATGGACAGCTTGCCCTGGGTCACGTCCAGCGCGTCCTCAAAGCTCCGGGGCGTCTCCTCTCCCACGCCGATCCCGTTCCGGCCAATGGAGATGTCCTCCACGGCGCGGCCTTTCAGCCCGGAAAGTGCGCTGCGGAAAGCGGCCTCCACCCGGTCAAAGGGAGCGGAGCCGGAGAAATAGAGCTCCACCCGGGCGCCGGACAGCAGGGTCTGATAGCGCGTCCACAGTTCTTCATTGGTGATGGCGGCGGCACTGGGCTCGCTGCCCAGCCGGTCCACCCCGTAAGGCTCCCCCTGGCACATCAGCTGCACCAGCCGGAGCACGGCGTACTGCCGCTTGTCGTTGACCTGGGCCCGGATGCGGTCCACCAGGTTGGAACGCTCCCGCTCCACATAGGCGGAGACAAAGCCGCCGTTCTCCCTGGCCGGGGTGAGCAGCAGTTCCCCCAGCAGAGCGGCGGCCCGCTCCAGAATAGGGGTGCCGTCGGGCACATAGGCGTCGTCCAAAAAGCTGGCCACAAAGCCCACGCACTGGGTCTCCCCTTTTTTGCGCACAATGGGCTCCACCGCCCCGCCGTACAGCTCATCCAGTGCGGCGGACAGGCGCTCCATGTCCGGGCAGCGCTCCGTGCCCCGCCGCAGCACCATGGGCACCAGGGCGTTGGCGGCGGCATGCTCCTCACTCAGGGGTGTGAGAAGCTGAATCCCCATGTAGGAGGATTTGAATTTCATGGTATGCACCGCCGTGAGATACACGCCGGGCAGCAGTTCCGTTCGGGTGACTTTGGTCATCCGCGCTCATCCTTTCTTGCCTCCCTCCTGCTGCCGGTTTTAGGCGAAATCGCACAGAGAGGCATGGAAAATTGACAAGCCTTATTATACAACGATTCCTCTCGTTTGACACCCCCAAATCCAAAAGATTGTCTCCGCCGCAGGGGAAACGCAACGCTTATGGCGCCTTGTTCAGATTGTCGGAAAATTTCCCCGAGCCATCTTCCATTTTCGTCTTGACAAAAACCACAAAATATTGTATCATAACCAACGTTGTAAAGCTGATGCGCTTTACGAAACCGAAGGGAGGCTGAAGAATGAAAAACCAGGCTTACCGCATGGCGCTCCTGTTCGACTTTTACGGTGACATGCTCACCGACCGGCAGAAGGAATTCTTTGACCTCTATTATAATGAGGACCTCTCTCTGGCTGAGATCGCCGAGAATTACGACATCACCCGCCAGGGCGTCCGGGACGTGATCGTCCGGGCGGAGGGCATCATGCAGGAGCTGGAAGACAAGACGGGCATCATCCGCCGCTTCCAGAAAATGCAGTCCCAGCTCTCCGACATCGACCGCTTTGCCGACAGCATCATGGAGATGAACGACCAGCGCGGCAGCGGAGACCCAGCCATTGAGGGCCTCTGCCGGCAGATCAAGGACACCGTGGCCCAGATGAAGCAGGAGTGACCCCATGGCATTTGAAGGATTAACCGAAAAGCTCTCCAACGCATTCAAAAAGCTGCGGGGCAAGGGCCGCCTCACTGAGTCCGACGTGAAGGAGGCCATGAAGGAGATCCGCATGGCCCTGCTGGAGGCCGACGTCAACTACAAGGTCGTCAAGGACTTTGTGGCCAAGGTCACCGAGCGGGCTGTGGGTTCCGACGTGCTGGAGAGCCTCACCCCCGCCCAGATGATCGTCAAGATCGTCAACGAGGAGCTGACCGCCTTGATGGGCGGTGAGAGCGCCAAGCTGACCATCTCCTCCAAGCCGCCCACGGTGGTGATGCTGGTGGGCCTCAACGGCGCCGGCAAGACCACCAACGGCGCCAAGCTGGCCGGCTACATGAAGAAGCAGAACGGCAAGCGGCCCCTTCTGGTGGCCTGCGACACCTTCCGTCCCGCCGCCATCCAGCAGTTGGAGGTCGTGGGCGGACAGCTGGGTGTGCCTGTGTTCCAGCAGGGACTGGGCGACCCGGTGGAGATCGCCAAGGCCGGCATCGAGCACGCCAGAACCCACGGCAACGACATCGTGTTTCTGGATACCGCCGGCCGGCTCCATGTGGACGACGAGCTCATGGCCGAGCTCTCCCGTATGAAAGAGGCCGTCTCCCCCACCGAGATTCTCCTCATCGTGGACGCCATGATCGGTCAGGACGCAGTCAACGCCGCCAAGGTGTTTGACCAGACACTGGACCTGACCGGCGTCATGCTCACCAAGCTGGACGGCGACGCCCGAGGCGGCGCGGCTCTCTCCATCAAGGCCGTCACCGGCAAGCCCATCAAGTTCATCGGCACCGGCGAAAAACTGGATCAGATCGAGGTGTTCCACCCCGACCGCATGGCCTCCCGCATCCTGGGTATGGGCGACGTGCTCTCCCTCATCGAGAAGGCCCAGCAGTCCTTTGACATGCAGAAGGCGGCGGAGCTGGAGCAGAAGATGCGGAAAAACCGCCTCACCCTCACCGACTTCTACGACCAGCTGGTCCAGGTGAAGAACATGGGCTCCCTGGCGGACATCGCCGGGATGCTCCCCGGCGTCAACGCCAAGGCGCTGGAGGGCGCCAGCGTAGACGAGCGGGCTCTGGGCCGCACCGAGGCCATCATCCTCTCCATGACCCCTGAGGAGCGGGAGAACCCCTCCCTGCTCAACAACAGCCGCAAGAAGCGGATCGCCGCCGGAAGCGGCACCCAGGTGGTGGATGTGAACCGGCTGCTCAAGCAGTTTGAGATGATGCAGCAGATGACCAAGCAGATGACCGGCGGCCGGATGCGGAAGATGGCCAAAAAGGGCCGCTTCGGCGGATTCGGCGGCTTGGGCAAAAAGGGCGGCTTTCCCTTTTAACGTGGTTGGTTAGCGTCCCCCGGGGCGCTTCCATATAGATGTGAAATAATTTTGGAGGTGAAGATACAATGGTTAAAATCAGACTTCGTCGGATGGGCGCCAAGAAGGCTCCTTTCTATCGTATCGTGGTGGCTGACTCCCGTTATCCCCGTGACGGCCGCTTCATCGAGGAGATCGGCACTTACAATCCCCTGGTGACTCCCGCCGAGATCAAGGTCGACGCTGACCGCGCCCAGGCTTGGATCAAGACCGGCGCTCAGCCCACCGAGACCGTGAAGGCTCTGCTGAAGAAGGCTAACGCCATCTGAGCGGCGGCCTGCTAGGAGGGCAGCATGAAGGAATTGCTCACTTATATCGCCCAGAACCTGGTGGACCACCCCGAGGCGGTGTCCGTCACGGAGCACGCGGGCGAGGACGAGACCGTCCTGGAGCTCCGGGTCGCTCCCGAGGATATGGGCAAGGTCATCGGCCGTCAGGGCCGTATCGCCAAGGAGATCCGCACGCTGATGCGCTCTGTTGCCCAGAAGAACGGGACCAGGGTCTCTGTCGAAATTGTAGACTGAAAAACGGCGGGGCTGACCCGCCGTTTTTTGTTCCCTCATGCGCATACGGACGGACTGCCGTCTGCAATCGGAGGTAAGCATGAAAAACAAATTTCTCGAAGCCGGTCAGATCGTGAATACCCACGGCGTCCAGGGCGAGGTGAAGATCGTCCCCTGGTGCGACAGCCCGGAGTTTCTCTGTCAGTTCGATGTGCTTTACATCGACGGCCAGCCGGTCCCGGTCCGCTCCTCCCGGGTCCACAAGGGCAACGTGCTGGCCACCCTGGAGGGCGTGTCCGACGTGAACGCCGCCATGCGGCTCAAGGGCAAGAAGGTGTCCATCGACCGCACCGGCGTGGAACTGCCCGACGGCCGCCACTTCCTGGCCGACCTGATGGGCCTGGAGGTGCGGGACGCCGACACCGGTGAGGTGCTGGGCGAGATCAGGGACATCCTCACCCCCCCTGCCCACGAGGTCTACGTGGTGAAGGGCGGCGCCCACTCCTACCTGATCCCCGCCGTGGATGCGTTCCTGAAGGAGACCAACGTGGAGGGTGGCTATATCCGGGTGCATCTCATCGAGGGGATGGAGAGCGATGTATAGAATCGACATCATGACCCTCTTTGATCTGACGGTGGGCGATATGATGAACGAGTCCATTCTGGGCCGGGCCCAGGAGCGGGACTTTATCCGCATCGAGGCCCACCAGATCCGGGACTACACCCTCAACAAGCAGAAGCAGGTGGACGACTACCCCTACGGCGGCGGACGGGGTGCGGTGATGCAGGCCGACCCCCTCTACCAGTGCTGGAAGCACATCACGGACACCTACGGCCCCGGCCACACCATCTACATGTCCCCCGCCGGCAAGACCTTCCGGGAGGCGGACGCCAAGCGCCTGCGGGATGACTACGACCACCTGATCCTGGTGTGCGGCCACTATGAGGGCATTGACGAGCGCTTTATTGAGGAGTGCGTGGACGAGGAAATCTCCATCGGCGACTTTGTGCTCACCGGCGGCGAGCTGGCCGCCATGGTGGTGGCCGACGCGGTGGCCCGGCTGGTGCCCGGCGTGCTCTCCGACCCGGAGTGCTTTGAGGACGAGAGCCACTGGAACGGCATGCTGGAGTACCCCCAGTACTCCCGCCCCGAGGAGTGGCATGGCCGGAAGGTCCCCCCCATCCTCCGCTCCGGCGACCACAAGAGCATCGCCAGGTGGCGGCGGAAGCAGTCCATCATCCGCACCCGGGACCGCCGACCCGATATGTACGCCAAGCTGGACCTCTCCTCCAAGGAGGACCAGAAGCTGCTCCGGGAGATCTCCCAGGAAGAGGCGGACGGCTCCGCGGAATCATAAGGCATTTCGACAGGTAGAAAAATCTGTATTTGCGCTGTTTTTCGCCCATTACAGACGCAAGGTTTTTCTGCCTGTCGTTCTTTTTTCCCTTTACATTCCATGATGCCCATGATACAATAACACAGGCGACAATCTTATTTTTAATATTACATCTGGAGATTGACGATATGAGTTTTAAAATTATTGTGGACAGCTGCTGTGACCTGACGCCCGCCATGCTGCGCAGCGGGAACTTTATCAGCGTTCCCCTCACTATCCGGGTGGGCGACACCGTGGTGGTGGACGACGCCTCCTTTGACCAGGCCGCCCTGCTCTGGCGGATGAAGGAGAGCGAAAAGGCCCCCTCCTCCGCCTGCCCCTCCCCTGCTCAGTATCTGGACGCCATGGAGTGCGGCGCGGACGACATCTATGTGGTCACCCTCTCCGCCCTGCTGTCCGGCTCCCACAACAGCGCCGCACAGGCCCGCGCCATGTATCTGGAGGAGCACCCCGATGCCCACGTGCACATCTTCAACTCCTGCTCCGCCTCTTCCGGCGAGGTGCTCACCGCATTGAAGATCCAGGAGCTGGCCTCTTCCGGCAAGGACTTTGACACGGTGGTCAGCCGCACCTCCCGCTATATCAACGAGATGGAGACCCTCTTTGTGCTGGAAAACCTGGACAACCTGCGCAAGAATGGCCGGCTTACCCGGCTCCAGTCCATTGTCACCGGTACCCTGAAGATCAAACTGCTCATGGGCTCCACGCCCGAGGGAGAGATCTGCAAGCGGGGGCAGGCGCTGTCCATGAAGCAGGCCCTGGGGAAGATGATCTCCCTCATGGAGGCCGACGAGAAGCACGCCGGGCGCACTCTGTGCATCACCCACTGCAACTGCCTGGAGCGCGCCTTCTACCTCAAGGAGCAGGCCCTCAAGTCCTGCCGGTTCCACGACGTGATCATCTGCGAGACCGGCGGCATCAGCACAGTCTACGCCAACGACGGCGGCATTGTGGTCGCCTACTGAGTTCACAGAGACAGCAAGCCCCCGGCCGCCGGTCGGGGGCTTCGTCATATCTATTTTCCGCTGAATAAGGCAGAGAAATGCCGGAGGTCTGCAAGTCGCAGACCTCCGGCATTGTTCGTTGTATTTACTTCTGCTCGGGCTCCTGCTTGGGAGCGGGCTCAGCGGTGGGCTGGGCAGGCTCTTCCTTCTTCTCCCCCAGGAACTTGGGGAGGTTCATGCCCGCCATGTCGAACATCTCGCTCATGGGCGGGATGGACTTCATCAGGCCGGAGATATACCCGGCGGTGCCGGTCTTGCCGTCCTGGCCCTGGCCGCCGTCCCAGACGGTGACCTTATCGATCTTCACGTTCTTAATGGCGTCCACCTGGATGCGCATGAGCTGCTCCATCTTGTCAGCCAGCATGAGGCGCACCGCCTCGTCGGCGTCGCCGCCGGCGGCGGCCACGATCTCCCGCAGACCTTCGGCCTGCTTCACCAGCAGGGCCTGGGTACCGGCGGCCTCGGCCTCCATCTTCACGCGGATGGCGTCGGCCTCACCCTGGGCCTTCCGGCGGATCTGCTCGGCCTCAGCCTCAGCCTCCAGCTCCTTGCGGCGCTTGTCGATCTCGGTCTTGACGATGATGTCTGCCTCCTGGGTGGCCTTCTCACGGGCGGCACGGGCAGCCTCGGCCTTCTGCTCGGCGGCGTAGGCCTCCTCCAGGGCCTGGGCGGCGGCGATCTTCTCGGCGGCAGTGGCGATACGGGTGGCCTCGGCCTCCTTCTCCCGGCGCTGGGCGTTGGACATGGCCACTTCAACCTTGGCGCTGTTCTCGCCCTGGATGGCGGCGGAGTCGGCCTGGGCCACCTGGATACGCTGGTCGCGGTGGGCGTTGGCCTCGCCGATGGAACCGTCGCGGTCCCGCTCAGCCACGTTCTTCTTGGCGTCGTTGATGGCCTTGGCGGCGGCCTCCTTGCCCAGGGCGTCGATGTAGCCGGACTCGTCGCTGATGTCGGTCACGTTCACGTTGATGAGCCGCAGGCCGATCTTCTTCAGCTCGCCCTCCACGTTGCGGGACACAGCCTCCAGGAACTTGTCGCGGTCAGTATTGATCTCCTCGATGTCCATGGTGGCGATGACCAGACGCAGCTGGCCGAAGATAATGTCCTTGGCCAGCTCCTGGATCTCCTGGAGCCGGAGGCCCAACAGGCGCTCGGCGGCGTTCTGCATGACGCCGGGCTCGGTGGAGATGCCAACGGTGAAGCGGGAGGGCACGTTGATGCGGATGTTCTGCCGGGACAGGGCGTTCTCCAGGTCCACGGAGATGGACATGGGGGTCAGGTCCAGGAACTCATAGGCCTGGATGACGGGCCAGATAAAGGCCGCGCCGCCGTGGATACATTTGGCGCTGCGGGTGGAGCCGTCCTTGTTGTTGCCCACCTTACCGTAGATGACCATGACCTTGTCGGAGGGACACTTCTTATATCGCTTGATGAGGAACAGGACCAGGGAAAACAGGATGACCACAACGACGCAAATCAGTACGAGGGTGATGATCTGATCCATACAATTCTCTCCTTCTTCATTCTGTCGTAGGTTTATACTTCTTCTCTCTCAGACGCAACCGGGGATACGATAAGCACGCCGTCCTCCGCCAGCCCGGTCACGATGATCTCCGAGCCGGTGGGGATGGGGTCGCTCTGCTCTGTGACGGCCTCAAACTCCCGCAGCTGCTCCTGCACGGTGACGTTCACCTTGCCGGTCCCCTGCCCACGGGCAGGCACGGTCAGGTACACGCTCCCCCGCTCTCCCAGTGCATTGCGGACGTCCAGGGTTCCATCGGACTGGAGGCGCATGGCCTCACGCAGGATCACGGCCACAGCCACCATACCGATGATACCGATCTGGACCGCCAGGAACAGGGACAGCAGCCAGTGCAGGCCCAGCGTCAGGAACAGCAGGCCGCTCCAGCCGAACAGGGTGAAAAATGTGATGAAGCCGCGGATGGTAAAGATGTGCAGTCCGCTGAAGAATCCGCCATGGGCATCGCTGTCTGTTCCGGCATCGCCGTCGGGGTGAATGCCACCGTGGAGCCCGTCGGGAATTCCGTCCCCATCCAGGTCCACAGCCTCCTCCTCGATCCCATCCGGGATACCGTCCCCGTCCAGATCCAGGCCATCGCCGTCCGGGATACCGTCCCCGTCCAGATCCGCGCCATCAGCATCCCCGTCGCCGCCCCCCAGGCCGATGAACAGCATCACCGTCTGGATCAGGAGCAGCAGCGTGGCGGGCACTGCGATAAACAGCATCACCCGCTGCAGCGCGGTCAGTGATTCCAGCCAGGCCTCCATCGCTCTCCCCTCCTTTCATTTTGAATATGTGTTCTCATGCGGAAAATGTGACGCCTCTGGAAAATTTATTGAAAAGCCGCAGGCGCTCCTTCCCCGGGTTCCTCCAGCGTCCGGATCAGCCCCTCCGCCTCCCGCTTGAGACGGGCAGCCTGGTAGGCTGTGAGAAGAACCCGCAGGGTACGGCTCACCCTCCTCCGGGCGCCCGGACGGGGCTCATCGCCATAGTCAAAGAGCACTTCGTCGCACCAGCGAACCAGCTCTTCCTCCTCCGGCATAGGCGTCTCCTCCAGCCGCCCAAGCAGGCGGACCAGGCAGGTGTAGAGATAGGAATCGTCCACCAGGTCGTCTGACTCGTCGGCCAGCACACCGTTGACGTAGGATAAAAGTTGGCAGATTTTCTCCAGCTGAAGGACATCCTTCAGCATGTTGATAAACAGGATACGGCAGAACTGTCTGCGGCTGTATTTTTTTCGCTCCGGCGGGGACACAAATCCCCGTTTCACCCAATTCTGGATGACGTAAGACTCCAGCCCCGTCAGCTGGGAGACCTGGGAAAGTGTCAGGCCTCCGGTGAGGAACAGCGGGGACAGCAGCATATCCGCTGCGTCAGGCCGTCTCAGATCGGCTTCGACCGTGGTTCCCGGCAGTACATCTTTCATTCGACCGCCTCCTTAAGGTGATTAGAATATATCATATGGTCACTTAATTGTCAATAGAGTTCTTTAGATTTTACAATAGAGCTGCCGGCCCCTCTGGGTGGATACAGGTCAGGATTCTTTTGTAGAGCCCGGTCTGGGCGTCGGACAGCCGCTTTCCCTTTTTGGCGATCAGCACCAGCTCCCAGCAGTAATTCTCATCGACAATGGGAACGGCCCGGAAATCCTGGTAATTGATCTTGCCTAGGATCAGATAGGTGCTGATCCCTATCACCGTCTTGTCCGGATAGCTGCGACAGGTGTCCCGCAGCGTGATAGTCGTCGCAATGATCTTGGGCTCAAAGCCGTAATGGCGGCAGGCATCCACCAGCTGATGGTAAGTGCGAAACTTGGAATTGGTTGTGATGATGCGCTGACCTTTCAGGTCGGAATAGGTAATGGATTCCCGCCTATAGAAGGGATGGGACCTGTGGACAAAGGCACACAGATTCCCTTTATATAACGTCTTGGCGGAAAATTTATTCCTGTCCACCGGACCGGCGGTGATCGCCAGATCATAGGTCCCGCTCAGCACTTCCTCTTCGCAGAGAAGATCCACGGAATCCACCCAGCTCATCCCGGCCTGGGAGGCCATCCTCTGAATCTGAAACAGCTTCTCCCTGCCGAGGACTTCCGACGCGCCCATGGTGATACCCAGACAGCCCCGATGGACCGGCGTGCCCCAGATCCGGTTCAGCTCCTCCTGCATCTGGTTTACCTCTTCCATGATCCGCTGGGCGTATGTGCGGACCAGGACGCCCTGCTCTGTCAGCCTGACGCCTCCGGGCGTCCGCAGAAAGAGGGGGCAGCCCAGTTCCTCCTCCAGCGTTCTCACCGCCTTGCTGATGCCCTGCGGAGAGAGATAGAGCCGCTCCGCCGCTTCTGAAAAACTGCCGCAGCGGCATGTCTCCAAAAAATATGTCAGCGCTGCTGTGTTCACCTTGACCCCTCCACTTCCGTATGAGACTACTATAGCAGAAAATCCCGTGTTTTGGAACATCCGTCCGACAAAAAGAGCTGGCGCCGGTCACCCGGCGTCAGCTCTTTCGAGGGACATATCATTTGATTATTCCGCCTTGGCGGCATTCTCGCCTGCGACTCTCCCATAGAATGTGGCGGTTCCCACCGCCAGGCCGCAGCTGGGGTACTCCTCGCCGCACAGACCGGTAAAAGCCACCTCACCGGCAGCATACAGCCCGGAGATCGTCTGGTCGTTCTCGTCCAGCACATGTCCGCTGGTGTCGGTCACCAGTCCGCCGTAGGTCACGGTCACCGAGGGGTCCAGGCGCAGGGCGTAGATCTCGCCCTCAATGGGCACCATCTTGTCCTGCGGCTTTCCGAAGTCCTCGTCCACACCCAGGGCGCACAGCTCGTTGTATCTGCTGATGGTGGCCTCCAGCACCTCCGGGTCCACGCCGATCTGCTGGGCAAGCTCCGCCGCGGTGGAGGCGTGGGGCGTGCTGTCCAGGGTCAGGCCGTACTGAACGGTAGCGTTGGGGTCGTTGGCGGAGGCAATGTAATAGCCGTAGGAGCAGCCACTGTTGGCGATCCCCTGACCCACGTGGTACTGATAGGTGTACTCGTTGACTACGCGCTCGCCTCTGGCGTTGACAATGAGGCCGGCCTCCTCTTTGATGCCCACGCCGCAGGTCATGCTGACATAGATGACCTGGGTGGCCGGGCTGTCAAAGACCTGCGCGCCCACCGCCTGGGCCATAATCAGGCCGTCGCCCGTGTTGCTGGACGGGACCAAGGTGGTGAACCCCTCGGTGGTCGTGGCATAGCGCTCCATCATCTCTTTGTTCTGGGCGTAGCCGCCAGTGCAGAGCACCACCGATTTTGCATTGACCGTCACGCGGCTGCCGTCCGGACGGGTGCCGGAGACACCTGCCACCGCGCCGTCGTCCCCGCGCAGCAGCTCATCCGCGCACACATTGTACAGGATCTCAACGCCGCTCTCCTCCAGGTCCTTGGTCAGAGGCACGGTGATCTGGGCGCCGTTGCCGCTGCCGCCGCTCTTCTGGCCGCCGCCGCCCTGGGGATTGTGCACACGCCAGGGAGACAGGGAGCTGTGAATGGCCTCCACATCCTGGAACACCACGCCCTTGCTCTCCAGCCAGTACATGTTTTCCGCGGAGTTGTCGCAGTAGAGCCGGACCAGATCGTCGTCCAGCAGGTCGCCGCCGATCTCCTTGAAATAGTCGAACATCATGTCAGGGGTGTCCGTGATGCCCTGGGCCTCCTGCCATTTTGTTCCGGCGGCCACGATCTTGCCGCCGCTGCGGGCTGCCGCACCGCCGGTGACGCCCTGCTTCTCCAGGACAATTACCTTGGCGCCCTGATCCGTCGCCGCGATCGCGGCACTCAGGCCGGCCGCGCCTGCGCCCACCACCACCACGTCGGCATCATAGGTCTCGTCGGCGGGCTCCTTGTCCGTGGCGGGCACGTTCTTCAGCGCATCCGCGTTTCCGCCGGCCTGGGTCACGCAGTCCGCCACCGCCGCCTTCAGCGCGGCGCTGGTCAGGGTGGCGCCGGAGACGGAATCCACGCCCAGCGACTGCCAGCGCACGATCTCCTCCGGCAGGACCTCAATGGGAGAGGTGGAGAGGCCCCAGGCCAGGCCAAAGGTCTCCGCCTGATCTGTCACCTCAACGTCCTCAATGGCGTCCTCACTGAAGGTGACGGACACGGCGATGGGGCCGTTGCGGCCCTCTGCCTCGGCGGTATAGGTCCCCGCCGTATAGCCGCCCACCTCCTCGGGCTCCTTGCCCATGGCCTGGTCCAGGCACTGCTGGACAGCGGACTTAACGGCGTCGCTGGTAATGGTAGCCCCCGAGACGCCGTCCACCTCAGCGGACTGGGCCTCCAGGATGGCCTCCTTCATGGGCTCCCCCACGTCGGCGCCATAGCCGGCGGTCTCGCCGGAGACGTCGATGGTCACATCGGTGATGGCGCTCTCGCTGACAGTCACACTCACCTTGACCGTGCTCTCCATGCCCTGGACCTCGGCACTGTATGTACCGGCTGTGTACAGTCCCGGAGCCGCAGAGGACGGCTCGGTGCTGGACGGCGCCTCTCCGCTGCCGCAGCCCGCAAGCCCTGCCGCCATGGCAATGAGCAGTGCCGTGGCAATTCCTTTCTTGAACCTTCGAAGGATATCTGTTCCTCCCTCTTTCCAGCGTCACCGTGTACATTTTCGTCAGAGTGACACTTTTTTCACAAACTATTTTAAGTGATCTCGTACATAAAGTAAATCACCCCATTGTTTCATGGGTTCAACCATTGGTTGAAACTAAAACAAGCAGAGATACCCGGCCTGCCGCCGTGGTACCTCTGCTTGTTCTCTTTCTGTGTCGCCAGCTTCTCCTTCAGCTCTTTAAGAACGCCCTGATCTCCTCCTGCCGGGCCACCGCCTGCTGGTATCCATCCTGATACAGCGCCTTGATCTTTGCCAGGTCCCGCTCTGTGCGGGAGAAGCCCTGGGTGTTCGTGGGCGCGATGAGCAGCACCCGTCCCTCCTTCTCCAGGCGGAACAGCTTCTCCCGGCAGGCGTTATACACCTCCGCCCGGCGGCGCATGGCGTCGCAGAACTTGGGGTACTTCCGGTAGAATCGGTCGATCAGCGGCTGGATGGACTCTGTCTTGCGGACATAGGACTTCTCCCGGGTGAGGATCACCACCACCCGGTCACAGCCCTTCTCCACCGCGTGGTCGTAGGGGATGGCGTCCGCCGTGCCGCCGTCCATATAGGGCTTGCCGTTGATGTGGTAGACCGGGAAAAGGAAGGGCAGCGCGCAGGTGGCCTGGAGCAGCTCAAAGTGCTCGTCCTGTTTGGGCACAGGGAGGTATTCCGCCTCGCCGGTGTCCATGTTGGTGACCACCGCCTCCACCTCCCCCGGGAATGCGGCAAAGGTCTCATAGTCAAAGGGAATGAGCTGGTTGGGGATATCGTCGTATGTAAACTTCAGCCCAAAGTAGCACCGGTGGTTGCCCGGCCGGAAGATATTGTTCACTCCCATGTACCGCTTGTCGTTGGCATAGCGGGTGAGGATCTCCAGGTTGCGCCCGCTCTGCTTTGAGATATAGCTGACGCCGTAGGCGATGCCCGCAGACACGCCCACGCAGTAGTCCGGCATGATATCCGCCGCCAGCAGTCCGTCACAGGCACCGCTGGAAAAGATCGTCCGGAATGCGCCGCCTTCCAATACCAGTCCCGTCTTCATTGCTCTCAATCTCCCTTGATTTCATCCCAGTAGCGCCTGGCGGCCTGCTCGGTCTTGTTTTCGCCGTACTCGTAGTACACGGCCCCTACCAGCTTATCCGGCAAGTACTGCTGCTTTACATAGTGATGGGGATAGTCATGGGGATACAGATATCCTTGCTCCCGCTCCATGCCGGCAGAGTCGGCGTGGACATTCTGAAGGTGGCGGGGAATGTCCCCCGTCTTCCCCGCCCGTATGTCCGCCATGGCCCGGTTCATACCCACATAGGCGGAGTTGGACTTGGGCGACGTGGCCATCAGCACCACCGCGTCGGCCAGAGGAATCCGGGCTTCGGGCAGGCCCAGCATATTGGCCGCGTCGATGCAGCTCTTGACAATGGGGATGATCTGTGGATAGGCCAACCCCACGTCCTCACAGGCCATGACCATCATCCGCCGGCAGGCGGAGACCAGATCCCCCGCCTCCAGCAGCCGGGCCAGATAGTGGAGAGCCGCGTCCGGGTCGGAGCCCCGGACCGACTTCTGGAGGGCGGAGACGATGTCGTAGTGGTCGTCCCCCTCCCTGTCGTACCGCATGGCCGACCGCTGGGCCACCGCTCTGGCGTCCTCCAGCGTCACGGTCAGCACGCCGTCCCTCCGCCGGGCGGAGTTGAGCAGCAGTTCTACCGCGTTCATGGCCTTGCGCACGTCGCCGCCGCAGGCAGAGGCGATATGCTCCCGCACTCCGTCCTCACAGACCACCTGCTCTCCCAGCCGCTGCTCCATGATGGCGATGCCCCGGTCCACGGCGGGCAGCACCTCCTCCGCTGTCACCGGCTTGAATTCAAAGACCGTGGACCGGCTGAGAACCGCGTTGTAGACATAGAAATAGGGGTTCTCCGTGGTGGAGGCCACCAGGGTCACATCCCCCTTCTCGATGACCTCCAGCAGGGACTGCTGCTGCTTCTTGTTAAAGTACTGGATCTCGTCCAGGTACAGCAGAATGCCGTTTGGAGCCAGCATGGTGCCCACGTCCGCGATCACGTCCTTGATGTCGGAGAGGGACCCGGTGGTGGCGTTGATCCGCCGCAGGGCCCGGCCGGAACGGCGGGCGATGATGTTGGCCACCGTGGTCTTGCCGGTACCCGACGGGCCGTAAAAGACCAGGTTGGGGATCTTGCCGCTCTCGATGATGCGGCGCAGGAGTCCCCCCTCCCCCAGGATATGCTTCTGTCCCACCACGTCGTCCAGGCTGTCCGGACGGATCTCGTCTGCCAAAGGCCGGTACGCCATATCCACGGCCTCCTTTTCTGCCGGTTTGCAGGGCTCTCTTCCGGGACAGTCCCCGCACCGTCTTCTTATTTTATAAGTGTAACATGTGTTCGATTGCCCGTAAAGGCTCATTTCCCCATCTGTGTCCAAAAATACCGGGAGCGGAACCGCATAACGGTCCCGCTCCCGGCAAATAGGCCCCAAGTTCTGTTTTTCTTACAGCTTGGAGACGATCTCGGCAGTATCAGAGGCGATCATGAGCTCCTCGTCGGTGGGAATGACCATCACAGTCACCTTGGAGTCGTCAGCGGAGATAATGGCCTCCTTGCCCCGGGTGTTGTTCTTCTCCGCGTCCATCTTCACGCCCATATACTCCAGGCCGGAGGCGATGGCCATACGGGTGCCGGCGGCGTTCTCGCCCACGCCGGCGGTGAAGATGATGCCGTCCACACCGCCCATGGCGGCGGCGTAGGCGCCGATGAACTTCTTCACGTCATAGTAGAACACATCCAGAGCCAGGCGGGCGCGGTGATTGCCCTCGGCGGCGGCGCTCTCCAGGTCGCGGAAGTCGGAGGACACGCCGGAAATACCCAGCACGCCGGACTTCTTGTTCAGGATATTGAGCATCTCCTTGATGTCATAGCCATACCGGCCCATCAGGTACTCCAGGATGGTGGCGTCGATGTCGCCGGCGCGGGTGCCCATGGGAACACCGGCCAGAGGGCCAAGGCCCATGGTGGTGTCCACGCACTTGCCGTCCACGATGGCGGCCAGGGAGGAGCCGTTGCCCAGGTGGCAGGAGATGAGCTTCAGGCCCTTGGGATCGCGGCCCATGAGGGCGGCGGCGCGGGCAGAGACATAGCGGTGAGAGGTGCCGTGGAAGCCGTAGCGGCGGACCTTGTCGTTCTCGTAGTACTCGTAGGGGATGGCGTAGGTGTAGGCCTTCTCGGGCATGGTCATGTGGAAGGCGGTGTCGAACACGGCCACCTGGGGCTTGGTGGGCATGACCTTCTGGCAGGCCTCGATGCCCATCAGGTTAGCGGGGTTGTGCAGGGGGCCCAGGGGGATGCACTCCTTGATGGCCTCGATGCAGGCGTCGTCAATGATGCAGCTCTCGGTGAAGGCCATGCCGCCGTGCAGCACGCGGTGGCCAACAGCGTCGATCTCGTCCATGCTGGCGATGACGCCGTGCTCGCTGTCGGTCAGGGCCTGGAGCACGGCCTCAATGGCCTCGGCGTGGGTGGGCATGGGGATCTCAGCCTCAAACTTCTGGTCCTTGGCGGGCACCTTGTGGGTCAGGCGGCCGTCGATGCCGATGCGCTCGCACAGGCCCTTGGCCAGCACGTCCCGGGTGGCCGGGTCCATCAGCTGATACTTCAGGGAAGAGCTTCCTGCGTTGATGACGAGTACCTTCATGTAACTAGTCTCTCCTTTTGCAAATCGTTCTCCGCCTTGCGGGCAGGATGATTCCGTAGTAGAATAAGCATACTCTATTCTATCCCCTTTGTCCCGAAAGGACAACACCTTTTTTGCAGCAAATCGAAGAATTCTTCATTTCGGAGGGAAATTCATGCAGGTTGCCGGTATTGTGGCGGAATACAACCCCTTTCACCTGGGCCATGGCTGGCATATTGCCGAAACCAAGCGGCTTTTGGGCGGAGACGCCGGCATCGTCTGCGTCATGAGCGGGAATTTCGTCCAGCGGGGCCAGGCCGCTGTGGCGGACAAATGGCTGCGGGCAGAGTGCGCCCTGCTGGGCGGCGCCGACCTGGTGCTGGAGCTGCCTACCGTGTGGGCAGCTGCGTCGGCAGAGGCCTTCGCCCAGGGTGCAGTGACCCTCCTGGCGGCCACCGGTGTGGTGGATGTGCTGTCCTTCGGCTGTGAGAGCGGGGATGCCACGTCCCTCTCCGCCGCCGCCGACTGCCTGCTCACAGACGCCCACCGGGCGCTGCTCCGGGAAGAGCTGAGCCGCGGCGTGTCCTTCCCCGCAGCCCGGCAGGCGGCGGCGGAGCGTCTCATCGGCCCGGCGGCCGGCTGCCTGAGCACACCCAACAACAACCTGGCCGTGGAGTACCTGAAGGCGCTGACGCTGCTCCGCTCCTCCATCACGCCCCTGGCCGTATCCCGGGTGGGCGCCGGCCACGACGCCGCCGCCCCGGCGGGCGGCTTTGCCTCCGCCTCCGCCGTCCGGACTATGCTGCATGAAGGCCGGTGGGAGGAGGCCGGGCGCTATCTGCCGCAGTCCACGGCCTCCCTCCTCGCCCAAGCCGCAGAACCTGGCCGCTGCCCCGCCGGTCTGGAGCAGTGTGAGCGGGCGGTTCTGGCCAGACTGCGGACCATGGACGAGTCCGCCTTCGCCACCCTGCCGGACAGCGGCTCCGCCGAGGGCCTGCCCCGGCGGCTGACGGAGGCGGCCAGGACCAGCTGCTCTATCGAGGCGTTCTGCGCCGCCGCCAAGACCAAGCGGTACACCCATGCCAGAATCCGGCGGCTGGTGCTGTGGGCTTTCCTGGGCCTGACCGCCGCCGACCGCCCCGCCGCCCCGCCCTATCTGCGGGTGCTGGGCTTCAACCGCCGGGGGCAGGCGCTGCTTCGGGACATGGGAGAGCGGGCCTCCCTGCCCATACTGGTAAAGAGCGCCCACGCCCGGCGGCTGCCTCAGCCCGCCCGGCGGCTCTTTGAGCTTGAGGCCCGCTGCACCGACCTGTACGCCCTGTGCTCCCCCCTGCCCCGCCCCTGCGGGCTGGAGTGGACCAATGGACCGGTGATCCTGGATATATAAAGCGAGACGCCCGGAAAAGCCCCGGGCGTCTCGTTTTATCGGTTCTTATTCGTACAGAGGGTGTTTGGCGGTCAGCTCGGCCACCTTGGCGCGGATGGCGTCGGCCTGGGCCTCGAAGTCGGTGGCGGCCTGCCAGATCAGGCGGCCCACCACTTTCATGTCCTCCTCGTCGAAGCCTCTGGTGGTGGCGGCGGGCACGCCCACCCGGATGCCGCTGGTGACAAAGGGCTTCTCCGGGTCGTTGGGGATGGCGTTCTTGTTGACGGTGATGTTCACCTCGTCCAGCCGGTGTTCCAGCTCCTTGCCGGTGACCCCCGCCTTGCGCAGGTCTACCAGCATCATGTGGTTGTCCGTGCCGCCGGAGACCAGGTCAAAGCCGGACTCCATCAGGGACGCGGCCATGGCCTTGGCGTTGCGGAGCACCTGCTCCTGATAGGCCTTGAACTCGGGCTTCATGGCCTCGCCCAGGGCCACCGCCTTGGCGGCGATGATGTGCTCCAGAGGGCCGCCCTGGCTGCCGGGGAAAATGGCGGAGTCGATCTTCTTGGCCAGCTCCTCCTTGCAGAGGATCATGCCGCCCCGGGGACCCCGGAGGGTCTTGTGGGTGGTGGTGGAGACCACGTCGGCATAGGGCACCGGATTGGGATGGAGGCCGGTGGCCACCAGGCCGGCCACGTGGGCCATGTCCACAAACAGGTAGGCTCCCACCTCGTGGGCGATGTCGGCGAAGGTCTTGTAGTCGATGAAGCGAGGATAGGCGGAAGCGCCGGCCAGGATCATCTTGGGCTTGTGCTTCTTGGCCAGGTCCCGGACCTGATCGTAGTCGATGAAGCCCTGGTCGTTGATGCCATAGGCCACAATGTTGTAGTTCTTGCCGGAGAAGTTGACGGGAGAGCCGTGGGTCAGGTGGCCGCCGTTGGACAGGTCCATGCCCAGGACCGTGTCGCCCAGGTTGCACAGGGCCTGATAGACCGCGTAGTTGGCGTTGGCGCCGCTGTGGGGCTGGACATTGGCATGGTCCGCGCCGAAGAGCTTGCAGGCCCGCTCCCGGGCGATGTTCTCCACCACGTCCACGCACTGGCAGCCGCCGTAGTACCGCTTGCCGGGGTAGCCCTCGGCGTACTTGTTGGTGAGCACCGTGGCCGCGGCAGCCAGCACCGCCTCGCTCACAAAGTTCTCGGAGGCGATGAGCTCGATGTTTCTCCGCTGGCGGTCGTACTCAGACCGGACGGCAGCCCCAACTTCCGGGTCTTGCGCGGCCAGAAATTCCATGATATCCTTTACCATGACGATCTCCCCCTGTTTTTTCGTTGAATCGGGATGCACCTCTCCTGCCCACAGGCGGTACAGAGGGCGGCCAGACGCCGTCCGCGGCACCCCGCAGGGGACATCTGTCCAAATCCCATATGGGATATTATACCGAATCGATGCTGTAATTACAATCTTCTTTTTCTGGCGTACAAATCAAGCCAAAATGTCTTTGAGGTGATAAAGCGATGAAGTCTGAACAGGATGTCCTGGCCATTGTGGAGGAGCTGAAAAAGCTCTACCCTGAGGCCATCTGCTCCCTGGATTACCAGAAGCCCCACGAGCTTCTCTTTGCCACCCGGCTGGCCGCCCAGTGCACCGATGAGCGGGTCAACAAGGTCACCCCCGGGCTCTACGGCCGTTTCCCCACCCTGGAGGCCCTGGCCAACGCCGACATCAGCGAGGTGGAGGAGCTGATCCACTCCACCGGCTTCTTCCGGGCCAAGGCCCGGGACATTGTGGCCGCCTCCCGGATGCTGCTGGACGAGTATGGCGGCGTGGTGCCCGACACCATGGAGGATCTGCTCCGCCTGCCCGGCGTGGGCCGCAAGACCGCCAACCTGATCCTGGGCGATGTGTACCACAAGCCCGGCGTGGTGGTGGCGGACACCCACTGCATCCGCCTGTCCGGCCGTCTGGGTCTGACCGACGGCACCAAGGACCCGGCCAAGGTAGAGGCTCAGCTGCGGAAAATCCTCCCACCGGAGGAGTCCAACGACTTCTGCCACCGGCTGGTGCTCCACGGCCGGGCGGTCTGCATGGCCCGTGGGCCTGAGTGCGCCAACTGTACCCTGCGCCCCTGGTGCGACTTTTACTCCGGCTCCTGCTAAGCGCGCTTACAACACAGCCCGGGTCCCTGCGGTAAACGCAGGGACCCGGGCTGTTACAGCATCTTCAGGATCTCCTTCTTCAGCCGGGAGATGATTCGCTTCTCCAGCCTTGAGATATAGGACTGGGAGATGCCCAGCAGGTCGGCCACCTCCTTCTGGGTGCGCTCCGGCCTGCCGTCCAGACCGAAGCGCATGGTGATGATCTGCTTCTCCCGGCCGTCCAGCTTCTCCATGGCCTCCAATAACAGCTGGCGGTCCACGTCGTCCTCAATGGGCTTCATCACCACGTCGTTCTCCGTGCCCAGGATGTCGGAGAGCAGCAGCTCGTTGCCGTCCCAGTCGGTGTTCAGCGGCTCGTCAAAGGATACCTCGCTTCTCAGGCCGGATGTTTTGCGCAGGTGCATCAGAATCTCATTCTCAATGCACCGGGAGGCGTAGGTGGCCAGCTTGATGTTCTTGGCAGGCTTGTAGGTGTTGATGGCCTTGATGAGTCCGATGGTGCCGATGGAGATCAGATCCTCAATGCCCACGCCGGTGTTCTCGAACCGGCGGGCGATGTACACCACCAGGCGCAGGTTCCGCTCAATGAGTTGGGACTTGACCGTCTCCTCTCCCCTGTCCAGCCGTGCGATCAGCTCCGCCTCCTCCCCCTTGGAGAGGGGCGGCGGCAGGGTATCGCTTCCGCCGATGTACATGATCTTTCCCGGCAGCTTTATCCCAAGCCGGGCCAGGATGCGCTGGACCCGGACATACCAGCGCAGCTTCCATCCTCGCATACTCCATCCTCCCTCTCTGTTTCCCGTCAGGCCCCGATCAGGGCGCTGTATCCCCCGCCGTCCGACAGCCGGTTGGGTGACAGCGCCACCAGAATGCCCCCGTAGTCCTCTGTCCCCACCTGGACCCGGTCCATCCGGACCGCCAGCAGCATACCGCACGCCACCCCCACCGCCTGGTAGGGCAGCAGACGGCAGCGGCTCCGCAGCGGACCGTCCGCCATATGCTCCAGAGCCGACACCGGATCGGCCAGGGCCGCCGGGTCGGGAACTGCATCCGCTGGAAAGAGGCCGGACAGCTTCTCTCCCTCCGCCACCATGACGGGCCGGTTGGTGGCCGGATCGGTGAGGGTGTTGCCCGTATCCACCAGGGCGGTCAGCACGGCTTTTTTCTCCCCCAGCGTCACCACCGCGGGCCGCAGCTCCCGCCGGGCTGCGCTGTGCCCCCCGGTCCGGCGCAGCACCAGGCTAATGACCACGTAGCACCCGGCTGCTGAAAGAAGGATCAGTTTTAAATCCATGGCGGAGTAGAAGATGCCGTTTTTCAGGCTCAGTCCCCTGCCCCCCAGCAGCTCAATGGCGAAAATTCCGCCGCCGAAGGCCGCCGCCACCGCGAAGAAAATCAACCCCGTCCGCAGCAGCCGCCTGCTGCTTCCAAAGGCACACAGCAGCATGAGCACCGCAGCTCCAAGCTTGCACAGCGGGTGAAGCAGGAACCCCATACCGGGCAGAAAGACCGCAGCGGCATATCCCCCGCCCAGAGCTGCTCCGGCGGCCAGAGCCGGACGGCGGATGACCGCGCCGGACAGCCGGGCAGCGGCCAGCAGCAGCAGGTAGTTGACCACAAAGTTGAGGAGAAACAGGGAGTCTATGTATACGACCGTCATGTCCTCCCCCCTCCGCCATTGCTCAGCAGACCTTATTATACCGGCCCGGCCCTTCAAAAAAGGTCAAATCCGGGACGGGCCGGAAAAGAATGCCGACAAGCATTTTTCCTTGTCAGCAAAAAGCCGGGTATCCGCGGCTGTTCGCAGATACCCGGCTGTGTTCCGGTCCCCTTTTTCTCGCTGCGGCGTAGAATGATACATGAGAGGAGGCGCCGCCTTGTCAAAGCAACAGGGGTCTTCCGGCGAGCTGCTGCCTGTTCTGGCCTCTTTGGTGTCCGTCCAGCTGTCCCGGGCCCTGCCTGACCAGGATCTGGCGCTGACCGCCGCATTTTTTACCGCCCTCGGCGACAATCTGGCCCTGATCGCCACGGGCCGCAGCCAGCCGGAGCAATCGCAATAGACAGGAAAGCGGCGTGGCCGGAGTATCGGCCACGCCGCTTTTTCTGCAAGGCGGAAAAGCTTTACACCCAGCTCTCCTCGATCTCATGCTTCTTGGCCCTGGTCATCAGCTCGGTGATGACCACCCTGGGGTCTTTCCCGTGGTAGAGCACCTGATAGGCGGCCTCGGTGATGGGCATCTCCACGCCGGTCTTGTCCGCCAGGGCCTTGGCCGTGGCGGCAGCGTAGTAGCCCTCCACCACAGCGCCGATCTCCTTCACCGCCTCGGGCACCGGAGTGCCCTTGCCGATGAGGATGCCGCAGCGGCGGTTGCGGGAGTGCATGGAGGTGCAGGTGACGATCAGGTCGCCCACGCCGGCCAGACCGGCAAAGGTCTCCTTCCGTCCCCCCAGCGCCTCGCCCAGCCGGGCGATCTCGGACAGGCCCCGGGTCATCAGGGCCGCCTTGGTGTTGTCGCCGAAGCCCATGCCGTCGCACACGCCGGCGGAGAGGGCGATGACGTTCTTCAGCGCCGCAGCCAGCTCCACGCCCACCACGTCGTCGGAGGCGTACACCCGGAAGCGGGGGTTCATGAACAGATCCTGGACCAGCTCGGCCGCCGCCTGGTCCCGGGAGGCCGCCACCACGGTGGTAGGCACGTGCCGCCCCACCTCCTCCGCGTGGGAGGGGCCGGACAGAGCCACGATCTTGAAGTCCTCCCCCACCTCGGACTCGATGACCTGGGTCAGGGTCAGAGAGGTGTCCTTCTCGATGCCCTTGGACACAGAGATCAGGATGGTCCCGGGGGTAAGCAGGCCGGCCAGCTTCCGGGCCGTCTCGCGGACAGCAAAGGAGGGCGTGGCCAGTACCACCGCGCCGCAGCCCGCCACGCAGGCCATATCGGCGGTGAACTTCAGCTCCGCAGGCAGGGGAACCCCCTTGAGCATGGGGTTCTCCCCCGTCTCCTGCAGCACCTTGGACTCAGCAGGATTGTAGGACCAGAGGGTGACGTCGTGGCCGTTCTCCAGCAGGACCATAGCCAGGGCCGTACCCCAGCCGCCAGAACCAAGAACCGCAATTTTCATGTCAATGACCTCCTTGATGGGCGTCCCGCCGCTCCCATGGGGCGGGCGCTTTCAGGCGTATTGTTTCCGCCGTCAGGATTTTTTATGGTGGAAGCTGAACTTGGACTCCTCGCCCTTGAGAATGCGCTTGATATTCCCCCGGTGCTTCCAGAGGATCAGGCCGCCGCAGACGATGGCCAGCACCAGGATGATCAGGTCCTGATAGACAAACCAGCTCACAAAGGGAAAGGACAGGCCCGCCCAGCAGGAGCCCAGGGACACCCACTTGGTGATGATGGCCAGCACCAGGAAGCCGCCCCACACCACCAGCGCCACCCGCCAGTCCATCATGATGGCGATGGTGCCGCCGGAGAGGATGCCCTTGCCGCCCTTGAACTGGAACATGCAGGGGAACATGTGGCCCAGCAGGCAGAAGGTGCCTGCCCAGTATTTGCCCAGGGCGATGATCAGCGCGTCGTCGGCCACAAAATACTTGGCGGCCAGGATGCCAACCCACACGGCCACAATGGCCTTCAGCACATCGGTGAGGATGACCACCAGGGTCAGCGGTCCGCCGAAGGTGCGGTAGAAGTTGGTCAGGCCTGCATTTCCGCTGCCGTGCTTGCGGACGTCATCCCGCAGGATATACTTGGAGACGATGACCGCGCCGTTGAAACAGCCGCAGAAATAGGCGATCACCGCAACCACCAGGGCCGGGAGCACAAAACCGGGGCCCATCTCCGTGAGAAGCTCCACACTCATCTCGTCAGTCCTCCTTATCGCCCTTCTGCCGCACAGTCAGCACCACGGGGGTGCCCTCCAGGCCGAAGGTATTCCGAATCTGGTTCTCGATATAGCGCTGATAGGAGAAATGGAACAGCTGAGCGTCGTTGCAGAAGACCACAAAGTGGGGCGGCTTGATGCCCACCTGGGTCATGTAGTAGATCTTCAGCCGGCGGCCCTTGTCCGTGGGCGGCTGGACCCGGGCGGTGGCGTCGGCCAGGACGGTGTTCAGCATGCCGGTGGTGATGCGCATGGCGGCCTGGTCGTTGACATAGTTGATGAGCTCAAAGAGCCGCTCCACCCGCTGGCCGGTCTTGGCCGAGATAAACAGGATGGGCGCGTAGGTCATGTAGGCCAGATCCCGGCGGACATCCTGCCGCATCTTGTCCATGGTCTTGTCGTCCTTTTCGATGGCGTCCCACTTGTTGACCACGATGATGCAGGCCTTGCCCGCCTCGTGGGCCAGGCCGGCCACCTTGGTGTCCTGCTCGGTAACGCCCTCCTGGGCGTCGATCATGATCAGGCACACGTCGCACCGCTCAATGGCCATGGTGGCCCGGAGCACCGAGAACTTCTCGATCCGGTCGTCCACCTTGGACTTCTTCCGCATGCCCGCCGTGTCGATGAGGATATACTTGCCCTTGTCGTTCTCATAATAGCTGTCGATGGCGTCACGGGTGGTGCCCGCCATGTTGGAGACGATCACCCGCTCCTCCCCCAGGATCCGGTTGATGAGGGAGGACTTGCCCACGTTGGGCTTGCCGATGACAGCCACCTTGATCACATCGTCCTGCTCCTCCACCTGGTCCTCCGGGGGGAAGTACTGGAAGCAGGCGTCCAGCAGGTCGCCGGTGCCGTGGCCGTGGACGGCGGAGACCGCGATGGGGTCGCCCAGGCCCAGATTGTAGAACTCATAGATGTCCGGGTTGGTCATACCCACCTGGTCCATCTTATTGACCGCCAGCACCACAGGCTTGCCGGACCGGAGCAGCATGTTGGCCACCTCCTGGTCCGAGGCGGTGAGACCGCTCTTGATGTCGCAGACAAAGACGGTCACGTCGGCGTTGCGGATGGCGATCTCCGCCTGCTCCCGCATGAAGCTGAGGATCTCGCTGTCGGTGTTTGGCTCAATACCGCCGGTGTCCACAATGTCGAACTTCCGGTTCCGCCACTCGCACTCGGCATAGATCCGGTCTCTGGTGACGCCCGGGGTGTCCTCCACAATGGACAGCCGCTGACCTACCAGTCGGTTGAAGAGCATGGACTTGCCCACGTTGGGCCGGCCCACAATTGCTACCAGGGGCTTCATCAAATATCACACCTCTCTCAGGGAGAACAACTGTAAAGTCATCTTCCCTGTCAATCAATCGGTTTATCTTCCGGCGCCGGGGTTATAGCAGTAAAACTCCTCGCCGCCGCCCAGCGGAGGGCCGGGCTGGGGTTCGGGGCTGTCCAGCCCCAGCATGGCGTCCAGCAGGACGCCGCCGTCCTGCTCCACCGGGACGATGGGCACGCCCAGGGTCTCTTCGGCCTGGGCCACCGTCACGTCGTCCAGGAACACCTGCTCGCCGGAGCGGAGCATGTTGGCCGGGATGAGCAGCCGCTCTCCCAGGTCCTTTCCCTTCAGCTGGTCCATCAGGTCCCGGCCGGTGACCAGTCCGGCCACGTTGATGGTCTCGCCGAAGAAGCGGTTCACCACCGGGTAGACTACGCCCCGCACACCGGGACAGCGGGCCTGGAGCTTCTCCAGCAGGGCGGCGATGTGGGGCGCAGCAGACACGCCGGTGGCAACGGAAAAGGGCGGCGGAGTCTCATCCCCCTCCAGAGCAAACATGGCGCCCTGGAACTCCACTTCCAGCAGGCGGAGCATGCCCACGCCGTTCTCCAGCTGGGTATACTCCTCATAGTACTCGTCCTCGGGCAGCGGTCTGCCCGCCTTCAGGTAAAACTCATCGGAGCACCAGACCAGGGACGTGCCCAGCTTGTCCATGCACCGCTTGGCAAAGGCCTCCACCTGGTCCAGCACCGCCCCGGCGGTCTCCGCCGTGTAGCCGTCCAGATGGCACAGGCCCTCCCGGAATTTGGTCAGTCCCACAGGCACCACTGAGACGCTGTTCACCTGGGGATAGAGCCCGGCCAGGTCGGCGAGGGTGCGCTCCAGGGCCGGGCCGTCGTTGACGCCGGGACAGGAGACAATCTGGCAGTTCATGGTGATGCCCGCCTGGGCAAACCGCTTCATCTGTTCCAGGCACTTCCCCGCGTTCCGGTTTTTCAGCATCTCGGTACGCAGGGCCGGGTCGGTGGCGTGGACCGAGACGTTGATGGGCGAGATGTGCAGATCCATGATCCGCTGCTGCTCCCGCTCCGACAGGTTGGTCAGGGTAATGTAGTTGCCCATCAGGAAGGAGAGCCGGGCGTCATCGTCCTTGAAATAGAGGGTCTCCCGCATCCCCGGCGGCATCTGGTCCACAAAGCAGAAAATGCAGTTGTTGGCGCAGGATCGGGCCCTGTCCATCAGGTAGGTCTCAAAGTTGAGGCCCAGGTCCTCCCCCTCCTCTTTGCGGACCCGCACAGTGCGGGTATTGCCGCCTGCCTCGGTGAGGGTGAGCTCCAGGCGGGCGTCATAGGTATAGTATTTGTAGTCCATCACATCCACAATGGGATGGCCGTTGACCTTGGTCAGGGTCTCCCCGGGATGGATGCCCGCGTCCCAGGCCGGGCTGCCCGCGTCCACGGAGCGAATTACGGTAAGGCTCATGGTCGTTGCTCTCTTCCTGTGTGTATTCCGCCTCCAACGGTTCGGAGACATACTGTTCTTATTTTACCCGATTTCCACGCAAAAAGAAAGAGGGGTTCCCCCCTCTTCTTTTTCTTGCTGTTCGGTTTTACTTCGCAGCCTCGGCCTGAGCCTTGCCCATCTCATGACCATTGTAGGTCAGGCAGGACTTGCACATCCGGTGAGGCAGACGAAACGCGCCGCACTTGGGGCAGGTCGTGGTATTGGGGGTCTCCAGCTTCCAAACGGAGCTGCGACGCTTATTCCGACGCTGCTTGGATACTTTACTCTTAGGAACCGCCATGGTGACACCTCCTTAGGCTATGCCCGGGCGGGCATGAATTACTTACTCAGGCTGGTCCAGTAACTGAGCCAGCTTGGCCAGACGCGGGTCAACCTCGGGCTTGCACCCGCAGGGGCCGTTGTTGAGGTTCGCGCCGCATTTGGCGCAAAGGCCTTTGCAATCCTCTGAGCAGAGATGCTTGGTATCCATGGCGAGAATGAATGCCGTCCGCGCAATCTCGCCCACATCCACCTCGTCCCCGTCCAGCAGGACGATGTCATCCTCATTCTCCTCGTCCGCCAGCTCAGTGGCCAGAAGAGCTTCCAGAGGAATCCGGGTCTCGCGGGAAAAGGGCTTCAGGCAGCGGTCGCACCGCAGCTCCAGAACCGTGTCCGCCTCTCCCTCCAGAAGAAGGGCGCCGGCCATATTCCGGACGGTACCGCTGACATGAATGGGATGTGCCGCGGGCCGCTCCCCGTTCCACTCCAGATCGGACAGGTCCATCTGGAAGTCGAACGGAATGCTTGCGCCGGGCGCCGGGATAATCTTACGCAGATTTAAACGCATGGTACACCTCGCACAATGACACAGATGGTATTATAATAAAAACCTCGGCTATTGTCAAATACTTTCTTCAAATTTTTCTTAAAATGTGATAGAATAACCCGAGCAGCTGTAAAGGCAATCTGATTCCCCCGTTTTTCGCCCTTTACAGATAGAAAATCAGGCCGTGTTTTCGGCCGGCCTCACCGGAGAAGATGATTTATGAAGGAATTTACCATAAAAAAGAATGACGCGGGGCAGCGGCTGGACCGCTGGCTGGGCAAGACCCTCCCCCTCCTCCCCGCGCCCCTGGCCCAGAAGTACATCCGCCTCAAGCGGGTCAAGGTCAACGGCAAGGGCTCCGCCCGGGACTACCGCCTCCAGGAGGGGGACCTGCTCCAATTATACATCAACGACGAGTTTTTTGATACCCCCACTTTGGAAAACGCCTTTCTCTCCGTGTTCAAGCCCCGGCTGAACATTGTATACGAGGATGAGAACCTGCTGCTGGTGGACAAGCAGCCCGGCATCGTGGTCCACCCCGACGAGACGGAGCGGGTCAACACCCTCATCACCCACATCCAGGCCTACCTCTACCAGAAGAAGGAGTGGAGCCCCTACAAGGAGAACTCCTTTGCACCCGCCCTGTGCAACCGGATCGACCGCAACACCGGCGGCATCGTCATCGCGGCCAAGAACGCCGAGACCCTGCGGATCATGAACCAGAAGATCAAGGATCGGGAGATCGACAAATTCTATCTGGCAGTGATCTTGGGTAAGATGACCCCGCCGGAGGGCAGGCTGGAGGGCTTTCTGGTAAAGGACGAGGTCAAGAAGCAGGTGACGGTGTACCACCGCCCGGTGCCCGACGGCAGGACTGCCCTCACTGTGTACAAGACCCTGAAGGTGGGCAACGGACTTTCCCTGGTGGAGTGCGAGCTGCTCACCGGCCGCACCCACCAGATCCGCGCCCAGTTCGCTGACGCCGGGCACCCCCTGCTGGGCGACGGCAAGTACGGTCGGGAGCGGGACAACCGCCGCTTCGGCCGCACCAATGGCCAGGCCCTCTACTCCTATAAGCTCACCTTCTCCTTCCCCACCGACGCGGGAATCCTCAACAACCTGAAGGGCAGGACCTTCACGGTGGAGCACGTGGATTTTGTGGACGAGTACTTCCCCGGACTGTGAGCACTGATTTCCTCTTTTTCCTGATTATACTGCTTTTCCGCGCGTCTGGCGGGATTAAGCGGGGTTCTTCTCCGCTTTTTTCCCTCAGACGCGCTTTCTTTCCATTTTCCATGGAAAAATCCCGTAAAATTTTGCGGTTTTTTATTGACTTTCCCATGGGGAAAATATATGATTATCACGTCTGTAGGGACGTGCCCGATTCAACCATGTGGGGTGCGTCTTTTTTCCTGTCTGCTGTAATTTTAGAGAGAAATGGGGGAGGATACATGGCCAAAGAGTTGATTCGTCTGTCAGACTGCGTCATGAAGTATGACGACGATATTATCCTGGACCACCTTAACCTTTATATCAACGACAAGGAATTCCTCACGCTGCTGGGGCCCTCCGGCTGCGGCAAGACCACTACCCTGCGGATCATCGGCGGGTTCCAGAAGCCCACCTCGGGGGACGTGTTCTTCGACGGCGTGCGGATCAACGACGTTCCGCCTCACAAGCGGAAGGTCAATACGGTCTTTCAGAAGTACGCCCTGTTCACCCACATGAACATCTTTGAGAACGTGGCCTTCGGCCTGCGCATTGCCAAGGTGCCCGAGCCGGAGATCCGCACCCGGGTGGAGGAGGCCCTGGCCCTGGTGAACCTGGCCGGATACGGCAAGCGGTCGGTCAACTCCCTGTCCGGCGGCCAGCAGCAGCGAGTGGCCATCGCCCGCGCCATCGTCAACCGACCCCAGGTGCTGCTGCTGGACGAGCCCCTGGGCGCCCTGGACCTGAAGCTGCGCAAGGACATGCAGATCGAGCTCAAGCGGATCCAGCAGCAGGTGGGCATCACCTTTATCTACGTGACCCACGACCAGGAAGAGGCCCTCACCATGTCGGACACGGTTGTGGTCATGGACAAGGGCAACATCCAGCAGATCGGCACCCCTGAGGACATCTACAACGAGCCCAAGAACGCCTTTGTGGCCGACTTTATCGGCGAG
Organism: Pseudoflavonifractor intestinihominis; assembly: GCF_040096055.1. Lineage (NCBI taxonomy): Bacteria > Bacillati > Bacillota > Clostridia > Eubacteriales > Oscillospiraceae > Pseudoflavonifractor > Pseudoflavonifractor intestinihominis. The sequence continues at coordinate 98,859 of NZ_JBBMFK010000012.1, forward strand.
AGCAACATCATCGACGGCATCATGCACGAGGACAAGGTTGTGGGCATGTACGGCAAGAAGTTCCCCTGCCTGGACAGCGGCTTCGCCCCCAATGAACCGGTGGACGTGGTCATCCGGCCGGAGGACATCGACATCGTCCCCGTGGAGCAGGGCCAGCTCACCGGCACCGTCACCGAGGTCACCTTCAAGGGCATGCACTACGACATCATCGTGGACTTCCGAGGCTTCAAGTGGCTGATCCAGACCACCGACTTCTCCCCTGTCGGCTCCCGCATCGGCGTGAAGATCGACCCCGACGGCTTCCATGTCATGAAGAAGAGCCGGTACTCCGGCATGTTCGGCGACTACAGCTCCTACAGCGAGGAGTACGACGAGCTCAACGAGGACACTCCGGAGGGCGGCGATGAAGAGTAAGGGTATCGCCATCCCCTATGTGGTCTGGATGGCCATTTTTGTGGTGGCCCCCCTGGTTGTTGTGGTGGTATACGCCTTCACCAACCGGGACTGGAGCGCCACCCTGGACCACTTCACCACTCTGGGACAGTATGCCGGCGTGTTCGGCCGGTCCTTCCTGCTGGCCTTTGTGGCCACCATCGTGTGCATTCTCATCGGGTACCCCCTGGCCTACTTCCTGGCCCGGGAGCGGGGCCGCCTGCGGGGCATGGCCATGCTGCTCATCATGCTGCCCATGTGGATGAACTTCCTCCTGCGGACCTACTCCTGGGTGTTCCTGCTGGAGCGCAACGGCTTCTTCAACAACCTGCTCTCCGCCATCGGCCTGCCCAGGCTGGACATCATCAACACCTCCGGCGCGGTAGTGCTGGGCATGGTGTACAACTTCCTGCCCTTCATGGTGCTGCCCATCTTCTCGGTCATCGAGAAGATCGACCCCAGGGTCATCGAGGCCGCTCAGGACCTGGGCGCCGACAGCCTGACCGTGTTCCGCCGGATCACCTTCCCCCTGTCCCTGCCCGGCGTGCTCTCCGGCATCACCATGGTGTTCATTCCCTCGGTGTCCACCTTTGTTATCTCCCGGCTGCTGGGCGGTGGCAAGACCCTGCTGCTGGGCGACCTGATCGAGGTGCAGTTCCTGGGTTCGGCCTACAATCCCCATCTGGGCAGCGCCATCTCCCTGGTAATGATGGTGATCGTGCTGATTTGCATGGGTGTCATGAACCGCTTCGGCGAAGGTGAAGGGGAGGCGGTGCTGCTGTGAAAAAGAATGGCCCCCTCTCCCGCCTCTTTATCCTGCTGGTCTTTCTCTTCCTGTACGCCCCCATCTTCGTGCTCATCGTGTTCTCCTTCAACGACTCCAAGAGCAACGCAGTGTGGGGCGGCTTCACCCTGGACTGGTACGTCCAGCTCTTCCAGAACGACACGGTGCTCAGCGCCCTGCGGACTACCCTGCTGGTCTCCTTCCTGGCCACCCTCATCGCCACCGTGGTGGGCACCGCCGCGGCCATCGGCTTCTACAACATGAAGCGGCGGCCCCGGGGCATCTTCCTGGGCATCAACAACATCCCCCTGACCAACGCCGACATTATCACCGGCGTGTCCATGATGCTGCTCTTTGTCTTCGCGGGCCAGGCCCTGGCCTCCCTGTCCGGCTGGCTCAACAATCTGGACTGGGTCATCAACGCCAACCTGTGGTTCGACCTGGGCTTCAACCTGGGCTTCGGCACCCTGCTCATCGCCCACATCACCTTTGACATTCCCTACGTCATCCTGTCGGTGATGCCCAAGCTGCGGCAGCTGGACCCCAACATCGCCGAGGCCGCCCAGGACCTGGGCGCCACCAGCCTGTACGCCTTCCGCAAGGTGGTGCTGCCCGAGATGATGCCCGGCGTGGTCAACGGCGCCCTCATCGCCTTCACCATGAGCATCGACGACTTTGTCATCAGCTACTTCACCGCCGGCAGCCAGGAGTCCACCCTGTCCATGGTGGTGTACTCCATGGTGCGCCGCCGGGTGAGCCCGGAGATCAACGCCCTGTCCACCCTGATGTTCGTGGCGGTGCTGGTGCTGCTCATTGTCATCAACCTGCGCCAGGTCCGCCAGGACGCCAAGGAGGCCAGGCGGCGGAAGGTGCTGGGCGCTCCGCCCGCGGCCCCCGAGAGCATCATGGATATTACAGCGGAAAACGTGGGCCGCGAGCCCGGAGAGCGCTGAACCCCCGCGCCGCGTGAAAGGAGATTGGGAACCAAAGTGAAAAAACTGCTTGTCATGGCCCTGGTTCTGTCCCTCACCGCCGGGCTGCTCACCGGATGCGTCCGCAGCCGGGACGATGTAGGCGGCGACACCGGCTCCAACGTGGTCAACGTATATAACTGGGGCGAGTATATCGACGAGTCCGTACTGGACGACTTTGAGGCCGCCACCGGCATTAAGGTCAACTACCAGATGTACGACAGCAACGAAACCATGTACTCCAAGATCGCCGGCGGCGGGGCCAACTACGATGTGGTCATCCCCTCCGACTACATGATCGCCCGGCTGATCTCCGAGGACCTGCTGGCCCCCCTTGACTTCGACAACATCCCCAACTTTGCCGACATCGACCCGGCGCTGAAGAATCCCGCCTATGACCCGGAGAACCTCTACTCCGTCCCCTACATGTGGGGCCTGATGGGGGTCATCTACAACACCAAGGCCGTGGACGAGGAGGACCTGGGCAGCTGGGACCTGCTGTGGAACGAGAAGTACGCGGGCGACATCCTCATGATCGACAACTCCCGGGACGCCATCGGCATCGCCCTCAAGCGTCTGGGCTACTCCTACAACACCACCGACGAGTCCCAGATCCGTGAGGCCGTGGATCTGCTGGTGGACCAGTGGCCCATCGTCCAGGCCTACGTGATGGACGATATCTTTCAGAAGCTGGAGGGCGCCAACGCCTACGTGGGCACCTACTACTACGGCGACTACCTCACCATGTACGAGAACAACCCGGACCTGGGCTTCTATATTCCCGAGGAGGGCACCAACATCTACGTGGACGCCATGTGTATCCTGAAGGACGCCCCCAACAAGGCCAACGCCGAGGCTTTCATCAACTATATGTGCTCCACCCAGGCCGGACTGAAGAACTGCGAGGCCATCTGGTACTCCTCTCCCCTGCTCTCCGTCCGCGAAGCGCTGGACCCGGAGATCGCCGACGACCCCTACGCTTACCCTGACGCCGACATCATGGCCAAGTGCGAGAGCTACGCCGGCCTGCCTCAGAACATCCTGGACCTGTACGACAGCGAGTGGATCCGGCTCAAAACCACCACCGGCAGCTTCTGGGGTCTCTTTTAAGCAGATATTCGTCCCTGCCGGGAATGGAAAATGGCCGCCTTCGGGCGGCCATTTTCCGTTTTCATCTGCCGCTTGCGCGGCCGTCCATACCGGTGTAAAATACTGTCTGTTGGCGCGGCTTTCTGCCGGCACAGCGAGAGCCGCAGTTTTTCCGAGAGGATGAAGTTTCCATGTCAATTGAAATCGGTATGACAGGCCGGGCGGAGACCGTTGTCACTGACCGGAACACCGCGCTGGCGGTGGGCAGCGGGGCTCTCCCCGTGTTCGCCACTCCCATGATGGCCGCCCTGATGGAGGCCGCCGCCATGGATGCGGTGGCCACCGGCCTGGAGGAGGGCCAGGGCACCGTGGGCACCCGTCTGGACATCACCCACGACGCCGCCACACCTGTGGGCATGAAGGTACGGGCAGAGGCCAGGGTCACCGCCGTTGACGGCAGGCGTATTTCCTTTACAGTTTCCGCGTGGGACGAGGCCGGCCCCATCGGCAGCGGTACCCACCAGCGCTGCATCATCTCCAACGAAAAGTTCCTGGCCCGGACCAATCAGAAAAAGGAGGCGCCCCATGTCAATTGAAGCAGTACGCACCTACTTCCGCGCCCTGGGCCGGGAGCAGGATATTCTGGAATTTCCCGTCTCCAGCGCCACGGTGGAGCTGGCCGCCCAGGCGGTGGGCGTGATCCCCGCCCGCATCGCCAAGACCCTGTCCTTCTCTGTCGAGGGCGGCTGCGTCCTCATCGTCTGCGCCGGGGACGCCAAGATCGACAACACCAAGTTCAAGGCCATGTTCCACTGTAAAGCCAAAATGCTGACAGCTGATGAGGTGTTGGCGTTCACCGGCCACGCGGTGGGCGGCGTGTGTCCCTTCGGCATCGACAATCCCGCCGTCACCACCTATCTGGACGTATCCCTCCGCCGCTTCGACACGGTCTACCCCGCCGCCGGCTCCTCCAACTCCGCCATCCAGCTCACCTGTGACGAGCTGTCGGAGTATGCCCACAGCGCCGGCTGGATCGACGTGTGCAAGAACTGGCAGCCGGAGGCGTAACGGCGCTCCCACACACGCCCACTGTTTTGTCCCGTGACATTTTCCCACAGACGGGATATACTAGTGCCAAGATACAGAAAGGCAGGGATCTCTCATGCGGGAATACCTGAAAAACATGAAAATCAGCTACTTCCTGGCCGCTATCCTCTATATTGTCCTGGGTCTGGTTCTCCTGATCTGGCCTGACATCACCGGCAGCCTGGTGTGCTTCGCGTTCGGCCTGGTCCTCCTGGTCTACGGTGTCATCACCATCATCAGCTTCTTCGTCCATGACAGCCGCCAGGGCTCCTTCCGTCTGGAGCTGTTCCTGGGCATTGTGGCCGCCGGCGTTGGCCTGGTGTTCCTCATCCGGCCCGACATCGTGCTCTCCATCCTCCCCGTGGTGCTGGGCATCTATATCGTCATCGACGCCCTGCTCAACCTGAAGCGGGCCATTGACCTGAACCGGATGAACTATTCCCACTGGTGGGTGGTGCTGATCCTCTCCCTGGTGTCCGCCGCCTTCGGCGTGCTCATCCTCTGCCGTCCCCTGTTCCTGGCGGACGTCATCTTCATGGTCATCGGCGCCGTGCTGATCTACACCGGCATCTCCGACCTGTGGGGCCTGTTCAAGCTGGGCCGGGTCGCCAAGGAGCTGCGCAAACTCCACCCCATCGAGGTGGACCCCATCGACATCGAGTAAACCCGATTTTCCGCAAAAAAATGGCTCCTCTCATGTGAGAGGAGCCATTTTTTTAATCTCTTCCCGCCATCCGCTGCGCCAGCCCGTCGGCCAACGCTGCAAACTCCGAGATCCCCAGCCGTTCGCCCCGCACGTCGGCGGGCAGGCCGCAGGCGGCGATGGCGTCCCGCAGCTCATCCTTGCTCAGCTGATTCCCGTAGGCGGAGGACAGGGCGTTGAGCAGGGTCTTGCGCCGCTGGGCAAAGGCCGCCCGCACCAGCCGGAAGAACTGCTTCTCGTCCTTCACCTCCTCCGGCGCGGGCCGGGGCACCAGCCGGATCACCGACGAGGTGACCTTGGGCGCGGGGATAAAGCAGTCGGGCGGCACGTCGAAGAGCAGCTCCGGCGCGGTGTGGTACTGGCAGTAGACCGAGAAAGCGCCGTAGTCCCCGCTGCCCGGCGCGGCACAGATCCGCAGGGCCACCTCCCGCTGGATCATCACCGTGATGGCCTGGAAACAGCCCGCCTCAATGAGGGCGGTCAGCACCGGCGTAGTGATATTGTAGGGCAGATTGGCGCAGGCCAGAGGCTTCAGGCCGCCCATCTTCTCCGCCACAAGGGCGGCGATGTCCAGCTTCATGATGTCTCCCGGCACGATCTCCACGTTATCCCGCCCGGCCAGCGTCTCGGCCAACACCGGAAGCAGCGCCTTGTCCAGCTCCACTGAAACCACCCGTCCGGCCCGCTCCGCCAGCCGGACGGTCAGGGGTCCGATGCCCGGGCCGATCTCCAGTACGCCGCAGTCTTTATCGGCGCCGGAGGCCGCCGCGATGTCCCGGGGAACCCGGTCCTCGATCAGAAAGTTCTGCCCCATGCTCTTGGAAAAACGGAATCCATGCCGTCCCAGCAGGGCCTTGATGTCGTTTACATTACAGAGGTCCATGACTCATCCTCGCTTCTGTTTGCTTCTACAAGGATTATATCAGGCTCTCCCCTGTTTGTCACCGTTTTCTTCCCGTCCTGTCCCGCCGTCTTGCCGTGCGCAGGCCGCCCCGGCTCCGGCTGTTGGCATACACCAGCCAGAGGGCGGTGAGCAGCATGGTGAAATTGGCCTGATTCCGCCAGAACAGCAGACCGCCCAGCGCCAGGATCCCCACCCTAGTAATCCAGGACAGCGCGGCCGCCAATCCGTCCGCGGCTGCTTCGGGCAAAAAAATTCCGGCCAGGCTGCGCACCGCCCGACCGCCGTCCAGTTGGGACATGGGCAGCAGGTTGAAGCCCGCCAGGCCCAGATTCAGCCCCGCAAAGACCCACAGTGCCTCTCCCCCGCCCCGCTCCGCCCATCGGGCCGCCGCCAGGGCCGCCGCCGTGTTGGCCACAGGCCCGGATACCGCCGCCAGGAACTGAGCCGTATGCCCCAGCGGTCGGGTCCCGGAGAGGACCAGCTCCGCGCCGGTGACCGACAGCCTGAGTCCGGCGATCTTCCCACCCAGGACCCAGATGGCCGCACAGTGGGCCAGCTCATGGAGCAGGCAGGCTATCCCGGCCAGCAGCAGCGTTCCGTCCTCGTCCAGATACCACAGCAGCGCTGCCAACAGCAGAAAGCCGCCCGATACCTCAGCTCTCCCCCACCTCAGCATGCCCACCTCACGCGCTGGGGATATAGTAGAGGGGGTTGAGCAGGATTCCCTCCTTCTTCAGTTCAAAGTGTAGGTGGGGCCCGGTGGCGTTCCCCGTGGCGCCGGACAGGGCGATCACGTCGCCCACTGACACCGTCTGCCCCTGCTGCACCAGCAGTTCACTGCAATGGGCATAAAAAGAGGTGACGCCGTTTCCGTGGTCGATCTGGGTGTACAGGCCGTAGACCGGGCTGTCTCCGATATAGTCCACCACGCCGTCCGCAAAAGCTTTTATGCTAGTGCCGGTGTTGACCGCCAGGTCCACACCGTTGTGGAACTTCTCCTCCTCGTCCACCGGGTGCTCCCGCCAGCCGTAGGGCGAGGACACCCACCAGCCCTCCGCTCCATCCACAGGCGAGATGGTTGCAGCCAGACCCAGGTTATACTGGTCCATTGTGGCGTTGGCAGGCAGCGCCGGGCCATCGTAGTCCACGTGGATGACGTCCGGTACCGGCGTGGGCTGCACCGCGTCCTCTGCCGCGTCAGGCTGGGGCTGGACGGTATCCTCCGCAGGCGTTGGGCTGGCCACTGGCTGCTCCTCCGCAGGTGCTTCTTCCGCCGGAGGAGCAGCTGTGTCCAACTCCAGATCCAACATACCCTGGACCGTCACGCCGCCCTGGAGTTTGGCCACTGTCTCCGTGTAGAGCGGCAGCGGCTCCCAGCCGCTGTCCGGTAGCTCCACCTGTTCCCCGCCAAATACGTCGATCCACAGCGCCCCCAGGGTATCCAGTACCGGCTCTCCCTCCGAGATGGACTGCCCCAGGCTGGCAAATGCCGCCCGGAAGTCCGTGTCGCCCTGGATCACCTGGACGATTTTCTCCCGGGCCGCCAGCATCTGCTCTGGGAACACACCCTTGCCCACAAACACCACCAGGAACAGTGCAATGCACACGCCCAGCTGGACCAGCCTCCGGCACTCTCTGGGCGCCAGCGCCACCTTTTTCCCGCTCCGCCGTTCTGCCGGCCTACCCTGCCGCCGCTCCCGCCGCTTTTCCCACTGACGATATGCGCTCTCCATGCCCTGTGTCCTCCCCTTCTCTGGCGTACCGCAACCGCTGCCCGTCCATTTTCCTGTGTATTATCCCTATTCGCTTTCCGCCTGTCTTATGCGGAAAATATCTCCCTGGCAGCGGAAAAATTGCCTTGACATTTGGCGGCAAAATCACTATAATAAATTGCAGTCTGTACAGGACATGTTCTTTGCAGTGCAGGCAGGAAGTTCATATCCGGGTGTGGCGAAGCTTGGTATCGCGCTTGGTTCGGGTCCAAGAGGCCGTGGGTTCGAATCCCGCCACTCGGACCAAAAGAGGATAATCCGAACTGCATCTTCCGTGTGGGGGATGCGTTCGGATTTCTTCTTTTTACTGAAAACTTAAATTTGACCCGATAAACAAAAAAAAGGCGAACCTTCCTTCTAGCCGAGGAAAGTTCGCCCTTTTTCGATTTATTTTTGTCGAATTCCGGTGTATGATAGGAACCATAGCAGTTCTTTTGCAGACCTCCTTGTGTTTTCGTTTTTAATGTAGATCACAGCTTACAGGCAATCACTTGGTCTTTTGGTTCTTGGCCTGCTCAGCCTGCCACTGAGCAAATCGGCGCTGCCCTTCTTCGCTGGCGTAAAACTTTTCGATCTCCGGCAGTAGCACACGGGCCAGCGCCTCCATCTCATGCTGCGGGATGCCGGTACCATAATCGTTCAGCTTTTTCTTTTTACCGTTCTTCAATAGGCCGCTCCTCTCTCCCGTGGTCTCCACGGGCATATACATCTAACACTTCCTTGGGGATACGATCCAGCACAGCGACGGCATCCGCATAGTCTCGCCGCAGTTTGGCGTCGGCCAGCTGCTTCAATGTGCTTTCTTTGGTGGCCTTGTCCAGAGACTGCTCCAGCTGTGCGTTCTCCTGTTTCAGCTTTTTGTTCTCGGCGGTAGTGGCCGTGAACACCACCTGATACTTCTTCATCGTGGTGTGCATCTGCTCCACCGCCGGGATATACTTGTCCAGCAGTGCCGCAATCTCAGCAGCTCTGCTTTTGGCGTTAAATGCTCCAATACCGGCCAGCAGTTCCTCCAGCTTGGCTTTCTGCTTGGTCAATCGGGTCATCTCCTTGAACACCCTGGGTGGAATGTGGTCCCGCCCAGTCTGACTGGCACTCTCGCCACGCTCCAGTTCCGGGTATGTTTGGACCATGTGGGACCAGAAGTTGTCCTGCCACTGGGTCAGCTTTTTCTTATTGCCGACGATTTCCTTGGCGCTCAGCCTACCGTCCGCAGTCAGCGGGACAAAAGAAAGGTGCATATGGGGCGTTTTCTCGTCCATATGCACCACGGCGGATATGATATTCGCTTTATTCTGATGCTGCTCAAAGAATCGCAGGGCCTCCTCAAAGTAGGCTCGAACCTCTGCCCGTTTTTTTCCTTTGAAAAACTCCGGGCTGGCCGTAAACAGCACCTCCACCACCCGAACGCTGTCTTTTCGGGTGCAGCAGCCAGCGGCGACAATCTGTTTTTCTGCCTCTGTGCGGTATCGCTGCACCGGCTTCACTAGATGAAAATTGTACTTGCTTCTACTAACGTCCACATCGGGGTTGCTGGCGTATTTTTCCTTGGTGCGCTCATTGCGGGCCTCAATGTTCCCGATTTCCGGCCCCTTGTACTTGGCAAACCGCATAATCCCATATTGTGCCTGATCCATGTTTGACCCCTCCTGTTTGATAGACAAATTGCTGTATAAAGAGTGAAGAGCCGTCAATCACTGCGTACGTGCGTACATGGTCAGCGCCGCCACTCCTCCGGCACATCTTCCGGTACGCACGTACGCAGCGAATCACCGGAAAACACCGACATATTGTTTCTCACCAGCACCTCGATGCCCAGGAATCCACGCACACGCCGACCGGCGGCATTGGTCACATTGTTGCAGTATTCCAGATGGTAGCGGCTCTGGTTGGCGATGAGAGCATCGCTGAAGCTGCGGGGTTTTAGCGAAAGCAGGCTGTTTTCGGTGCAGAAAATCTGATATGCCTCGTACAGCTCCTTGGAGCTGGCGGAAGCATCGGCTTTCAGCCGGATATATCCGTCCGAATCCAGAAAATCGAACACATTGTTGTTGTCCCGTTTGACTGCCTCCCGGTTTTCTCTGGTGCGCTCACTTTCGGTAAACTTGAAGTTGTTGGCTGCCAGCCGCTGTAACCCCTCAAAGGCCCAGAGCAGGATGCCCTCCACCTCGGCCTTCATCTTTTCGGCCAGATCTGGGTCATCCACACGGTTAGCAGGCTTGTCCTTTGTGGTTAGCACCAGCTGGCGGCGATAAAATCCGTCGCTCCGGTCAAACAGTGCCTGCAAATCTCCGTTGGAGAAGGCCAGCAGCCGGGCGCACATCCATCCCTGATAGCTCTGCTTGCCCTTGCGCTCCAAATCCATCTTGCCCTGGGCGGTAACAATGGATTTTACATAGTTGGTCTGGCGCAGGGCCTCCATCCGCATATCGTCGTCCACGCACAGGAGGATATGCTCCAGGTCCGCACGGGCAAATCGGTTCTCCGATACCTTTCCTATACTGCCGTCCTTCATATTCACACCGAATAAATGCCCCATTACAGCGCCAATCTGGCTCTTGCCTTCACCACCGTTCCCCTTGAGAATCATCATCCTTTGGCCCTTATTGCTGGGAATCAGGCAATAGCCGATATACTCCTGCAAGGTGGGAATGTCCTCCAGGTGAAGCAGGCCATCCAGAAATTGCAGCCAAAGGACGGGCTTCGGAGCGTTAGGATGGTAGGCCACAGGGAAACGGTTGCGGACAATATTAGGTTTGCTTTCCTCAAAGGTACCGTCCAGGAATAAGGTGCCGTTTGCCAGATGAATCCGATCCGGCTCCGGTGGAAAATCCTCCACCAGCGCCGCCAGCTTCATCAGCTCTACAATGTTGCTGATTTTGCGGGGGACGTTGCTGACGGCGCAACACTTCAATTCCTCAAAGATTTCTCCCCGCAAAGGCAGTTCATCGGTGACACGGCCTTCTGGCGTGAAAAAAGCCCCGTTTGTGAAGATGATCTTGTGTGTCTGCAAGAACTCCTCACAAAACAGGGCTTCGTTAATGCTTTTTCCATCGAACCAGATAGGCATTCCCTCAGGCTTCTGTTTATTTTTCATGGATCTATCCCTCCTTAAAGTGTGGTAGGTTTCTGCCTGTCTGCCTGAATATACGAAGAAAAAGGCTATAGACCTAAAAAACAGGCGAAAATGCAGGAAATAAAAAAATCCGCCCTGCCATCTTGCAGAAATGCAAGACCACAGGGCGGTGCAGCATAGAAAATTGTTGAATCGTTTCAGTGCTCCCCGATACAGTGGAGACAGGCTGATTGAGAAAGGAGGAGCGTTTATGGAACCAGTTTTTCTGCCGGGAGACCTTCGGACCCGGATCGTGGATTTGATGAAATACCATAAGATTTCTCAGGCGGATCTGGCCGTGAAAATAGGCGTAACCGAGAGTACCTTAAACCGTTTTCTGACTGGAAAGGTGGAAAAGCTGGGCCATGAGCAGGTCCTCCGCCTGGCCCGGACCTTCCAGGTATCCACCGACTTTTTGCTGGGGCTGACAGAGATCCCGGACCGTAAAAACTATGAGATTTCCGAGCTGGGATTGTCCGTGGAGGCGGCTAAAAATCTGTATCTGGGCAAGGTGCAGCCGGATGTGGTCAATCGGCTTTTGGAAAGCCCCCGCTTTGCGGAGGTGACCTATCTGATCGGCCAATATCTGGACGATACACTGGCAGAGGGATATGCGCTTCAAAACCAGATGATGACCACCCTCCGCTCCATGCTGATGGGGGCTGTGCGGACCGACGCCGCCGTGCAAGCGGCTAGAGAGGTAAACCGCCTGAAAGTGCCACCCTATCAGGCCGACTTGACCACCATTCAAAACCAATTTATGGCGGCGGTGCGGGAAGTCAAGCAAGAGGTAGGAAACGATCTGGATGCCGCCAAAAGCCTCTCTAAAGCCGTCACCCAGAAGATGTTTACCGAGCTGACCAAGGGCCAGGATATGCAAAGCCCATCCATCACACCGGAGCAGATTGCACAGGCGGTTACAAGCAGCGTGTCCGGCATGGATGGCGTCAATCTGGATGCTCTAAATCAGTTCGGGCAGGCAATCCAGACATTCTTGGAAAGCACCTTAGCACCGCCAGCGTCACATACAGATGAAGAACCGAACCAATGAGCAGCTGTGCGCCCTGGCTCAAAAAGGGGATACCGAAGCCCGCAGTCTGCTGGTGGAGCAAAACGCGGGGTTTCTCCGTAAGACCGCCGGAGAACTGTACCGAAGCATGAACCTTGCCCAAAGTAATCTCTGCGTGGACTGCGAAGATTTGGTCCAGGAGGGTAGCATCGGCCTGTTGAGCGCCGCTGCGGGGTTTGACGCTGCACGGGGCATAAAGTTTCTGACTTATGCGGCCCCTGCCATCCGCAACGCCATGACCGATTTGATCCGGGCGGAATTTGCCCAGTTTGAGCAAAAAGTGGTGCATGGTGAAAACGAACTGGGCATTCAGATCATCCGTCTGGAAGATGTGCGGAGCGAGGAAGAACAGGCCCAGCGCATCGAGGCCATTTCCCATCCTCTGGCACATTCTCCAGAGGAAATTTACATCAAGCAGGAGGAACTTTCCGAGCTGTATCAAGCCCTTGGGAAGCTGTCTGCCAGAGAGCAAACCTATCTCCTGTATCGGTTTGGCTTTGCGGATGATACAGCCCATCCCCTACTTGGGACGGCGCTGCATTTTCACCTCGGTGAAAGCCGGGCAAAGCGCACCGAGGAACAGGCGTTGGACAACCTATGGCTGGAGCTACCCTGGTGGTATTAGTGCGTTTCGCTGCGGCGGGACGGGGGATGATATACCTTTGCTTCCTTTTCCAGTCAGGCGGATTTTGCCCTCTGTGCAAATCCCGATTTCGTCCGTGATCGCACAAAATCCGCCTGCCCTACTGCCGCCGAGAAGTGTCTGCCCGCTGCCCATCTGCCCAAGTTGCAGATGCCGCAGCCAACCCCTTCCCGGCGACAGCCGGAAGCAAAGGTATAACACACTAGACTTTCCGAGGGAAAGTCGTGTGCCAAGGAAGGCGCTGCCCTCCTTTGGAAACCTTCCGCCAAAGGGAACGCTGTTCCCCTCTGGACTCCCTTTGCCAACAGGGGTGCTGCTCGCCCCTATTGGAAACCCAGAGCCAAAGGGGCTATGCCCCTCTGGACACCCCGCCTGTCCATGCAGTGGCTATCCATCCTGCTTCCGCACGCTGGATACGCTCCTACCTGAACAGGTAAAACAGGCACAGAGATTTGCCCGGGTAGCGGGCAGATTTCTGTGCCTGTTTTTGTTCAGCGGCGGCTGGGCAAAGCATACGTGGAAGCCTTGCAGAACCCTCGGTCTTGGTTGGAGATTTTCGTATTGGAGTGCGAAAACCGATTGTCCCAAACCCCTATATCTGGTATAATAAAATAGTCGAATTCTCTGACCGGAGGTACCCATATGGCCATCTCTTACAATAAGCTCTGGAAATTACTCATTGATCGGAAAATGAGCAAGGCAGACTTACGCCGAGCAGCGGGAATCGCTCCCAATACCATGACAAAACTGAACCGCGATGAAGAAGTGACATTAGAAACACTGGGGAAAATTTGCGGTGTGTTGGGAGTCAATATCGGGGATATTGTCGATTTACTTCCCCAGGTATAAGTATATTTATTGCATAGGAGATTTCTTAAGATGTTTGATATGGATCAAAAAATAGATTTTCAAGCGCAAGAAAATGCCACCAAGATGATAGGGTACGTAAAAAAGGCTGCCGAAATAACCCATACAGTCATCATGGCGGATCAAAAAGCATCGAAGGCCGTTTCTGCAATTCAAACACAAGATAAGAGTAGAAAATGGACAGTTTTGCAGGAATATCTGAAAGAATACGGTGCGTTTATCAATAATACAACCTTACTTACCGGAGTGTATGTCTACCAAGTAAATGCGGAGTTCTATGCTGAGGTTAATTTGCAGGAGCTTGACCGGCAGCTTCAAATCATGGTTGGAATCGTATACCTGAAAGAGGCAGTTCGTGCCGCAGTAAGTGAGACATATAAAGAATGCCTGAAAAAGTTGCTGAGGAAAAGTGGAATATTCACCGAGGCACAGCTAAATCTTTTGTAAATCGAATGGAGAGCCAATATGCCAACACTTGAATGGATTGGAAAAGATAAAGTGGTAAACCACCACCAGGAGGTACCGTACCGGGTGCTGGAGCGCCAGTACAGCTATGACGAAGCCGGACAGCACGCTGAAAACAACGGCAGCGAAAACATGATTATCCACGGTGACAATCTGGAGGCACTGAAAGCCCTGCTGCCCCGGTACGAGGGCAAGGTGAAGTGCATCTACATTGATCCTCCGTACAATACCGGCAACGAGGGCTGGGTGTATAACGACAATGTCAATGACCCCAAGATCAAAAAATGGCTGGGTGAAGTGGTGGGCAGAGAAGGCGAGGATCTTTCCCGGCATGATAAATGGTTGTGCATGATGTATCCCCGCCTGAAGCTGTTGCAGCGACTGCTAGCGGATGACGGAGTTATTTTTATCAGTATTGATGATACCGAGTATGCCAATCTGAAACTGATTTGCGACGAAATTTTTGGAAGTAATTGCTTTGTGTCAAATATTTCATGGCAACGGACATATTCAACTCGAAACGACTCCAAAGGGATTGTGAACGAAGTGGAGCACCTGATTGTTTACAGTAAACAGCCAGGCTGGAGTCCTAACAAACTTCCAAGAACAGCCGAAATGAATGCTAAATATAAGAATCCAGATAACGATTATGCCCCATGGAGATCTGACAATGCCTTTGCAGCAGATGCTTCAACCCATCAAGGAATGGTTTACGCTATCCAACACCCTATGACTGGAGAATTACTTTATCCAAGTAATGGAGCGCACTGGAGATATTCACAAGATGTTATGTTAGAGACAATGCGCGGCTGGTGCGATTATGAACTACGGGACCTGAATGACGCAAAGGAACGCGCTGCTGTATGCGGTGTTCCAGAATCTGAAGTGCGCAAAGGGGTTCAGGCTATCGTTTTGTCAAAATCTTTGGAAGAATCTGCTGTACGAGCAAAAGAGGTATACAAGCGCGGTCAGTGGCCTCGTTTCTTTTTTACTAAAGGCGGAAAAGGCGGTATTGCCCGAAAAACATACCTTGAAAATGTAGGTGGAAAACTTCCTACTAATTTTTGGCCGTTTTCTGAGACAGGACATACGGACGAAGCCAAAAAAGAGATGCTGGCAATTTTCAATGGGAAAGCAACTTTTGACACACCTAAGCCCCGCCGATTGTTGGAATATGTACTCACGATTGCAGGTAATCAAGATACTCTGATTCTCGACTCCTTTGCCGGTTCCGGCACTACCGCCCACGCTGTGCTGAACATGAACAAGGCCGACGGCGGCAACCGTAAATTCATCCTTGTGGAAATGATGGACTACGCCGACAGCATCACCACCGAGCGTGTTAAACGGGTGATTGACGGCTACGGCGAGGACAAAAAAGCCGTGGAAGGCACCGGCGGCAATTTCAGCTACTATGAGCTGGGGCCTGTGCTTCTGCTGCCGGACGGCAACCTCAACGAAGACGTAGGCCCGCAGAAAATCCGGGAATACGTCTACTACATGGAGACCAAAGAGCCCCTGCCCGCCGAACAGCCCACGGATGAGCCCTACTTCATGGGCCTGTGCCGCAACACCGCCTATTACTTCTACTATGAGCGGGAACATGTCACTACGCTGGACCATGCCTTTTTAGCTACCGTCCAGACAAAAGCCGAGGGCTACACCATCTATGCCGACCTATGCGCCATCCCGCAGGAGACACTGCGCAAGCACAATATCACCTTTAAGAAAATCCCCCGAGATATTGCCCGGCTGTAAAGGAGCGTGAAGAAATGGAACTGAAATCCTATCAAAAAGAAGTCATTGCCGATCTTGCACGCTACCTGGAGCTGGTGGTGGAGTTGCAAAACCTGGCAAAGGCGTATCAGGTCCTCTGGAACGAAAAGAATGTTCTGGTGGGCTTCGGCGGTATGCCGAATTATGTGAATGTACTTCCCGGTGTGCCTCATGTGTGTGCCAAGGTGCCCACCGGCGGCGGCAAGACCTATATTGCCGCCAGTTCTCTGCGGACCATTTTTGATGCCATGCCTCAGCGCCGGGCCAAGGCCGTTGTATGGCTGGTGCCCTCCGAGGCCATTCTGACCCAGACCCGCAAGACGCTGGAAAATCACGACCATCCCTATCGCCAGCGGCTGGATGTGGATTTTGGCGGGCGGGTACAGGTGTACTCCAAGGAGCAGGCCCTCATGGGGCAGAACTTTACCCCTTCCGCTGTGACGGAACAGCTTTCTTTGTTTGTTCTCAGCTATGATTCCTTCCGCACCAGCAAAAAGGAGGGCCGCAAAGCCTATCAGGAGAACGGCTATCTGGCCGAGTTTGCCAAGTGGATGGACGATCCGTCGGTTCTACTGGCTGACACCGATGAGACGGCGCTGATCCAGGTGATCCGCTATCTGAATCCGGTGGTTATCGTGGACGAGAGCCACCATGCCACTTCGGATTTGAGCGTGGAAATGCTGCAAAACTTCAATCCCAGCTTTGTGTTTGACCTGACCGCCACCCCCAAGAAGAAAAGCAACATCATCTCTTTTGTGGACGCTGCACGGCTGAAAAAGGCCAATATGGTCAAGCTGCCGGTCATCGTCTATAACCGCAAGTCTCAGGCCGATGTGTATGGGGATGTCTACCATGGAAAAGAGATAGATATTCAGGCCCATATAAAAACAAATGAAACTGTTCCTACAAGCAACAGGTTTTTGAGAATCTATTTTTACTACGATAGCAACGCGCACAAAATTATTATCGGTTCTTGCGGCAAACATTTGGATAATTATACGACACAAAAAATAAAATAAACGTTCTAAATAGGAGTAACGGTCAGCAAACACATTGCTGACCGTTACTTCTATTGGGAGTTCGCTCAGGCTGACCTATATCCTGAAATTATATTTTCGCAGGATGGGATAATAATAATTTCAATATTAAACTCATATTTCGGATTGAATCTAATTGATAAGGTAGAATAAGTTTCGCAAAAAGAAAAAGAGACATGGTTTGCAGATCTCTGGTAGAATGAAGTCGCGACAC
>NZ_JBBMFK010000013.1:0-114480 GCF_040096055.1 Pseudoflavonifractor intestinihominis
ATGGCTCTTTTTATTTGCCATTGGGGTGCTCACTTTTTGAGTACCATTTGCTACATTTTCATTTTACCGAAAACAACGAAAAGCGGTTTTATTCTCTTAGCCAAGGATCTTAAGAACAAGTATGGCATCCCTATTTTGATCGTTCGTCCCAAAGCAATGCTCACAAAAAACTATGTAAATGTCCCGCCAGAGATTGAACAGGAGTTTCTTGCTGCGTTCGGTAATTATGCAACCCCGCTTGGTTTTGTCAGTGATCGGGTTGAGGCGAGCCGTAACCCCTCACGAGGATCAGACATCCGAATCAGAAATCATGGTAAGATTTATTCTGTTCAAATGGGGGAACTCTGGGAGAATCACTTTGCAAATTACTACTTTTGGAATGAGCCTCGACACGCTTACTACTTCCCGTGAAATGCTCCGTCCCAGACAGCACATCAGATTAAAATTGAATACGACACCGCAGAAGCGGCGTTCTCTGATCCCCTTGAGGGAGAAAAGGACGCCGCTTTTTTGCGCCCAAAACCAGAAAGGAGGCGACGCCATGTATTTCACTTCCGGCAGCGACCGCGCCTTTGAACATCTCATGCAAGGCAAGCCCGGTTTCGACCACTACGACAGCGGCGAGGCCGGAGCGCCGGAGGATTGCGGCGACTGCCGTTTCTACCGCCCCGGCTGGAAGTATCAGTTTTGCGTGTATGCAGAGTGTCCCTACCAGCCGGGCAAGCTGACCGCCTACGACGCGGTTTTATTCCAAGTAAAAGGAGTTGACGACGAGATGGCAGTTTTTCGTGTAGAGAAAAACCGGGGCTACACGGTGATGTCCAACCATCACCTGCGGAACAAAGACCTGTCCCTGAAAGCCAAGGGCCTGCTTTCGCAAATGCTGTCCCTGCCGGAAGATTGGGACTATACGCTGAAAGGCTTGTCCCTTATCAACCGGGAAAGCATCGACGCCATACGGACAGCGGTGTGGGAGCTGGAAAAGGCCAGGTACATCACCCGCCAGCAGAACCGGGACGGCAGGGGCAAGATGGCCGACATGGTTTATACCATCTACGAACAGCCCCAGCCCCGGCCAGAGGCAGCACAGGGAGAACAGCCGGGATTGGAAAACCCGGTGTTGGAAAATCCAACATCGGATAATCCAACGTCGGAAAACCCGGTATCGGGAAATCCAATGCATATGGATGGCGGTCTGGATAGCGTCAATGGCATAGTAGATGGCCTCGTTGTCCGGCTTGGTTGTACCCTCCATATAGACGGGGCGGTTCAGATGTCCCGCATTGTGGACGCTGGTAAGCCGGCCGAGCTTTTGGAGCAGGGCCGCACTCTTCTTCTCCGTGACAAGGTGGGAGGACGCCACAGCGTCCGCCAGCAGCTTCAGTTCCGGCAGTTCAAAAATACGGGAACCGATGAAGTAGCGGTTCTGTTTGCTTTTCACGCGGATAATATCGTGGCCGGCGTCCAGCAGGAGCTGGACATCTCCGTACACATTCTTCCGGTTGGCACGGATGCCCGCATCCTTCCAATATCTCAGAATGTCCGCACCGGATACGAAATGGGTTTCATCCGTCTGTTCATACAGCAGCTTCAGCAGCAGGAGCAGGCGGCGTTGGTTATTGCTCGTCATAGGCGCCTCCTCATACGGAGAAAGGGGGACGGCGAACCGCTCCCCTCTCCTTTGCTCTCAATGATTCACTTTTCTGCGTACTGCTCACAAAACCGCGTGAACATAGCTGCCGCCTGCGCTCTCGTGGCCTGCCCCTGCGGGGAGAGGGTGCTTTCACTGGTGCCGGTCACAATACCCGTGGCGTTGGCCCAGTCCATGGCCTCCAGCGCATAAGAGGAAACCTGGCCGTAGTCCGCATATTCCCGGATGGCCATGCCGCCCTGGGTGGTGTCATAGCCCATGTACTGGGCATAGCGGTACATCATGACGGCCATCTGCTCCCGATTGATAGGGGCATTGGGGCCGAAGGTAGCATCGTCATAGCCGCCCGCAATGCCGTTTAGCCGCGCCCAGTAGACCGCTGTGCCGTAATAGGCCGTGGCGTCCACATCGGCAAAGGGGTAGCCCCAAATCTTGTCCTCCATGTCGGGGCTTCCTGCCATACGCCAGAGGATGGTGACGATCATGCCCCGGCTGGTAGTACCCTCCGGGCTGAACGTGGTGGCACTCGTTCCATTCATCAGGCCGTTTTGGTAGACAAACTTCACATCATTGAAAAACCAATCGTTTTCGGAAACATCGGTAAACGGGTTTTCAAATCCTGTACCCGGATTTTCCTTGATTTCTTCCCAGCCCGCATAAACCGTCGTGTTGCGGGTAAGGCGTATACTCGTGATTTTTTCCGTCAAATTCTCGTCTGCATACCAGCCTGTAAACTCGTAGCCCTCGCGGGTCGGGGTATAGTCGGTGAGGTCGATTGTCGTATACTCGGCGCGTCGAATGGAACTAATCTCGCTGCCGCCGTTTGTTTCAAAGGTCAGGCGGTAATAATCCGTCGTACTCCCGCCACCGCCAATATACCGCCAATTTGCCGTAATTGTTGTGTCGGCTGCGGGCATGGTAAAGGTGGTGCTTGCGCTGGAAGCGTCGGCAAAGGTGCCGCCATCGGAAGATGTCCAGCCATTAAAGCGGTAATTGCTGCGGCTTCCCGCATTGATGTTGACAACCTCACCTGCGGGATATGTGCCGCCTGTCGTGCCGCCTGTCGTGCCGCCGCTGCCGCCGTTTAAGTCGACTGTGAGTGTGTAGGTTTTCGGAACTACGGTGTAGGCAGGTATCTCGATTTTCAGACTTTGGCTCACATTCCCCGCCGCGTCTTTCGCCACAATGTAAATGTCCTTTGCTGCTGTATCTGTAAGATCGCTGATGGAAATGGTATTCGGTCCGCTAATACAGGTAGTCCCATCCCCGGTGGTGTCTATGGTCGGGGCGGTATCGCCGCTTTCCACGACTGCATAGTAATAGGTGCCAGCTTCGCTGCTGGTAAACTTCACCGTTGCGGAAGTTTCGCTGGTGCGGGTTGCTGTGCCAGCGGTCAGTGTCGGGGCGGTGGTGTCAAGCACATCGATCAGTTGGCTGGCGTAGTCCGTCAGCTTGGTGTCATCGTTTTCCTCGCCGTTGTACTGCTCGTTGAACACATACAGCTTTGTATCATTGTCTAATGTTACACCCGCAGGGATCGTAAGACTTGCCGTTCCACTTGCGCCATTGGTCGTGCCGTCCAACTGTAAAATGCGCCCGTAGTAGGTGATTGCGCCATTGTCTACGATCACAGCGGAAATGTATTCATTTGTCCCTGTTTCTGCATCGGAGTAGGAAAATGTGATTGTGTTGTTGCTAATCACCGCATTGGAAATAGAAAAATTGCGGGTGCTGTCTAACAGCGTCAATTTCCATTCGTTGCCGTCGTAATTGCCTATCGCCGTCAAACCGCTGTCCATGCCGCTTGCGGATTTGCCGCCTGCGGCGGCAGATGTGAAGAGGACAGATTCCAGATCTAAATTAAAAGCGGGACGAACGGCGTAGAGATAGAGGAACACAATACCGCCGTTGCTACCCACGCCGCCGATGTCAGTCACAAGCGCCGCGATTTTATCATAGTTGCCGGGGGAGCGCAGCCACCAGTTGTCGGCTTCGCCGACACCGTACATATCGCCACCGATTTTCCCGCCGCCTGCTACATAGGCGGTATTGGTCGCGATACGGCTGCTGTTATCGGCAAAATAGCTGCTGTTCTGCGCTTCCGCAATCGACAAAAGAAAGATTTTATCGGTGTTGTTGCCGCCCTCTATACTTCCGTTATCGTCATTGACAACGGTTGTATCCGCGATCGCCCCCTGCTCTTTCTCCGAAAAAGCGGTGCCGATAAAATTATCGCTTGTATAATCCGTACCGCTGTCGCCGCCGATGTTTTCAGACGCGCCGTACCCATTGAGCCAGGAGCGCATGGTGCTCTTTTCCCATGTGACGCTTTCACTATCCGTGTGATACTGAAATACATCCAGATTTTGGTCGGAAAGCAGGAACAGCTGCCCGCTGGCGTTGGACAGCACCCGCCATTTGACGGGGTCTATATAATAATACGGACCTTGTCCATTTTTGTTGGCTGTGTCCGACTTGATCCAGTCCACGCCTTCCGTGCCGTCAGGCTCTGTGCTTCCGTCGCTGCTCTGCTGATAGGTGCCAAAATAAATGTTGTCTGCCTGTCCGCCGCTGATGTTTGCGACAGTTCCGCTGTCCACAAGCTGGATTGCCTTGCCGGTGTCAATTCCCGGTGCAGCAGCTTCCTCAACGGTGAGAGCAACCTCTGCAAAGGCGCTGGCATAATCGGTCATGTAATCGCCGTTATACTGCTCGCTGAACACATTAAGGGTATACTTCCCGGCTGCAAGGGAATCCGGAATTTTTATTTCCACTTGTCCGTTTGCACTGTCCGGCTGTGCAACTCTCCCATAGTACAGGGTGCTGCCGTTGCTGTCTGCAATGATGACAGAGATATATTCATTTGTTCCGGTGGTCGCCCCGGTGTAATTCAGCGTAATGGTACCGCCGGGGGCCCCGCTGACGGTTTGTTCCGTCACGGCAAAACTACGGCTTTTGTCTAAAAGCGTCAATTTCCACTCGTTGTCGGCATAATTGCCTATCGCCGTCAACCCGCTGTCCATGCCATTAGCGGATTTGCCGCCTGCGGCGGCAGATGTGAAGAGGACAGAGGTCAGATTTAAATTAAAAGCGGGACGAGCAAAAGCGGGACGAGCATCCCTGTCTTTGTTCACGAGGTAAGAGGTCACATAACCTTCAGGGTGGACCACGCCCGCATAGGGCAGGTCGCTGATGTTGCTCGCGCGAGGCGAGCGGAGCCACCACACACCGGCGCTGTCGCCATAACAGGCGATACGCGCCGCGTCATCGGTAAAGCCGTATCCGTCGTTTTCCGCTTCCTGCGCCGAGAGGAAAAACACCTTGTCCCCGTTCAGGATATTTTCAGACGCTTCAAACGGAAAGCTACATGTGCTGCTTGTAAACCCATCATCGCTTTTCGTAGTGGCAAGTACCGCGCTCTGTTCGCCTGTGGAAAAATTATCGCTGCAAAAATTCTGGCACCACGTTTGCGCGTTGCTGCCATGCCATGCGCTGCTGTACGGGGAAGATTCATCAAAATATACACCTCCGTTAGTACCGCTGCCTAACAGGACGTCGGAGAGCAGGAACAGCCCTGTGCCACCTGTATTGGTCTGGTCGTCCAGCACCCGCCATTTGATCGGGCCGGAAGTGGTGTGGTTGTCCGGCGCAGACCAGTTGCCGTAATAGATATAGTCGTAGCCTTTTGTGCTGTCATAGCCGCTGATCCCACTTGTCCCCAGCATAATGGTTTTGTCACCGTCTGCCGCAAACGCCGTTGTCGGCATAAGCCCTGCAACAAGGCAGATTGCAAGCAGTAAACTTAATATTCTGCTTTTTGGTTTCATGGTCTGTCCTCCTGTCCTTTTCTTCACACCTTTGATTTTATTCTATCGCGGGTTTTTCTCCCGTAATATCCCTTTTCTCTCTTTTCGGGGCTTTCGTCAAGACAAAGTTCCCATATACCTTAGCAGCTTCCTGCCCCATTTTTTTACCATTTTCTCCACTCCTTCCTTTCTGTCAATTTCAGTGTCAGACCAGCGGATCTATAATCGGATTTTTGGAGGTAAACCGGTGCCCGTTCAACTCCATATCCAGCGCGACAGTCGCCTTGGCATCGGCGGAAATGGGCTGCGGCAGTGTGGCGGTGATCACTCGGATATAATCTGTGACAGTCTCCACCTCATCCGGAGTATCCATATGGGACACCTGGCTTTCCTCTGTTTCATCCGCAACCGTGTAGTTTTCCTGTGGGATGGGCTGGCCGTCCACGAACACCGTCACGCTGACCGTCTCGCCCGCAGCGTCTTCCGGCGCGCCGCAAACCACGGGGATGAAATCCTCGCCCAGCAAGTTATACAGCCGGACCTTCACCGCGCCGGCATCCTTTTCGTACCGCACGGATATGGAGCTCGGGCCGTCTCCCATATGCTCGGACGCGTATTCCTCGCTTTCTCCGTCTGTCCGCTCGATGGTCAGTGTGAACGCAAAGTCAGGGAAAGCGCCCTCGCCGTTGGCCGCCCAGTAGGCTTCAAAATCCGGTACATAATTATAATATGTAGTGCTATAATGCCCGGTCTTAATATCCTCCTGGGGAATACCGGCACCAAATTGATCTTCATAGTATGTTTCTCCTGAAATCTGATCGAACATGGTGATCTTGGCCGATGAAATGGTCTCAGGATCCGCCAGGGTCACATCGATCAGGCCGTAAGAGCCGCCTATGGTAGCGGTGTAAATGGAGCTTTCCTCTTTAGGCTCTGGGGGCAGTTCCTCTGCTGATGGCGGAACCTGCATAGAATTATCATTAGGCTGTACTTGCGTTGCATCGTCGGGTGGGTCTGGGGGCAGTTCCTCTGCTGATGGCGGAACCTGCATAGAATTATCATTAGGCTGTACTTGCGTTGCATCGTCGGGTGGGATAGAAGAGGTCATATCTCCAGCTTCTGGCAATCCGGCCTCATACACCGCAACGGCCAACAATATCAGCGAGAACAACATAGTTGCCATACGCCATATGTTCTTGCGCTTCATCCTAAACGAATTGTTTTTTCCGCTGCTGTGAAACTCAGGAGGTAACGGTGCGCGTTCTGGTCCAGGAGAAGGTTCCGGCGGGATCATATACTCCTCTGGCAGAGGAAATTGTTCAGGTAAAGTATCCTCTGACGGAAGCTTATGCTCTAAAGGCGGCTCATGCCGCACATCTTTCCTTTTCATAGCCTATCTGCTGTGAACATCCAACTGCGGGAAGGGGCACTCCACTCCCAGCCGACGGAAGCCTAGCAACAGCTCTCGATTGAGGATTCGGATTGCTGAGTAGATATCTTTCTCTCTCACATCCACACAAAAACGCAGTATAACAGCGCTGTCGGCCAGACTTTGCACACCCAAGTAGACAGGCCCCGCTTTCATTGCATCACTATGTGCTTTGTAGATCTCATCAAGCAGCCCTGGAAGAGCTGCCTCCAAGTCTTCCAAGTCGGTCTTGTAGGGAATAGGTATATCGCAAATAGACTTTGAGACGCGATCAGATCGATTTAAAATGTTGCGCATATCCGCGTTATTGATGACTTTGATGTTCTCGCTGGCATCGGTAATTGATGTCGTGCGAATGCCAATATCGGTCACTGTCCCACGAAATCCCCCTATCTCCACAATGTCTCCCACGTTGTATTGATTTTCAAAGAGCATAAATAGGCCAGTTACAAGATCAGTAATAAGACTCTCTGCACTGAACCCAACGATCAACGTCAGTACCCCTACGCTGGCCAATACCACCGTAATATTTACTCCAATGATCGTCAGGCCCCAACAGAGTATAACGATGGCAGCTGCGTATTTCAACAGGCTGCGGATAATTGTAATCACCGACCGGGCACGATGTGCCTCTGGCTTGCAATATCCCAAGATAAGCTCTACCAGGTATTCCACGAACAGTACCCCTGCCATCATGATAACAAGGCGCAGCAACACATCGGCACTAAACGCCCAACTGGAAGCAAGCGCATCTGGTTGTATTGCCCCAGTTAAAAAACCGGTAATTATCGCAGCGACTAGTACCACTGCCAAGATCAAAAGCTTTATTACTCCTGCACGTTTCTTATCCATATTTATCCTCCTGCGGCATTATTATAGCAGCGCGATTATTCATCAAAAGCTCGTTTTCCAGATATTGTACGATTCGATCCATCACAGCGGTCATGGCCCGCTCTTTTCCCTGCTCAGACAATCCCACGCAGGACTGCAGCATGGTGACCTTCAGCTCGGTCCCCATCTCTTGCTCCTCGGCAGAGATAGAAAAGGTGCTGAGATTGCCGTATACCTCCGCTTTGGCCACGACCGTGTCCTCTTTCTTTTGATAAGGCACTCTTTCGCCGTCCAGCACGTCATAAATTCCAAGGAGCACATACCGACGGACATATGGGATGATCTTCGAGATGCTATAATTCATTCACGCTCCTCCTGTTCGTTAAAAAAATGCAGCTACCTGTCGTTGTAAGCAGGGCAGTTTTCACTCAATATAGCCGCTGATGGGCTGTACGTACATCTCGTCTTCCGTCACCGGCTGATAGCGCTCCCCAGAATAGCTGTCGCTCCAGCCGTTCTCCGCCCGGTAGATATCACCTGTTTCCGTGTCGTAAACGCGCTCATATCCCAATGTGGCGTCGCTCTGCTTCTGGCTCTGGATGTCCACGCTGGTGTCTCGCGCCTTCCAGGAAGACATGATCCCGTTCAGCACCTCGTTTGCATTTCGGCTGAAGTCCATGGCCTGCTGTACCACTTCCTGCCCCGCCTGGATGGTGGCGTTTACAAAGTTTTCCGAGTACTCCAGTGTGCCGAGGCTCTCGGTCAAAATGCCCTCCCACTCAACGAAGGTGTCCTTGGCCGCTGTGACCGCCATGATGTTATACGCCATATAATACCCGCCGTCCGCCTGGGGGAGCTGGTAGCCTACCGGCGGGCCGGCCGCGATGGGAACACTGCCAAAATCCACGACCGACGCGGCAAACATCCCCTCTCCCTCTCTGCCGTCTTCGGTGAAGGTGGCCCGCAGCAGCTCATCGCCCAGCGCGTAGGCGCTCAGGCTGCCGGTGGACGGGAAACGCTCGGTCACAGTGAAGGCCTCAAACTGGGGGAAGGTATAGCCGGCATAGCCGGGGCCATATTGGGCGGCAAAGTCGGCGTACTGCGGGAAGATCTGATAAAAATTCTCTGTAGATGGGCTGGACAGCACGGGAGCCTGGGCAAATATCTGCATATCAGGCATACCGGTCACGCCGGAATAATAGGTCCAGGCGTCCTTTCCCTCCTGACTGTGGAGCAGGATATCCGCCTTCAAGAGAACGAACATCTGATTGAGGGGCTCAGCGGGGTCCTGAATCCGGATGGAGTGATACATCCCTGTACCGCCGCTGGTGACCGTCCAGCCCTTGGGAATCTGGATGCTGAAATCTGGGGTTTCATACAGTTCCAAATCCACAGTCCTGGCCGCCGTTTCCGTGATCGACACCGCGGGTTCCCGGGAAGATGGGGCAGGCTCCGATGTTATCTGACCATCTCCCTTCGGCACGCTTTCGCTCTCCGGTTCGTTTCCCGGACCGCCGCAGGCAGTCAGGCCAAACAGGAGCAGCAGGGCCACTAAAATAGATCCTGTTTTTCTCAAATTTCATTTCCTCCTTATACAGCGACTGCCTGGCCTGAGCGTCCCACACCGCTGCGGACGGGGTGGACGCAAAAAACCGCGCCAGGAGATCCTGACGCGGTTTGTCGTAGGCCGGGATGCTGCGCCAGTATCTGTGGAAAGCGTAGCATAGATGGCCTTAAAATATAAGGTTACATTTGTCTCTTTTTTTATTTTACATCGTTTTTTTCGAATGACAGGGGGGGTACATTTGTCTCACGCCTTGAAATCCGGGCTTTTTTCAGGGGTAACGCCCTTGTTCTCCGGCATCCACTCATAATAGAACTGCAGCAGGCCGATCCGGCTCTGGGTTCCGGTCTTTTCATTCAGGCTTCTGATATGGCGATACAGCACAGGACGGGAAAGGGCCATCTGCTGCGCGATATCCTGCACGCTGCCGTCCGAGACCAGTAAATACTGCAGCACATCCCGCTCCCGGTCAGTCAATGAATAGAGGCTGGCAAAGGAAGAGAACTTTTCCTTCGGCGTGTAGCCCGCCGCCGGAGCCGGGGGCGGCGCCAATACGGCATGAGCCTTGACCGTGTAGGCAAACATCAGGATGCTGGCCGCGACAAACAGCACCAGCATGAGGACGATCAGCGTAATACTCCTGCCGGCAAGGAGCAGCGTCACCGAGCCGTTGGTAACCAGCGCCGCCACGAGATTATTCACCGCCCGTCCCATGCCGGCCCAGAGGTCCGGCAGGCGCATACAGGCAGCGAGCTCCAAAAAACTGGTGGTAAAAAACACGACAAAAAATCCGGAGGCCACATAGGCGACCGCTACTCCGGTCAGGAATGGCCCGCCCCACCGGAGAACAATCACACACAGCACCGAGAGCACCATCACGCAGTACATCATCAGCGTCATATATTTTCTTTTCCGGATATCAAAGAGGAAACCGGCAGCCAGGCCGCTCAGGGCCAGCAGCATACGGGGCCATTGCCCGATGTCCATCGTGCCCGCCGCATGGCCCAGGGTGATCGCGTTATCCAATGTGCTGAATACGCAGGCCATCAGGGCCACCAGAAGTACCAGGAGCAGTCCCGCCGGTATTTTCTTTCTGGACATTTCATCGGGGCGGAGCGCGGTTCGGAGCGGCGCCGTTTCATCCGATGCGAGTGCTTCTTTGTGGATGCGGCGTGTGCGCATGATCAAAACACTCAGTACCGCAAGGGAAACAGAGAGTACCGCGGCCTCCGCGATCTCTATATTTACCAAATTGTTGTTTGCGTACTGTAGCAGGATGCCGGCCGCGTAGGAGATTCCCACCAGGCCGGCTATGCGTTCGGTCCGGATCGTGCAGGCAGCCAGATAATGAACGGAGCCGCCAAAAACGCCCAGCAACAGAAACAGAACCACGCCTGCCGCAAGCGTGACGGAAAACGAGATGTGCTGTTGGATCAAAAATATGCAGATAATGGAGAGGAACGATAGGGAAAATATAAGGATCGTCTTGTTCCTCTCGCGGACAGAGCGGTTTATCAGCGGGTATATAAGAAATCCAAGGGCATTGACGCCCAGCGCATAATTTTGTGCAATGACCGTCTGGCTTTCCTCGACAATGCGGGAGACCATATTGACATATAGATATTCCGAACCAAGAAACACAAATGTAAAAATACTCAGCAATAAAAATATGGCGCTATGCGACGCCATAGCCTGCGTTTTCCTTCTCTCCATTGCTCCTCCATATGGCATGAGTATACTGCACTCATATCATTGCTCTGGCACCTGTAACCATCTTAGGGGCCGTTCTCGTTTTACTTCTTGTTTGTTGTCCAAGTGGCTATACTTTATTGTAATTTCTGACGGCCCATTATACCACAACAAGAAACGTCAGGGAACTACAACTGATTCCAAACACATAATACGGGAGGAAATATTATACCACAACAAGAAACGTCAGAAAAGTGATTTTCAAAGATCAAAGCCGATCCGAAAAATGGCCTCCCGCTGGTGTCCCGGGGCTGTGTGGTCCGTGCGTATCGGCCATAAAGTTTTCCCTTATAGTTTC
This sequence comes from Pseudoflavonifractor intestinihominis, assembly GCF_040096055.1. Taxonomy (NCBI): domain Bacteria; kingdom Bacillati; phylum Bacillota; class Clostridia; order Eubacteriales; family Oscillospiraceae; genus Pseudoflavonifractor; species Pseudoflavonifractor intestinihominis. The sequence goes on from NZ_JBBMFK010000013.1 coordinate 11,329, forward strand.
CCTTACGCGCTTAACACAGGTCTTTCGGCGGCGGTACAATCCAACACAACAGCGGATGATCTTTTCCCGAAAACAAATCAAAAAAGACCACAACGCAGTCAAAAAGATACGCTAACAACGCTATCTTATAATTCATTTTTTTCCGTTGATAATACCATGCAACCGCAGTGATAACCAATACTTCAACGGCCATTACGCCGATGGTGGGTAACGACGCCGCTTGCAGAATGGTGGCAAGGCATCCACCAGCACCGGTCAGCAACAATGCTTTCCGCTCCAAAGAAAAATCCGTCAGCCTTGCCACGAGATAAACCCCTAAAAACAGGCGCAGTTCATTGGTGAAAAGGCAAGAAACCACCCGTACCCAATCCATCATATATGCGCCCCCCAAAATTGATTGATTTGTCGCTTGACTTCCTGCAAGTGGGAGCGGCTGATGGGTAGCTGATCGCCGTTTTTCAGTATGGCAATGCTATCGCTGACCTTCATAATCTGGACGATATTGACGATATAACCACGGTCAATAAAAATAAATTCCGGTGCATTCAGTTCATCAAATACCCGCTGCAAGCTCTTTCGTACTTTTGAAGTTCCAACGCTGGACACGATACTGGAATTCTTGCCGTCCCGTTGGATATAGAAAATATCCTTGTAGGGAATCTTCTCCATGTGGTTTGCGGTCTGAATCGTGTATTCCTGTCCAGCCTCCAACTCAATCAGTTTTGCGGCATCAGTTATAGCGGCGGTCAGCTTCGTTTCCAGATTATTTTTCGGCACATAGCGGAAAATGGACAGTTCAAATGCATCAATCGCATACTCCGTATGTGAGGTCACAAAGATAATTCTGGCATTGGGCAGAAACCCTTTGACCTGCTGAGGGATTTCCATGCCGCTGATCCCCGGCATTTCAATGTCCAGCAAAATCAGGTCATAACTTCCGATGAATGTCATTCACACTGATGTGGAATTACCTCCAATAGAAAGAGGTGGCCGCAGCTGAGTTCACTCGGCAGCGACTGTCTCTTTATTCTCATCCCGGAGTTCCCTTTTATATTTGTAATAAGTATTCCGAGCCAGGCCGGTCAAGCGCATGATTTCCACATCACTGAGATTACCGTCAAATTCCATGGAGAGTTTTTTGATCACTTCTTTCGATTCGATGCTTTTCCTCGTGACGACGATACTGTTCTTCTGACGTCCAATCTGTTTCCCATTCAGGCGTGCAGTTTCAATTCCTTCCCGTGTGCGCTGATGCAGATCCTGGACTTCCTTTTCGGACTGCTCAAAGGCCAGTCGAATCTGTTCCTTGGCCAGTTCCAACAGGTAACGATTGATACCTTCCAAGATGTAGTCCACATTGCTGCCGGTCAGTTGAATGTTGTTTTCCAATGCTTTCTTATAGGTCTCAGTATTGATGTGGGGTTCTTTGAGGTAAACAAGGTTTACCCCTTTTTGATACAGCTCTTCATAGGCGGCAAACCCTTCTTTGGCATCTCCGCTCATACGGGAAACACTGTCAAAGACAATCTCATCCCCAGGCTGGATTCTGCGCATCAGTTTCAGCCATTCTGGCCGATCCAGCCGCGTCCTGGTAAAAACCTCCTGCACAATGACAGCATCAGGGTAGGCAACCTTGATATTTCGGATCTGCCTCTCGATGCTCTGCTTGGGTTTCGATGTCCTACAATAACCATATCTCATATGCTTTGTTTCACCCCTGTAATCCGGCAATATCCATATCGCATATTTTCGTTCCTCACGCCCATTGAACTCTAATTAGTAATACGAGAATGCCAGCAAATATGCAACATAACCTTTCCGGATAAGAGTTACTCAGCATCACACTTAATGCGAGGATCCGTTATAATGGCATACACATAGGATGGACCACGCACTTTTGAATGTAATGCTGCCGTGTTCTTTGGATTAAGCGAAGCAGCCTTGACAAAATCACTCCGTGGGATTCCTGCTGAAGTAAGATTGTGATATAACATATCGCCAACTACTTCATACACGAGTTCCTTTTTTCGGACTGTATAAAAGGTTTCACCTTGATGTTGTTGAATTTTAGCCCACAAAATTTCATCATTCACGTTAAGCACCTCCCGGGTTCATTATCGCATCTCCTCCAAGCATCGTCAATCCGTAAGTCGTGGTGTTGTTTGCGTGGTGTGATGTTGTGGTGTGATAAAAGGAGAACTGTAGTTTATAGAAACAGGCCCGGCCTTGCGATAATACGCAGGCGGGCCTGTTTCCTATTTGCTGGAGTATTAGATTAAACCATCGTTTTAACTAGTACTATGATTTACGCCAAGATCGATCTTTCAGCAACAAAGATTGAGACACTTCAAAGGCAGGTTTATTTTGATACTGTGAGGGAGCGATTCAACCAGCAGTTCAATGACAAACGCGTGTGGATGCAGTACGATTGGAGCAACGGTGAAGCACTTCTGGCGTTAATAGTAGTCTGATGTCGTTCAAGGAGGTATGCACTATGAACATGAAAGATGCATTCCGTTTTCAAAACAAACTCAAAAACCTGATGTGTGAGGCCACCAGCATCCTGCAGGACCGGCGCAACATTGTCAAAGTCAAAACCACCCATCTGCGCAGTAAGGTCATGTCGGATGCCCTGGATGCCGTGGTGGAGGAGACTGCACCCAGCGAGTATGCCGGGCACGCCAACGAGGTGGCGGCCTTCATCATGCTTTTGATGGAGGAGCGGGAGAATCTGAGCAAAGCCATTCATGCGGCCAAGAGCGGACTGGATCTGGATATGGACAGCGAGGTCGGCCTGAACCGGCAGCGCCAGGAACTGGCCGAAGTTTTCCGGCATATGACCACGCTCCGCAACAGCGAAAAGACCATCGCCGGCGGCGGATCCGGATTCCGCTTCAATGGTGAGGGCAACCAGGTTTCTTATCGGTGTGACGCCACCCAGGTTACCACCATCGACTTCGACCGGAACAAGATCCGGGGCATGGCCACGGCGATGAGCAAGAAGGCAGACGAGATCTCCATGGCCTTGGATAAGTGCCTGGTCAATACCGAGGTGGCCTACGAAGCTCCTTTTGATATCAACGACAGCTTTGGGGAGATCCTCAACGACTTCATTGAAAAGGCGGCAGTTGCATAACTTTCCGAACCACACCTTTGGGTGTGGTGGGCGTGGCAGAATGGATAGGTCGTGATGATCGGTTCAGGCGCAGATGAATTATGAGGCTGCGCAACTCCGGCAGATTATGGACAGCATTTGCATGAATGTGAAATGAGCTCATAACTCATGATGAAAGGAACGCCAGGCGTTTCCCTCTGCGTTCAGCGCATTGCCGCCGTTTCTTCCACACGTTTACCCTTAAATGCAGAATTCAATTTTACGCTCCCTTGGTACACATAGTAATGATGTGAAAATCTTTTTTCAAGTCGCTTGCTCACCTGGGGGAGGCCTGTGACTCAGCTGGGTCGCGGTGGGCCCCAGGTTGGACAAGTGGATAAGGGTCTAAGCGGTTTTGAAGTTCTGCCATGCCCACTGCACCTGAAGAAATTCTCTGATAAAATGATCTGAGCAGCAGACGGCTGCCTGCTGCTCGAAAGAGACGATATGAGAAGTGGGGATGATGATTTCGTTCATTGGCACCTGGAGCAAAGCGCTCAGTGCGTAGAGATTATCTACGCTGGGAAGACTCTGCCCTCGCTGCCATTTGTAGATGGCCTGCGGCTCCTCAAATCCGAAATAGTGCTGGAGATCTCGGACTGTCAGGCCGCGATCCTTTCGGAGCCGGCAAATATTCGCTCCGGTGGCCACAGGATCGATCACGGGAAACTGAATCATGGACATATGGATCGCCTCCATTCATCAGGATGATTTCCGCCGCAGCGGAGTATTTCAGCATACCCGATATATTTCGGAATGGCAAGCAATTTTGACCATTTGTAATGAGATTGTCATATAGGAGGCGTTCATTGAAACAAACAGACTTTTATCAGGATATTGAGCGGTTCTCACTGTTGAATGCCTACTACGCATACATGGATACAGATGCGTATCTGGCTGACCAACTTTTTATCAAGCACCAGGTGCGGGTCCATTTTCGAGAGGAATATGTGCGGGATGGTTCTCCATACCGGGTCATTTTCTGCCATGTACGAAAGCGGGATCAGGAGCGTTTCCTTGCGGCACTGAATGAATTACCAGGTAAAATGATGCTGCTCGGCTATACAGACTATCTGGATGCCTGCCGTGCCATTTGGGGGAACCGAAAATCGCATAATGAGAAGGAAGTGACAGACTGTGATGCAGTTCGTACCACTGAACAAGCGTAGCAAGAAGGCGCAGCGGGAATTTTACGCCCAAAAGCGCGGCTCCTGGCATGGAGTTAACCCGATTTCCCGGACGGTACAGAGCAGGAAGGCTTATGACAGAGCAAGAGTTAAACAATCGGATTACCGAAATCCTGAAGGTATCTGAAAAAGATGCGCGGCTGTGTCAGACCTCGGGTGGACGTCGGACTGGCAGGCAATACCGGCGCATACAAAGGGCCAGACACGATGACCGACTTCTGTTTCTTATTCAACACAGTGGATATGCACCAAACATAGGGTATATCATCGGAGATTATGAAGAGAAGACGACACTGCTTCATTCCGGCCTGCACATCAAGTATATGAAATCCAGCAGTCGGCAGCAGTATCTGAAACGGAAGGCCAATCGCAAGGCTCGCAAATACTGCGGCCTGTCAGGTAAAGGGAATCGGTATCGTAAGGTGTTTGACTATTGGTGGGAATTGTATTGAGAGACTGAATTTATCATGCAGCATTTGCTGTCATGCTTATATGGAACAGGGGCAGTGTGTTTTCCGTCAGAGAAACTACACTGCCCGTTTTTCATATGTTCAGCTAAATCCGAAAGAAATCCTCAAATTCTAAGGCAAAGAAATCTGCAAGCTCCTGAACAACGCTTATTTTATTGATCCCTTGATTTACATATCTGCTCACTGTCCGCAGTTCCATACCGTAGTCCAATGCGAACTCCTCCTGAGATGAATAGCGCTCTTGAATCAATCGCTTGAGAACCAGGCCGGCCTTTTGCTGTGGAGTGCAGCTACTCATCATCTTCACCCCCACGAGCATTTGAACGCGCCCAGACACGAGCAATCATTTCACGGTCACTCTCTTCTGAGGGTGTGTAAGGTACCCGGAGTCCTCCTATTGAGGTGGAACTGGAGACCGCTTTCAACCTCTCTACATATTCTTTATCAGTTCCAAGTTCTTCGTCCGTCTTTGGCACGAAGATTACCGTCTCATCCGGCGGGTTAAAGGAATCTGGTCCGACTTCCACAGTCATACCCAGCCCAGGTAATTCTACGGTTTCCGGTTGTGCCGGCGCTGCATCAGACCACTTAAAGCGGAATTGAAATTTCGATACCGCCATAGCAAACTCTCGCATGTCTTTTTTCATGGAGGGATAAAGATTCACAAACTTCTGGACAGTTTCTATATCGTCCAGGAATTCCGCGCAGCGGTATGGCGCAAAGGATCCAAATGGAGACAGTCTGACCGTGTCGCCAATTTCAACAACGCCTTCCGCCTGATATACTCCTCGATACTTCACAAGACGATCATAATAAAGATACTGATCTGGATCATAGCGATCCTCCATTTCCAGTACAGAGGCCAGCCTGTTGAACTCGGATATTTCGCTTTCAGAGAGTTCATTGGTCAGTGCTGCCTGAAACAACTCATTTTCGCGTTTAACCATTTCGAGATAAGAATCGCACAGTTCCTTTATCTTGCTGAAATGACAAAGCTGCGCTGTTCCAATTCTCAATCCCTGCATGGCAGCACCTTCGTGGAATGTCCCTGGTACTTCTTTATCCATTTGCCGAAGCAATTCCAACAACCTTTGATATACACTGCGGTAATTGTACTGAACCGGAAGAACATCATGGTTGTGTATTTGATCACCCAAGATGGCTTTGAGGAGCCTGTGCTCGGCCAGGCGTGGGCCGTAGCGAAGCTTCTCCAATTCCTTCTCAAATTCAGAGCGAAGTTTGAAGTAGGGGTATTTCGTCATCCATGAACTGATTTCTCGTCCATCGAGCTGCATCAGGGCCTCAATCGGCAGCCCGAGAGATTTCGCTGCCCTGGCCAAAGTTTTCTTTTGAAGTTTTCCATGCTTTTCAATGGGGTTTGGTGAAAAATCATTCTCGTCGTCCGGTGAGGCGTATCCAACGCAATGAGCGTAATCGATATACAACCAATGAAATAAATCCCGGACAAAATCTTCGATATCGGTTGCTGTCGGTTTCATGTCTATCCCCCCTTGCTTTTGTACTACCATCATAACGGACAGAGGACAAGTTGTGTAGGACTATTTTTGTCGCATGCAATGTGCAATCCCAGTAAACAAAGCAATCGCTCCCTCCGAGCAAAGGAGGGAGCGGTTTTTATACGACCTTTTCGAGAATATCTTCTATGTCGCAGCACAGAATTCTGGCAAGCATTACAAGGTATTCGACTTGTGCTTTATTGATGTTTTTCTGGCGCTGTTCGTATTGCTGGATTGTCCGGATGGGCACTCCGGACGCATCGGCCAACTCTTTCTGGGTGAGCTTCACCTTCTGCCGGCGCAGCTTTAGGTTGGTATCCGGTTTCGCAACCCGGTATAACTCGTTCATCCGATCACAGAATTGGCGAATGTCCATCTCATGGTAGGGATGATAAAATGCGGACACTTGCCGAATGGGAATATAGGCATTGATCTCCTCAAAGGAAAGTCCTGTCTCCCATTGATAATAGGCCAGGGCCCAGCCAGTCCAGTATTCAACGCTGCGGTCAACCGGATAGTTTGGTTTGACCCGCTTTCTGCTGATGCCGGATTGCTCCAGAACATCATAGGCAAGCTCTACTCCGGACTGACCAACGATGACTGTGAAGTCACCACGGCCAAATCGATCTGCGATACCGGAGGCCAAAAAGAGGTCATAAAACGTCTCCAGACTGTATCCCAGGTCATGCACCGCAAAGTCCAGCATACGCCCGAGGGCAGTGCGCGCCTTCTCCAGATAAACATTATCGTAAGCGTTCATCATCGGGCTTCATCTCCTCGTCCAAAATCTGCGTGATATACAGATCGCCACGCTGCCGCTTGTTGCGTTCAACGCTGAAGTACTCGCGTCGGGCTGACCGATCTCGCAGCATCTTTTTTGCGTACCATTCATCATGATCAGCCACTTCATAACCAAGGAATTGAATCCGATCAAATGCCTGTTTGCTCTTCAAAACGAATTGCTGACCCAGTTTTCCCAGATGCATCGCATTGTTGAGCTGCCGATAGGAGATCGTACCGTTGATAAAGTCCTGGGCAAAGGAAAAATAACTGTCATCGGCACGATATCCGATGATGGCATCCTGTGACTGATAATCTACGCGAAAAGTATTCAGGATATATTCTTTGGCCTCCAGCGCCAGTCCGGAGGGCACGTCAAACTCACGGTTTTCCAAAAGAACAGCGAGCCAGTGGAGGATATTGAAAGAAGGTCCGTTCAGATCCAAAATTTTGAGACCTTCACAGTCCAGCTCATAGCGGTTGGCATACCCGTTCCGATTCTGAGCCACGCCCCATTCTTTTGCCATTTCCAGACTGTCGGTACAGTAAAACCCCAGGCCATAGTCATTATATACTTTACCATAACCAAATTGGGGCTTCTCTATGATGCTGGGGGATCCATGAAATAACTGACGGATCATACTGCCACCTCCTCAAAAGAATTATACTCCTTTAGGAGTATAAAGTCAACTCGGTTGGATAACGGGGTGAACAGTTGTCTTTCTATTGCCATTCCCGTATAATAAACTAAAAAGGACAATCAATGCGAAAGGGGGACAATGGCTTGTGAAAGAGGAGCAGCTGATTGCCGAAGTGTTGTATGGCGAGGAAACTGCAGATCGTTCCCGATATGCGTTATATGAGAATGGTACCTATATGGTGATCTCCAAGTTCGCATATCTCATCGGTGTTCCGTTCCATATCTTTGAAAATGAGCATGAGCCCCCGAAGATGGAGTGGTATGAGGCGCTTGAAAAAGATAAGAATGCCCGGATCATTCGGAACCTCTGTATGCTGCGGACAGCATTCGAGCGCAACTACCGGAACATCTTTCAGGCTATGCGGTATGATTTGAAGGGCATTGCCAGTATGCCGGAGTATATTCCGAGAGAATGTATCGATCAGCTGTCGGCAGATGGCCTTTCCATCTATCGAGCCAATGCCCAGCCGATTCAGTACATTATAGATATCAACAACCATATCGCAAACCGGATCAACAACTGCAAGAATCTTTTCCCCATCTGGTTGAATTGGTCTTACATCCGCCAACTGTTTATCATGCCAGGCGGTACAACGGAGAAAGGCGCCAAAGGCGCTGCCGCTGACTATTATGCCCATAAAGAGATCTATCCCTATCAAGTTTACATGAACTGGTCAGCTCCATCCGATGTGGGTAACATCCTATATAACGATAAGAAATTCGTCCGGCTCCTCTATGAGCACCATGAGGACTACTTCACGGACATGAGCAAGGTCACAGATGCAGGGCTCATAGCCAAAAACGGAATCTATGACTTCCTGGAGCGAAGCAATCGGACAGCAATCGTCGTGGACTGTGAGAACGCAGACCCCTATAAACTTTATGCCACCCTGAACAATCTGGATCAGGCTGCACTTCTTGGGAAGATCAGCAAAATCATCCTCTATGATGATGTCCACACCACCACTGCCTGGAAGATTCTTGAGAAATTCACCCAGATCCCGATCGAGCACAATATGATCGAGCGCATCAAGGAGAACAAATCTCTGGTGGATATTCGCCTTACCACTGGAACTTGCCGGGAATTCTTTCAGAACGACACAGATTCCTTTATTTTGGCCTCCAGCGACTCGGACTACTGGGGCCTGATCTCGGCCATGCCAGAGGCGCATTTCCTGGTCCTTGTGGAGTCGGACAAGTGTGGGCCGGATATCAAGCGAGCAATGATCGATGCGGGCATTACCTATTGCTATATGGACGACTTCTGCACCGGAAACAGCGACGAGATTCGCATTCAGGCGGTTTTGAATGAGGTCAGAAAGAGCTTGGACGAAGCAGTCCATTTCAATATCCAGGAATTGTTTCAAGAGGCCATCCGCCGCACCAGGGCCGAGCTCTCTACCGGTGAGCAGGCGCAGTTTTACGATCGCTACCTTAGACCCATGCGGCTGAATGTGGACAAAGAGGGGAATGTGGAAGTCCTGCTGGGGCCACTCTGAGGAAATAAATAAGGTGGAGAACGGGACAGTTAATAAAAGCTGGCTGTCCCGTTCCTATAAGCTCTATGGAAATAATAGGCGGATAGATTGCAAATAACAAATAGCGGGAAGAAGGGCGGACTTCAATACGAAGTCCGCCCTCTTTTTGTGTATCTTCAAATTTACTTAGATTCTCACCCTCAAGCCAATCAGATTATCCGTCTGGATTCCCACCAGGTACCAAGTGCCGGCCATTTCAATGCGAGTAGGCACCCAGCGCCCACCGACCATCACATCAAAACACTGGCCGCAATGCAGCCCACCATAGTAGTTGTTAAGATCAAATCGGATATCGATCCGATCCCTCTCATTGTTGTAGACCAGCACGCCGCAGCGCTGTTTTATGGGCATATAGTTTCCCTCCTAATCTCTTTTGGACATGTGGTTCTCTTCAAACTCCTGTTTGGCAACCCATTCCGGGAGTTCAAAGATGCGGGCGGAGTGCAGTTCTAAGGCATACAGCTCGCGCTCTCTCTTGGTGTGCAACCACGGGGTATCCGCCTCAACCCAAGCGAGAAGTGCTTGGTACAGCGCCTCTTCCCCGCTGTTCCGAATGAGCCGGTGCATCGCAGCTTCCCACACCGAAATCTCAATGTCGCCGATCTCGGTCTGTGCACCAAAGCGGTAGTCACTATGCTTGCGCCCATATGCACCTATGGATGTTTTCGACTGGCCTGTACCATGGAGATATCGAAGATCCTGGAAGGTTGCAGATTCCGGGATATGTTCGAGGTTATCGATTGTGATGTGCTTCATTTTGCGCCCCTCTGGTCATGCTTGATTTCGAAATGCGGCCATCATATCACTGAGATCCGGATCGGCCGCAGGTTCATCCGGCTCAGAGGACGGCGAACAAACGCCAAGGCTGCCTTCTGCCTGCATTTCTAAGATGACCTCCCGAATAATCTTCTTCATGGACTCCTTGTTGTACTCCTGTTCAGCATCCGGACAGCTGATAAAGTGCAGAATTGCATTCACAACCATATCCGTCATGTTGCGGGGCCTGGCTCGAAGGATCTCCAACACCTTCCGGTGCCGGAAATCGAAGTCATTGAATTGGAGAGAGATTCTGGGACGATGATTACTGGCCGCCATGTGCTGCCACCTCACTCTTATAGAGAAGATCATAGCCGACGGCATTGGCATGGATGTCCTCGATAAAGATCGGGAACCCGACCTTATCACTGCGTTCAATGATTTGACGAAGCAGCAGAGAACCGCCGCCGGCGAAGACGCATTTGCTGACCTTCAGATCGATGCTGCGCTCACCAAGGAAATTGCAGAACTCGGTCAGGAACTGACTGGCCATCTTTCGAATCAGGATCTGCACCTCTCCCGGCAGAATCGTGGGTTCACCTTTGATGACCTCGTCAATATCGCAGTCTTCCAGATGAAGAGCATACTGGGAATTACACTGGCTGAAGATGCTGTTGTAGAGCGTAATCACACCCTGCTCAAAACTTTCGACCACAGCCAGGTCCGGCTTGCCATACCTCAGTTTCAGGACATCGACGGTATAGCCGCCGATATCGATGATATAGGAGGAGGCGTGTTTTTTAAGTTCACCGAACCTCGTAACTGCGGCCGCCAGAGCCTGGGTATAACTCACTACCTTTCCGATCCGGATGGAGTAGTAGCGGCCATTGTACTCGAAATCTACCACTTCGCGTTTTCTCAGGAAGTACTGTTCGAACCGCGCGTGAAGCTGGCCATAATGTGCGGGCGGCAGCCCGATCAGGAGCGTGACATCTACCGTATCATCGGGTTCCTTGATGCCGGCATACTCCAGCTCTTTGGCAATGGCGAACAGTGTAAGCACAAAGAACCGGTCATCCTCAGTCTTGTCCCGTAAATAAGAGATGCGCTTTTCCGTCAAGGAATAGTATTTTCCGTCCCAAAAAATACAGTCCGTTTTGATTCCGGGCTGGTTTTCGGATTCGACCAGTCCGGACGTAAAGAGCAAATGCGGTGTTTTGATGCTCTTGTTGCCGTGATCTACTGAAATAATCATACGATGACCTCCTGCTGATTGAACTCTATTTCTATTTACGCACATCGTCGTCAAGTAACAACAATGCGAGGAGAGCGGGGGACAGCCAGGGACGGCTGCCCCCCTGGGATCAATTAACCTTTGAGGAGAATACGTAAACGCAGAAAACTCTTTTCCACGGAGCGGTAGATCACAGAGGGATCCCTGCCTTCGGCCTTTGCAATCTGCCAGCAGTTCATATCCTCCAGGAGCATCATGACGCGGCGCCGCTGGATGGGCGTCAACTTGCTGATGGCCTCGTAGAGACGTACAGCCTCATCGCGGCGCACGACCTCATCCGATACGGGATCAGGGCCGGTTGCAGCCATGTTGATTAACACATCATCAAGGGGGACGCCGTAGTGATGGTAAGAGATCCGTTTGCGCTGGCGATCTTCCTCGCGCTGAAGCTCAAGCCACTCTTCATAGACCTCATCACTCACGGGAACCACTTGCTCGACGCCATAGTAATCCTTAATTTTAATCGTTTTCATAATTCCTCCAAGTTGTTCAAATTTTTGGGATTTGAACAACTTGGAGGAGGCCCTCGGGCCCAACAGGTCGTACGCATTGGCCATGCTCCCCAATTTGGGCAGCAAAAAAGCCGAGTTGCTGCTTTGTGCAGCGACTCGGCTCATGCTCCCGTATTGGCTGGTGAGAGTATGAAAAAAGGGCTCTTGGATGACTCCAAGAACCCGAATGCTCTCCAGCATAGTCAATTATACCTGGTTAAAATGTCACCTTCAATGCCAGCTGCCTGCCAATTTCACCTCCATTTTACTGCCATTTGTTCTCCCATTTGACTCCCACATTCTCTCCCATTTCACCTCCCACTTCATGCCTCAGCTGCTGCAGAGGTTTTATGGTTTCGCATCTGTTCCTTCAGAACCAAGTCGGGAATGATGATGCACCACAGATAGGCGGCATACATCCGCACAGCCTTTTTGGAGTGCCGGTAGTATGTGGATGAAGGCATTCCAAGCGTCAGGAACGCATCTTCATTTGTCCTGCAATACGCATTAAAATACCGGCCGGAAAGGATTTTGTAGTAGAGTTCCCCATGGCGCTGGTCTTCTTTGACCAAGAGCAGTGCAGATTCCAGGATAGAGAGCAGCTGCATGGAGTGACCCATATCGGTCAGTCGTTCCGCAATGCGTTTCCGGTCTGTATCGTGGTCATAGTCGATGGCCAGATTGATAAAATCGGTAATGGATTGTCGGCGCCCCTCGTAACACATCTCATCCAATTCACCCAGGCTTTGCGCGGCAGCCCGCAGCATAGGGCCATATACCCGCAGTAAGGTTTCTGTCTTCTGGACTTCTTCGTCTGTGACATTCTGTAAAATGTCTAACTTCTGAAGAAAAAGTGTGAACTTATCCAATTCGCTTACCTCCCTTTGTGTATCGTTCAGCCGGACATACGCTCCATTCGCTTGATTTCAACGTAAATTCTATAAAGTTCCTGTTCGTTCTGCTTGACAACACAGTAAAGTCCCTTTATAATGCAATTAAGTTCCAACAAATTCTTGAAAGTTCCTTAAAGTTCTATAATCAAAATAGCAGGTGACTCGCGAGTTGTCAATAGAAGTTTTGAAATTTCGACCGAGAGATCACCGGCAGAAAGAGGACGACTTAATGAAAACAATTGGCGAAAAGATTCGTGAGTGCCGCATCCGTCTCAACTTAACACAGGCTGATTTATCGGAAAAAACAGGGCTCACTGTACGTACAGTTTCCAAGTATGAAACGGATTCTGTCACGCCTCGTGGCCTAAACTTGCATAAGTTGGCAACTGTACTCGGTGTAGCCGAAGCGTATCTGCTGAATCCGGAGATTGAAGATCCAACCTATGGCTTGGAAGAGGCGCCATACATTGAGGCGGCACGAGAACAATATGGGCGGAAGGGAGCAGACGACATGGGTAGTCTCCTCTCCGGTGTGCAAACCATGTTTGCAGGCGGTGATATCCCTCAGGAAGAGAAGGATCTGTTCTTCCAGGCAGTCATGCAGGCGTATCTGGAGTGCAAAGAAGAGGCACGCAACAAGTTCACACCGAAGAAGTATCGCAAGTAATCTGAACCTCTTTTGGGGGATTCCCGATGGAGTACAGATTATGGGACAACGAAACTGTTACTATGACCGTATCAGGTGAAATCGGTCTGTTTTGAATCGAGGTGCTGGAAATGCGTGCAGAGGATATCAAGCGTGAAGTGGCTCGTCTGAAGATCAAGTTCAAGACATCGGATGCAGCGGAGATGTGTGACGCGTTGGGGATTCGTGTTTCCAAATTCTCCATGGGAATTAGCGAAAAAGCCTGTAAAGGTTTTTTCATGGTTCAGGATAGGATCAAAGTTGCTGTTCTGAATAGCGATCTTGATGAACGAATCCAAAATGTGATTCTGCCGCATGAGTTGGCACATGGAGTTCTGCATGTGGATCGCAGAATTCGCACGTTTCATGAACTGTCCTACCTGGATGAGACCGATTTTCTTGAACGGGAGGCAAATATCTTTGCTGCGGAGTTCCTGATAGATGATACATCGCTCTTTGATGTGGCAAACAGTCAGGCGGACTTTTTCCAAATGGCCAATTTGCTGAATGTACCTCCAGAACTTCTGGATTTCAAATTAAGACTACTCAAACAACAGGGGCATCGTGTCAATGCGCTCTATATTGCGCAGTCGGATTTTCTCAAACGGGATATTAGTAAGCCTCTAATCTGAACCGCAGATTCCGGTGAATGCCGTGAAATACTATCACGCAAAGTCCTTATGGGGGTATGAAGATGATAGCTACCAAAGAGAACGTATGCTGGGTGGATTGGGAAAATCGTGTCATCTCCTTCCGCGATTTTGCGCACGCCGAGCTGCGGGTATTTGAGGAGCGGGAAAAGATGCTGAAGTATGTGTTGGATGCGGTAGAACAGGGCTTTCGGATTCAATAACGAGAGGGGGCTTCTGACGTGTCTGATGCCGAGAGATTACAACAGATTCATGCAGCGCTCATGCAGCGTGGTTATTCACCTATTAGGCAGATCGTTGGATTCCTTCTGACCGGTGATCCGACCTACATCACGAATTATAACGGTGCAAGAACACTGGCCGGCCAAATCAATCGAACAGATTTATTGGCTGATATCGTGTCATATTATCTGGAGGAACATCAGCTCATGGAACCTGATATCAAGCACAAAGAACAGATCCTCCCGGCTGGTGAAAGGTGCGGATGAATAGTATCATAGATTTTCCATATGGTTTGAACCACACAATGTCCAAGAGCAGGGCTATGATGTGTCCATCGGTGAGGACACCAATATCCTGTCCTATACGGATGTGGCCGATCTCAGTGAGTATGCCATCCCTGCCATGCAGTGGGCCGTGGGCGCCGGAATCATCAACGGCACCGGCGACGGCTCCACCCTCACTCCCCAGGGCCAGGCCACCCGCGCCTAGGCGGCGGTGATGCTCATGCGGTTCTGTGAGGAATATGTAGTCTGGTAACTGCACTAGAAGGCGCCTGCGAATGTTCGCAGGCGCCTTTACAATGTCCATGGTGTTTTTTGAATTCTTCTGTGAGATTTCTGATTATAGGCAGATGGGCGGCGGCGTAATTTCTGGTATGATTGTTGTAATCTTCACTACATGGTATGATTCCTTTGTACTTATTAGAAAACCTTTCCCCTTGGGAATCTAACTAAGCAGTGATTAGCGAGTCATGTAAGGCTCGCAAAAATGGAAAGGCACTCCAACCGGACAGGTAGGGGGCCGCAAAAGTGCGCTTTGATTTGTGATGACGCAAATCGAAGTGCTATTTTTTTGTCCAAATTCCGTTTGAACAGCGGATTTGAGAATAATTTGAAAGGCGGTATTGACCAATGACAGACCAGAAAATTTACGCAGACAACTTCCGATGCACATTTGATGACCCAGGTGATTTCATTCAATTCCTGAAGGAACGGAAAGAGAACAGCCGCTGGATGACAGCGCCGTCCCGGAACCTCGTGTTCGAGTCCTTGGAGAAGAACACGCAGATGGGCGAACTGTACCTGAAGCTCTATGACCACGACGGCCGCGCGGAAATTATTGCCGACACGATGGAGAACACCAGCTTGTTGCTCAAGGTCAACGGTGAGACTTACCCTGTGCGATCCTGTGCAATCAAATCGATTTTGGAACGGGCCCGCATTTCCGGGCACGCCCTGAACAAGGTATCCAAGTCGATCTTCACACAGATCCTGAACTACTGCATGGATGTCGCTTCCGGGGACAGTCTTATCAAGGTGGCGGACGACAAGGTTTCTGCAGTACACGGCGGGGACCCGAAGGATTACGCCATTCTGGAGATTCTTCCGCTGGTCCAGTGTGTCCGGTCTATTCTGGATCGAGACTTTGCGGGAAATCACTTCCTGACAGCCAATTTCGACCATTCCATCGTAACAGCTATCTGGAGCTTGGATGGCCAGGCCAATGAGCTGATGGAGACCTACCGGCAGGCCGTTGCGGAAAAGGGTGTGACCGAGGCGATGTCTGCCCGGCCCGGGCTGCGCTTCACTACGTCGGATGTCGGCGTGAGTGCGGCCAACCTGTATCCTATCCTGCTTCTGGGCGGCAGCAATCGAATCATTCCGCTGGGGGACCCTTTGAAGCTAGACCATAAGAACGGTGCAGACCTGGATGCCTTCGCGTCCAGCATGGATCAGCTCTATGCCTGCTTCAAGGAGTCGATCGAACGGCAGCAACAGCTGCTGAATGTGGAGATCCGCTATCCCTATACCACAATGCTCGGGGTTCTCAAGCGTATCGGCATCACCAAGAAAATGAGCTATGAGGTAGCAGACCTTTTCGCCGGCCAGTCTGGTGTAAGTTCTGGATGTAATGCCTATCAGCTCTATCTGGCCATGTCGGATGTGATTTTCCTTGCACAGTGCGAAGGCGCCAGCGCCTACCGCATTGCACAGTTGGAAGAAAACATCGCGCGTGCTCTGCGCATCAACTGGCATGAGTACGATCGGCCCGGTGACTTCAAGTGGTGAGCGCCATGGGAATCTATCGTGTCCCTTTGGTTTGGCAGATGTACGGGCATATGGATGTGGAGGCCAAGTCATTGCACGAGGCAATCGAGTATGCGCTTGGCCCGGAATGCCCGTTGCCTGAAGGCAGCTATGTGGATGATTCCATTATGGTGGATACCATTGCAATGGAGTGCCATGATGAAGCCCGCAGCAAGGAAATTCAAGCGTATTTGAAGAAGAACGGGGGTGAATAAATGTCTGATTGGGCAAGTGGAATCGTTGATGTGACCGGGACGAAAGCCTCCATTGAGGCGTTCTTGAACCGGTTCCTCTATGATGCTGAGCCATCGACTGTACCGGGCGTAAGATACTTTGCTCGGAGCGTACTCTATGAGAGCCGCGATAAGATCCAGGAAGATCTCGATAGTGTCTTTTTGGATGTGCCGGAAGGCGAAGAGCGGGAGTATCGAGTCTATCCGGAGTTTGCGTGGTCTGCGGCTTATTGCCTTGCGGGGCTCTATTCCATGAAGTATCCCGGACAGTGTGCCGGGTTGGCAGATGCCTGTGTGGAAGACCAGGTCGATGTCATAATCCGCACAAAAGCTGCATCTGAAGGTTTTCAGGAGCTGATCCAATGCAACCGGATCGGTGTCCTCATATGCCAGGCAGATTCACTACACAATGCTCGCTGCAAGAACTGCGGCCAGATCGAGTCCATGGCAGATTTTGAGACCCTGGACGATTTGGAGTGTTCTGAATGCGGCGGCACCGAATTTGAAATGAGCGAGGAGATGTAACTATGGCGCTGGATTTGAATTATAAGCCGATTGCTCTTGTGGATACCTCCACCTTAACGGAGGAAGAGTGGCTTGCCTGGCGGAAGAAGGGAATTGGCGGTAGCGATGTCGCTGCCGCCCTTCATCTTTCTCCATACAAAACGGCACGAGATCTGTACTTCGACAAGATTGGGGTTGAACCAACTGTCGAGCAGCCGGACAAGTCCATCACATTTGCCATTGGCCACCTGCTGGAGGATGTGGTTGCTCAGATCTTTTCCAAGAAGACCGGGTTCACCGTATACCGGGATCAGACGATGTATCAGCATCCGCTTTTCCCGTTCCTGCTGGCTGATGTGGACAGATTTCTTATCCTCCCGGATGGCAGGAAAGCCATTTTGGAGTGTAAGACGGCCCACTACAACATGCAGTATCTCTGGGCCAACGGAAGTGTGCCGCGCCATTACGAGCTCCAGGTGCGCCACTACATGAGCGTTATGAACATCGATGTCGCATACATTGCATGCCTCTTTTCCAACCATGAAGATGATTTCGTGTGGCAGCGTATTGATCGCGACCTTGATGACGAGGAAAACACGATCTACTTTCTGGAGGACTTCTGGAAAAATTATGTCTGCCTGCGTAAAGAGCCTCCGCTGACGGAAAAGCCCGATTTGGTGCTTGAGACAATCCGCAGTTTTTCGGGTCTGGCAGATAAGAATGCTCCCTGCATCCAGTTGGAAGAGCATTTTGCCAGCCAACTGGAACAGATCATCGCATGGAAAGAAGAGAAGTGTGAACTGGATCGGCAATCGCGGCAGTTGGGCAGCAAAATCAAGAGTGCTTATGCCCCGATCGTAGAGCTGATGGGTACCGCATGCAAGGCCTCCTGTCAGGGCAATGACGGAATCTATGCCGTTTCCTATGTCCCTGGGTATCGGGAAGGTATTTCCAAGACTCAACTGTCCCAACTGCGTGCACAGTATCCGGAGATCTACCGCGATTTTGCGGATGTGACCGAATACCGCACATTCGATGTGAAGAAGAGCAACCTGTAAAGGGGCTGCAGTGCGACCGGTATGCATGGCAACACTGATTAAGAAGTTGGAATCAATGAAGATTTGGAGGTGACTGAATTTCTATGACATATGTATGCTCTCCACTGTCGGCGGCCACAAGGGCGGAAATGCTCTCAAATGCGGCCAAGGCGAAGAACTATATGGGACTGGCAGAACGGGAGTTTGGGGATCGCGCTGTTGCTCCTCACGCCTTCCTGCCGTACCTACTGGATGATGGTGTTCCGGAGGAACGAACTCTGGCAGTTGAGTTTGGCAAGAAACTGTTGGCGCTGTGCACGCGGCTTGTGGTCTATGGATCCAGAGTGTCGGCGGGTATGCAGGGAGAAATTGCTATGGCTGAGCAACTCGGAATTCCAATCTACTATCGAACGGAAACCGGAGGGGTGCGGGATGCGATGTAAATTCAGCCATGCAAGGTACAAGGGGCCAGATGGATTCTGTGTGTTCCTGTATCACACCCAGGACCTGCAGGTACCTGTCGAGGCGAGGACACATAGCAGATACGGAACGGACTGGGCGCTGATCACTGCTGTGGGATATGGACTGACGGATACCAGCAGTGTGGACGTGGAATTAGAAGGCACGTGGCAGAACTCAAAATACGGCATGCAGCTCAATGTTACTTCATGCCGGGAGGTGCTGCCCAACACGGCGGCCGGAGCCATCGCCTATTTGAGTTCAGGACTGATCAAAGGCATTGGGCCTGAAACGGCAAAGGCAATCGTGGCTCGTTTCGGGACGAATGCCATTGCAGTGCTGGACAGTGAGCCGGAAAAACTGCTCGAGGTCAAGGGCATTGCCAAGGCCAAGCTGGAAAAGATCCTGGTATCTTACCGGGCAACCAGAAAACTCCGCGATCTGACGGAGTATCTTGCCCCATTCGGCGTGTCGGTCAAGAAGATCGCCAAGATACAAGAGGTGTTTGGCGATGACAGCCTGGCCATTGTTCGGCGTGATCCGTTTCAACTGTGTAGAATACGTGGTTTTGGATTCCTGACCGTCGATGAAATCGCACGCAAGACCAAAGTCAGTCTCAAGAATCCACTGCGCTTTGCAGGTGCCATTGAATTCTTGCTGGATGAAGCAAAGGGAGCCGGGCACCTGTTCCTTCCGCTTGAGAGCCTCTCAGGGCGATGCTATGACCTGCTCAACCGCGACTGTGAGCAGGAGGTCGTTTCTCTCCAGGACGTCGCTGCGGCGCTGCAGACGGCTCACCAGGAAAAGCGGATCTACAATGAGAACGGACGTGTCTATCCGTACTTTGAACGGCACTGCGAGGTTCAGACAGCAAAGCGTCTGGTGTCTATGCTGCTATACGGTGAAGCGCCCACAATTCATGGACTGCGCAACGAAATTGAGGTGAGTGAACGCGCTCTGCATCAACAGCTCGCCGATTCTCAGCGCAGGGCCGTGGAACTGTGTCTGACTCAGCCGGTGTCCATCATAACGGGAGGACCTGGCGTGGGCAAGACTACGACCCTACGGGTGATTCTGGATATCTACCACCGCACGCAGCCGGACAATGAGATCCTGTTGGTGGCGCCTACCGGCAAAGCCAGCAGACGCATGAGTGAGCAGACTGGATTTCCAGCCTATACGCTCCACGCCGCCATGGGAATCAAGTATGACGATGATCTGGAATCAACGGACTTTGATCTGCTGTCTGCGGATTTTGTTGTGGTGGACGAAAGCTCCATGGTGGATATGCGCTTGGCCTACGCGCTATTTGAGCGCTTAAAGCCAGGGGCGCAGCTGGTGCTGGTGGGAGATCCCGATCAGCTGCCTTCCGTCGGCCCGGGGAATGTGCTGCGTGAGATGATCCGCAGCCAGATGATTCCGACAGCCGTGTTGGACATCGTGTTCCGCCAGGCATCCAATAGCCGAATTGCGCTGAATGCGCAGGCGGTCAACCATAACGATACCCGGCTGCAGTATGGGCCGGATTTTGCGTTTTATGATGTGGCGGACAGTGAAGCGGCAAATCAGCTGATTCTAAAATGCTATTTTGAAGAAGTCTCAAAACACGGCGTAGAAAATGTGCAGATCCTATCTCCTCAGCGTAGAAAAGGAGTCGTCTGCTCCAATCGCTTGAATGAGCAGATCCGTGAGATAGCGAATCCGCCTCGTATCGGAGTCCGGGAAATCAAATGCGGAGGAAGGCTGTTTCGGGAAGGAGATCGCATTATCCAAACGAAAAGTGAGGGTGATGTCTCCAACGGAGATGTCGGGGTAATCACTGCCATTCGTGAGGATGGCGAGGGGGAACCCACAATCCACATCCGGCTGCTGGACGGTCGAGAGTTCGAGTATTCTGCGGACATGCTGGAAAAAGTGGATCTCTCATATTGTATCAGCATCCATAAAAGCCAGGGCGCTGAATTCCCGGTAGTCATGATCCCGATACTGAAGGAGCACTACATCATGCTGCGCCGAAATCTGCTGTATACCGCGATTTCCCGAGCCAAGGTAAAAGTGATCCTGATTGGTCAGAAACAAGCGGTCTTTATGGCCATTCACAAGAGTGATGTGGACAAGCGCAATACGATCCTATCCGATCGGATTGTAGCCTACTATGCCCGCGAGAAACAGAATTTGGTTGGTTAAGTCCGGAGGAACAGGTGGTATCGATGCCCCTGTTCCTCCATCAGAATGGAGGTTATTTTATCATGACGGAAACTGTGACAAAGAAAATCCCTACGATCAATGCGGTTGAAGGATTTGACCCGGCGGAATTTACTCGGCAACTGCCCAACGAAGATGGCAGCACAAGCCTTTATCTGGACGTGAAATACAGACTTCTGTGGTTCCGTCTACACCGGCCCCAGGGCAAGATCGTGCCGGATATCGTCCATGTTGACGAGAAGTCGGCTGTTGTGAGCTGCAAGCTGTACGAGGATAAAGCGGATGCCGCCGATCAATTCCTGGCGCAGGCCTCAGCTCAGAGATTCTGCTCTGAAGAAAAGTACGGCGACCGCTATCTGGAGATTGCTGAAACGGCGGCAATTGGACGCGTGCTGGCGGCTGCCGGTTATGGCACACAATTCTGCGGCAATACGGATATGCTGTCCGGCATTATTGCAGATGCACCCATTGAAATGATGGATGCGGAAGAGGATGTGCCGGCGGCTCAGATCAGCAGCAGTACAATGCCCCAGCCGGCGCCCGCTTCGGTAACCCCGAGTCCTAAGCCGATTCCCACTACACAGCCGCCCCAGCAGACTACACCCATGTCTTTGGATGACTATCTGAACACCATGACGCTGGAGGATGCCAAGGCAGTGAAAGTGGATTGTGGCTATAATGCCGGAAAGACGCTGGGCGAGGTGGCGATGCGGAAACCAAGTGATCTGGATTGGTATGTTCAGAAGTACAATGGGCGAAATCTGGCGCTGAAGGCCGCTGCGATCCTTCTGGTCAATGCGGCAGCTCAGAGAGCCAGCTAAGGATGCAGCCCGTGAGAAGAGGTGATGCTATATGGGTGTTTCCAATCATCTGCCATGCAATATTGAAGATGTGGTAGACTTGCTCAGCATTCCGGTCGTTCGCAGTTCCGGGACACAACTGCATTGCAGATGTCCGTTCTGTGATGACCGGAAGGCGCACCTCAATATCAATCTGAGCAAAAATGTGTTTCGCTGCAATCGCTGTGGAACGGGCGGCGGTGTACTGCACCTCTACGCTGAAGTGAATAACATCTCAATAAACACAGCGTATGAGGAACTGTGCCGGATTTTCCAGTCGGGAGAAAAGGCACCGGAGCATCCAGTCCGCAAGGCTCAGACGAAGGTAAAGCAGAGTAAGCCGGCCCTTGAACTGGCCTCCGTTGAGGCCCGGGACAATACCTACAGCAACTTGCTCTCCATGCTTTCCCTGGGCACCGCTCACCGGGAATCCCTTTTGGGACGAGGACTCTCTGGCAGCGAAATCATACGGCTTGGTTATAAAACTACGCCGGCTGTCAGATCCGCTAAAATCGTGACGGAGTTGCTGGAGCGTGGCTGTGACTTGAAAGGTGTGCCTGGTTTCTATGTGGATGAAGAGACCGGACAGTGGAAACTGGATATTCGAGCCACCGGTATCATGGTTCCGGACAGGAACTGCGAAGGGCAGATTGAGGCTATCCAAATCAGGTTGGACAAGGATACTCATTCCAAGTTCAACACACTGACCAGTGTGGACAAGTATTATGGGGCGACGGCTTCGTGTTGTCCACATTTTGCTGGTGTAACCGGTGAGGAAGATGCCGTCTATCTGACGGAGGGCGTGATGAAGGCCGACATTGCTCGATACTTTTCCACAGTTCTGGGCCATCCCTGTGCATTTGTTGGGTTAACCGGTGTCTCAAATATCAATCAGTATGTGCGAATGCTTGAGGAACTGAAGCGATTTGGGATCAATACCATCAAAGTTGCCTTCGATATGGATCTCCATGTGAATGAAAATGTTCGCAAAGCTCGTGATCGAGTGATCCAGGTCGGATGCGAAAATGGATTCGAGGTTATCCCAAAACGCTGGAGTTCGAACTATAAAGGAATTGATGATCTGCTGCTCTCCTTTATTGAGCGCCGGCGGATCACGGATTCGATTTTTGGAAGGTTATAAGCAAAGGGGACTGTGTATGGAGACATACGCAGCCCCCTTTCTTACCGTATGAGTGGAGGAATTTAACCATGGAAGAATTGAAAATCTTTTTTTCTGATTTGAATGAGGAGACACAGCAGCGTGTCCTGAAATTCTACGGCATTGCTGATCCCAAAGAGGGCAATTTCGATTCGGATATTGTCCCGCTGTTTATCCTGGAATGCCCTGAGGAGGGAATGTGATATGGGATACAGAAGCAACTTCTTGCTGACGGCAAAACCGATGACGGAAGATCTCTATCAGAGAATCAGCGATGAACTGAAACAGTATGTTCCGTACATCATGTGTGAGTGCATGGAAGACGGGGCTGGGGTTTGGCTGAATGAGGACGATACATGGTATAGCTGCCAGAGTGATATGATTCAGCTCTCCAAAGACTTCCCTGACACTTTTTTTGAACTGTCTGTCGAAGGTGAAAATCACAACGATGACTGGAGAGCCTATTTTTCCGATGGTAAGTATCAGGTAAACGATGCCCTGCGGCTGTTCTGGCCATTTATCCCAAATGAACTGCGCGAGGACCACTCGGACGAGGACGCTTTGGACTATGCCGGTTGTGCCAGGCTTGAGCATCTGAAAGTGATAAGGGCAGCAATTTATCATAGCCTTCGAATACTCTTGGCAAAAGACGAAAAGGACTTTCCGTGGGATGAAGATTTGATCCAGGCAGCTGAGGCTATGTGCAGAAAATTCCTTGCATCAAAAGGTTTTGTAGTTCCGGCGGCTGAGCAGCCTGATGGCAAGCAGGAAAAAGACGGAGGAAACGATGATGAACGAGAAAAAACATGAACGCTTTATCCGTATTGTTGAGCGGCGTATGGATGTCCTGATCAACGATTTTGAGAAGTTGGGAAACTGCGCTTCCAAGGTGTCATATGACTATACTGAAGAAGAGGTCATGTGTATTGTGGAGGAGCTGGAGCGGCAGGTCGCGCTGCTGCGTGAACGCTTTGCCGGAAAGAAGAGCTTTACTCTTTCCGTGGATGCCAATACACCCGAGCAATAGAAAATTTGTACAGAGGCAATTCCGATGATCTGACCAATTGCCCAAGCATTATTGTAAAAGACAAAGACGCCTGTGCTGAGCATAGGCGTCTTTTATTTTGGGCCCAAGCATAGGTGAGCACCAGAATTACAATGAAAAGGCCGAAGAAAAGGGCAAGGTTCAGTTTACTTTTTCTCCATTTATATAAGGGATATTTTATGCTCAGTCAGGAGGTGTTTCTCTTGGAACTCTACTCTCGCAGCCAGGCTGCTGCCATGTTGGGAATCACAGTACGGAAACTGGATATGCTCCGCGCCAATAGACTGATTGGCTATTACCAGCCATACCCTGGAGGGAAGGTACAGTTTTCGCAGGCCCATATTGAGAAGTATCTCCAGCGGATTGAAAAGCCGCCCAGGGCAATTACAAAGTCCAGATAGGTGGTCACCTTATCAGAAAACAGCACACGCGGCAGAAGCCTTGCCACGTGTGCTGTTCTATTACATTCAAAAATACTGTATCCTTATCCAAGAGACATAGTCAACTTACTACCATTTTGGGAGGGCACTCGTAACCTCTTTTGTAACCTCAAATGTGAAAATTAAGTTTTGTAACCTCTAAATAACCCTATATATTGTGTCCAAAATTAGTCTAATGAACTATATATAGTACCACGTTGCAACGACGGAATGCGAATGGCAAAAAACAAGTTTAGAACAATTAGATAAAAAAATCCCGGAAAACCGAGGTTTTCCGGGATAATTTGAAACATTTTAGCGCTTGGAGAACTGGGGAGCACGCCGCGCGGCCTTCAGGCCGTACTTCTTACGCTCCTTCATACGAGGATCGCGGGTCAGGAAGCCGGCGGCCTTCAGAGCGGGACGGAACTCGGGGTCCACGTTCAGGAGGGCGCGGGCAATGCCGTGACGGATGGCGCCGGCCTGGCCGGTCACGCCGCCGCCCACGACAGTGGCGACGATATCCACCTTGCCGACAGTGCCGGTGGTGTTCAGGGGCTGACGGACCACCATCTTCAGGGTGTCCAGGCCGAAGTAGTCGTCGATGTCACGGCCGTTGATGGTGATGGCGCCAGTGCCGTTGGGGAACAGGTGCACACGGGCCACGGAGGACTTCCGACGGCCGGTGCCGTAGAGATAAGGCTTCTTGCTCTTATACATAGTTCAGTTTTCCTCCTTATTCCGCGGTCCAGGCCTCGGGCTTCTGGGCGGCCTGGTTGTGCTCAGCGCCGCGATAGATGTGAAGCCGGGTCAGAGAGTCCTTGGTGACGATGTTGCGGGGCATCATGCCGCGGATGGCCACCTTCATGGCCAGCTCGGGCTTCTCCTGCATCAGGATGCGGTACTTGGTCTCCTTGAGGCCGCCGGGATAGCCGGAGTGGGTGCGATAGAACTTCTGCTCGCCCTTCTTGCCGGTCAGGACAGCCTTCTCGGCGTTGATGATGACCACGTAGTCGCCGCAGTCAGCGTGAGGAGTGTACTCGGGCTTGTGCTTGCCGCGCAGCAGGTTGGCGGCGGTGGCAGCGGTCTTGCCTAGGGGCTTACCGGCCGCATCGAGGATGTACCACTTGCGGACGATGTTTCCCTTGTTGGCCATAAAAGTGGACATAGGTGAAACCTCCATTGCTTTTATATCTTCCAAATCTGGACTTAACAGAATCAAAGCTCCACCTGTACAAGTGGAGCGTTTTGTATTATAATGCACTCGTTTCAAACTGTCAACGGCTTTTTTCATGTTTTTAATTTATAAATATGAAATCTCCGTTTTTCTCTCGTTTTCTTCCTTATACTCTCTCATACTAATTTTCATTTTTTAATTTATTTTCGTCAAAAAGTGAGGTTTCCCTATGAACACCAAGCTCCTGAGCTACGTCCGCCGCTGCGTGGAGGACTACGACATGATCAAGCCCGGCGACCGGATCGCCGTGGGCGTGTCCGGCGGAAAGGACTCCGTCACCCTGCTGGCAGCCCTGGCAGGCCTGCGCACCTTCTACCCCGTGCCCTTCACCGTGGAGGCCTTCACCCTGGACATGGGCCATGTGGACGGCGGCGAGGGCATGGACTTCACCCCGGTGGCAGAGTTCTGCAAGACCCTGGACGTGCCGTACACCATCCTGCCCTCGGAGATCCACCACATTATCTTTGACCTGCGGAAGGAGAAGAATCCCTGCTCCATGTGCGCCAAGATGCGACGGGGCGCCCTCCACAACGCCCTGATGGACCACGGCATCCACAAGATCGCCCTGGGCCACCACTTTGACGACGCAGTGGAGACCTTCTTTCTCTCCCTCTTCTACGAGGGCCGCATCTCCTGCTTCCAGCCGGTGACCTACCTGGACCGGACCGACATCGTGCAGATCCGCCCCCTTCTCTATTTAAGCGAGGCCAGCATCCGCACCATCGCCACAAAGGAGGGCTACCCAGTGGTCCACAACCCCTGCCCCGCCGACGGCTTCACCAAGCGGCAGGAGATCAAGGAGCTGGTCCACAGACTGGACAAGCAGTATCCCGGCCTGAAGCAGCGGGTGCTGGGGGCTATGCAGCGGCTCCCCCTCCCCGAGTGGGGCCCGGTGAATCCCCGCCGCCGTCCCCTGCCCGACGTGGGAGGCGAACAGCCGTGAAAATCGCGGTGATGGGCTACTCGGGCGCGGGGAAATCCACCCTGTCCAGGGTGCTCTCCCAGCGGCTGGACCTGCCCCTGCTCCACCTGGACAAGATGCAGTTCACCGCCAACTGGCAGGAGCGGGACCGGGCGGAGGCCCTGGCCATGGTGGAGGCATTCATGTCCCGGGACAGCTGGGTCATCGACGGCAACTACTCCGGGTTCCTTCAGGAGCGCAGGCTGGAGGAGGCCGACCTCATCCTCTTTCTGGACCTCCCCCGGCTCACCTGCCTGCGCCAGGCCTGGGGACGGTACCGCCAGTTTCGCGGCCAGGTGCGGGAGAGCGCCGCCGACGGATGCTGTGAAAAGTTCGATCTGGAATTTTTCCGCTGGTTGGTGTGGGACGGGCGCAGCAGAAAACGGAGGGCCCGGTACCGGAGCCTCATGGCCCAGTACAGCGCAAAGGCCGTGGTGCTGAAAAACCGGGCCCAGATCCAGGCCTTCCTGGCCCGTTTCCCGGAGTCCGCTCCTACATCCCTCTGAGAAGCACGCCCCCGGCTGTCCTGACGGACGGCCGGGGGCATTTGTATGCTGCATTTCGCTCACTTGTACTGGCGGCCCAGAGCGTCGGCGGTCAGAATGGCGGCGCACACCTTGTCGGCGGTGATCTCCATGGGCATGTTGTAGATGCACCCGCCGGGCACGCAGGCGGCCTCTGCCACGGCCCGGATCGTCTCCATATCGGCGTCGGCCAGGCCCAGGCCGGCCAGGGTGGTAGGCAGGCCCACGCTGTTGCAGAAGCCCAGCACCTCTTCGATCTGATCCATGGGGGCGTTCTGGAGCACCAGCTGGGCCAGGGTGCCGAAGGCCACCTTCTCGCCATGGTACATGCCCCTGGTCTCGGGGGCCACGGTGAGGCCGTTGTGGATGGCGTGGGCGGCGGCCAGGCCGCCCGACTCAAACCCCAGCCCGGACAGGTAGATATTGGCCTCAATAATGTTCTCCACCGCCCTGGTGCACACCCGGCGCTCCACCGCCAGCTTGGCCTTCAGTCCGTCGGCAAGCAGGGTGTCATAGCAGGCCCGGGCCAGCACCAGGGCCGCGTTGGTGGCCTGTCCCCCCGCGTTGCTGACGGCCCGGGCATCCGCCGCCGCCCTGGCCTCGAACCAGGTGGACAGGGCGTCTCCCATGCCGGACACCAGCAGCCGGACCGGCGCCTTGCTCACCACGTCGGTGTCCACCAGCACGATATTGGGGTTGGAGGGCAGCTGCAAATACCGGTCAAAGACCCCGTCGTCGTGGTAGAGCACCGACAGGGACGAGCAGGGCGCGTCGGTGCTGGCGCTTGTGGGGACCACCGCCACCGGCTTGCCGCCGTAATAGGCCAGGGCCTTGGCGGTATCCAGAACCTTGCCGCCCCCCACGCCCACCACCACGTCGGCCTCCAGCCGGGCCATGGCGGCCTTCATGCGCTCGATCTCCGTCCTGGAGCACTCGCCGTCAAAACACTCGAAATGGACCTCGCAGCCGCCGGCCCGGAAGCCCGCCTCCAGCCGCTCCCCCATCCGCTCGTAGCCCGACCGGCCTATGAGCACAAAGGCCCGCTGTCCCAGCGGGCGGATATGGGCGCCGATCCGGTCCAGCTCCCCCTGTCCCTGAATGTACTTTCCCGGTGCAATGATGATGTTGGCCATATGTCAGCGCTCCTCACTGTACGGCGGCCTGGCCGCCGCGCTTTTCTGCTATATCAAAGCACCCTGAGTATATATTTATGATAATTATTTGTCAATCTTTCGCCGGGATTTTTTACAATTTTCCCCTGCTTCCCCGGCGGACAGCCCATTGACAACCGGTGCCGCCGCGCATAAAATGGAAAAAACACACGTCCGGGAGGGACCAGATATGACATTGGAAGCGCTGCGGTACGCCCTGATGGGGATATCCGCTTATCGGAATATGATGGACGAGCCCCTGATGAAGGAGGTCTCCGCCCTGCTGGAGGCCATTGGCGGCGGCCGGGGCGGCGAGGCCCTGGAGCGGTACTCCGGCGTGTTCTACCGCCTGCGGCAGGAGGGGTATGAGACTCTGGGCGGCTGGCTCCACGACAAGCTCCGCTATGAGGACGGCCCCTATCCCCGTCTGGTGGAGCGGGGCGGCGAGGACAAGGAGCTGACCGCCGCAGCGGAGCGGGATGTGGAGGTGCTCAGCCAGCTCTCCGGCCTGAGCGGCGGGCTGATCCTCAGCAAGATCGGCGCCCTGCTGCCCCCCGATGCGGCCACGGTCCCCGCCAAGCTGCCCCGCTGGAGCGGCGGCGTACCCTTTGACTTTGCCTCTCTGACCGAGTTCTACCGCCGCAGCGGCGCGGGCCTCTTTGCCCGCAACCGGGCCTTCCTGTGGGAGGAGGGCGCCCTGCGCCCGGTGGACAACCCGGACTGCACCGACGGCGCGGAGCTCATCGGTTACGAGCGGCAGCGGGACAAGGTCATCGCCAACACCCGGGCCATGATGGAGGGCAACCTGGTCAACAACGTGCTGCTCTACGGCGACCCGGGCACCGGCAAGTCGGTGACCGTCAAGTCCCTGCTCACGGTGCCCGGCTTTGAGGACCTGCGGCTCATCGAGGTGCGGAAGGAGGAGCTGGGCGAGCTCCACGACCTGATCCCCACCCTGGCGGGCCGGCGGCACAAGTTCATCCTCTTTATCGACGACCTGGCCTTTGACCAGGACGACAAGACCTACTCCGTCCTCAAGACCATCCTGGAGGGCGGCCTGGAGCGCCGTCCCGCCAACGTGGCGGTGTACGCCACCTCCAACCGCCGCCACCTGGTGCGCCAGACCTTCTCCGACCGGGCCGGGGACGAGGTGGACCGCACCGAGACCATCGCGGAGAAGACCTCCCTGTCCGAGCGGTTCGGCCTGCGCATCCCCTATCTGGCGGTGGGCAAGCCGGAGTTCCTGGACATGGTGGAGCGGATGGCCGACCTGTACGGCGTCTCCATGGACCGGGACACCCTCCGGGCCGAGGCGGTGAAGTTCGAGATGCACCATCCGGGAAGGACGCCCCGCACCGCCCGGCAGTTCATCGCCAGTCTCAGCATGTAATCTGTCCTCTTCGGGGGCAATTTGTAAATTTTCTTTGAACCCCCTTGAAAATTACAGTACGAAGGATTATCATAGCGTTAGCACTCAGAAGTTCCGAGTGCTAACGCTATGTTGTTGATACGCATCTTTTTATATATGGAGGCAGATATCATGGAAAAGAAACAGTTTCAGGCGGAATCCAAGCGCCTGCTGGACCTGATGATCAACTCTATCTACACGCACAAGGAGATTTTCCTCCGTGAGATCATCTCCAATGCCAGCGACGCCATCGACAAGCTGGCCTACAAGTCTCTCACCGATGACAAGGTGGGCCTGAACCGGTCCGACTTCAAGATTGTCCTCACCCCCGACCAGATCGCCCGCACCCTGACCATCAGCGACAATGGCATCGGCATGACCAAGGAGGAGCTGGAGGAGAATCTGGGCACCATCGCCCGCAGCGGCTCCCTCCAGTTCAAGCAGGACATGGACCAGGACAAGAAGGCCGACGTAGACATCATCGGCCAGTTCGGCGTGGGCTTCTACTCCGCCTTCATGGTGGCCGACAAGGTCACCGTCACCAGCAAGGCCTACGGCTCCGATCAGGCCTGGCGCTGGGAGAGCGAAGGCGCCGAGGGGTACACCATCGAGCCCGCGGAGAAGGCCGGTGTGGGCACCGACATCGTGCTCCACATCAAGGCGGACACCGACGACGAGAAGTACGGCCAGTACCTGGAGCAGTACCGTCTGGACGACCTGGTGAAGAAGTACTCCGACTACATCCACTACCCCATCCAGATGCTCATGCACAAGTCCCGCCAGAAGGAGCGCCCCGCCGACGCCGGCGAGGACTACAAGCCCGAGTGGGAGGACTACGACCAGTGGGAGACCCTCAACTCCATGGTTCCCCTGTGGCAGCGGCCCAAAAACGAGGTGACCGCTGAGGAGTACAACAACTTCTACAAGGAGCACTACGGCGACTGGGAGGACCCCATGTCCGTCATCCACGTCCACGGCGAGGGCCAGGTGGAGTACAAGGCCATGCTCTACATCCCCGGCCACGCCCCCTATGACTTCTACACCCGCGAGTACGAGAAGGGCCTTCAGCTCTACTCCTCCGGCGTGCTCATCATGGACAAGTGCGCCGACCTGCTGCCCGACCACTTCCGCTTTGTCCGCGGCGTGGTGGACTCCGCCGACTTCTCCCTCAACATCTCCCGTGAGGTGCTCCAGCACACCCAGGTGCTGAAGATCATCGCCACCAACCTGGAGAAGAAGATCAAGGCCGAGCTGCTCAAGCTGCAGAAGGACGAGCGGGCCAAGTATGAGACCTTCTGGGCCGCCTTTGGCCGTCAGATCAAGTACGGCGTGCTGGAGGACTACGGCATCCACAAGGACATGCTCAAGGACCTGCTCCTGTTCCACTCCTCCAAGGACGGCAAGCTGACCACCCTGGCCGAGTACCGCCAGCGGATGCCTGAGGACCAGCAGTATATCTACTACGCCTGCGGCGAGAGCGTGGACCAGATCGCCCGCCTGCCTCAGGCCGAGCGGATCCTGGACAAGGGCTATGAGATCCTCTATCTCACCGAGGAGCCCGACGAGTTCATCATGAACGGCCTGGGCGCCTGGGACGAGAAGTCCTTCAAGCCTGTGACCGACGAGGACGCCCTGCCCCAGACCGACGAGGAGAAGGCCGCCTCCGAGAAGAAGGCGGAGGAGAGCAAGGACGTGCTCACCTTCGTGAAGGAGACCCTGGGCGACAAGATCAAGGAGGCCCGGGTGTCCAAGATCCTGAAGTCGGGCGCGGTGTGCCTCACCGCCGACGGCCCGGTGACCATTGAGATGGAGAAGTACTTCTCCCGCATGGACCCGGAGCGTGCCCAGGGCATGAAGGCCCAGCGGGTGCTGGAGCTCAACCCCGACTCGGGCGCCTTCGCCGCCCTGCGGGAGGCGGTGGACTCCGACCCGGAGAAGGCCAAGAAGTACGCCGAGCTGCTCTACGACCAGGCCCTGCTCATCGCCGGCCTGCCGCTGGAGGACCCTGCCGCTTACACCGAACTGGTGTGCAGCCTGATGAAGTAAATCGGAAAACAGAATGCCGCCCCGGCGCCGATGGCGCCGGGGCGGCGTTTTCTATGCTGTGATTACCCCTCGTAGGGCTTGTCTGTCTCGATGTAGACGCCCAGCTCAGCGCTCCAGCTCACGTTGAAACCCAGCGCCTGGCCCAGGTCACGCAGCTTGTAGTAGGTGTACCCGCCGCCGGCGTCGTCGGTGAGCAGGATGGCCTCCAGAGCGGCGGCAGAGCCGTTCACGTTGGTGGTAGCGGTGGAGTCCTGATAGCTCCGGTTGCCGCTGAAGGGGGTGGACATCTCAGAGCCGTTGGCGGTGTAGGCCTGGCCGGTAACCAGGTTCACCGCGCCGTCCCAGCCCACGTTGAACTGAGCGGCGGTGCCGTTGAGGGCATAGGCCACGTCACGCACCTTCACATAGTTGGTGTCGTTGCCCTTCTCGTCCTTCAGAGCGTACATCTGGAACTCCACGGCCACGCCGTCCACCTTCACGGACTGGGTGGAGGCATAGGCGGTCTTGGCGGGGGTGGGGGGCGTGACGCCGCCGCCGGTCCAGACGGCATAGGTCACGTATTCGCCGGCGCTGTCATAGATGCTGGTCAGAGTACCCCAGTCAAAGGTCTCCTGCTTGAGCTGGAGGGGCTTACCGTACTGATCCTTAAACTGGGAGACAAGGGAGCTGGCCGCAGCCGTATCGTCCATATACACCCGGAATCCCTCAAAGGCGGGCTCATCCCGCTCCACCAGGATGCTGCCGCTGTTCAGGGTATAGCTGTCGTTTACAGTCAGGCCGGTGGTGGTGATAGAGCCGCCGGTGAGGGTCAGCTTGAAGCAGGAGAAATAGGTTGAGGTGATGGCGGCGTCGGTCAGCGCCAGGTCGCCCAGCGTGAGCTGATGGCAGGAGAGACTACCCCCGCCCTGGATGGTCACCGTGGGCTGGTCCTCCAGGGTCTTGCCCATCTTATAGATGGAATCCATGGTATTGACGCTGTTGCTCGTGCCGCTGGTCAGCACAAGGGTGAAGGACTTGTCCAGATTACACAGCTGGAAATAGCCGCTGTCGCCATAGGGATTGTCAGGGGTTGCGATGTTAAGCCCGTTGAAGGTCATGGTATAGTTGCCGTCATAGCTCCAGCCGGCGCCGCTGGCAGGGACGTCATAAGAATAAAAGGTTTCGCCGAAGCGGAAGCCCACCCGGGTTTCACCCATGGCATCCGCCAAGGCAGGGACGGACAGCCCCAGGGCCAGAGCCATGGCCAGAAACATGGATAGAAATTTTTTCCTCATAAAAATACCTCCCATTCCCATATCCTGCGGCGTGAGCTGTTCCGCAGGACATAATTTCCTGTATTTTATACTTTTTCTAAATTTAAATCAATAACATAAGTTAATAGAAACTGGAAAGCCGAGAAACATTCGAAATAAAAATTTCCCTTGGAGCGGCTTGCGCTCCAAGGGAAATTTTGTTTATTTTCTCTCTTCTTCCAGCTGGCCGTCCCGGCCGCTCTTGCGGCTGTGCCGCTCATAGCTGCGGTAGCCATATCCATAGCCGTACCCGTAGCCGCCGCCGCTCTCCTTCACGCCGTTGAGCACGCAGCCCATCAGGGGCGTCCGGCTACTGGAGAGCAGCTGAATGCTGTCCATAATGTGGGGCACCTGGGCTTTGCCCGCACGCACCACATATAGAATTCCGTCGGCCAGAGTGGCCATGGCGGTGCTGTCGCCCAGCAGGCCGTTGGGCGGCGTGTCGATGATGACGTAGTCCGCCTCATCCCGCAGGGTCTTGAACAGCCCGGACAACCTGCGGGACTCCAGCTGCCGTCTGGGGTTGTCCAACGCCTTGTCCCCGGCCAGCACCCGCACCCGGGTGCCCTTCAGGTCCACCAGCGCCTCCACCGGATCGCTCTCCCGGCTCTGGAGCAGCTCCGCCATGCCCTTGGAGGGCGCGGTCAGCCCCAGGGCCTTCTTGACGCTGGGCTTGCGCAGGTCCATGTCCACCAGAATGACACGGGCGCCGTTCTGCCCCAGGGTCAGGGCCAGATTGACCGCCACGGTGGTCTTGCCCTCGCCGGGCACGGTGCTGGACACCAGGAACACCTTGCTCCCCTGCCGCTCCGCCTCCCGCAGGAACCGGATGCGCAGGCTGCGGATGCCCTCCTGGAAGCCGCTGCCCGTCCTCTCGTTCAGGATGGACACCGCGCCCCCGGTCTTGCCGGTGCGCCGCTTGAAGGACACGGTGGGCAGGGTGCCCAGACAGGGCACGTTCATCCACTTCTTCATGTCCTCTCTGGTGCGGATGGTCTTGCTGGCCATGGCCAGGGCCAGCAGAAACAGCACCCCCACGCCAAAGCCCAGCACCGCGCCCTTGATCACCGTGCGGGCGGGCTGGAAGGCGTTATAGGGCTCGCTGGCCACCGCCGGCGGCACCAGCACGGTCAGCTCCGTGCTGCCCACCACGTAATTGGCCACCTGGGGATAGACCGCGATGACTCCGTTGAGGATATCGCAGGCGTCCTGGGCGCTGGTGCTGGTCACCTGCACCGAGAACAGGTTGGTGTTTTCCACGGACTGGGCCGTGATGCTACCGTTGAGCCAGGTCACCCCAAGCTCCCGCTGGAGGAGCTGCTGCATCAGGTCGGAGGAGAGCAGATAGGGGAAGGTGTTGGCCAGCTGCTCGGCGGCGGCCTTGTCGTAGTAGCTGTCCACGCCGGTGATGTCATACTGGTTGCTCAGCAGCTGGACGGTGAAGGTGGCCTCAGAGCGGTACATGGGCGTATAGCTGCGCCAGCTGCGCAGCCAGAGCAGCCCGCCCGCCAGCACCGCCAGCACCAGCGGCACCCAGAACATGCGGGTGAAGATCCGCAGAAACTCCCACAGCAGGGCGGTCAGATCAATGGGCTCGGGCTCTTCCATATGCTGTTTTGTCTTCTGTTCATCCATTGCCGTTCTCCGTCTCCCGGTTTTCCTCGTCTCCGGTCCGGCTGTGCCGGCGGTAGCCGTAGCCGCCATAGCCGCCATAGCCCCCGTAGCCGTACCCATAGCCATATCCGTACCCGTAGCCGTACCGCCTGGACTCGCTGAAGAAGGGGGTGGTGCGCACGTCGTTCAGGATGCACCCCAGCAGCTCGCTCTTGCAGCCCCGCAGCAGGTCTGCGGCGTCATTGATGCGGGCGGCGGGCACAAAGTCCTGCCGCACCACCAGCAGCGAGGCGTCCGCCTGGTCGGCCAGGTACTCCACGTCGGAGAACAGGGCGATGGGCGGGGAGTCGATGATGACAAAGTCCATCTCCGCCCTGGCCTTTTTCAGCAGCTGTCCCATGCGCTCCGAGGCGATCTGCTCCGCCGCCTGCCTGCTCCCCTGCTTGGACAGCAGCACATACAGCTTGTGGGTCCCCAGGTACTCGGGGGCGTACTCCGCCTTGCCCGCCAGCACGTCGGCCAGCTCCACCCGGGGGTTGTGGCTCAGGATCTTGTACTGGGCCGCCTTGTGCATATCGGCGTCCAGGAGGAGGACTTTTTTCCCCTGCTGGGCCAGGGTCAGGGCCAGGTTGGCGGCAACAGTGGACTTGCCCTCGTTCTCCGCCACGCTGGTGACCAGAATGACCTGGTAGCCGCTGTTCTTGGCGGCATAGCCCAGCTTGACGCCCAGCTTGTACATGGTCTCGGTAAAGCGGAAACTGGCCACCGGCATGGTGACGAGCAGCCCCTTGTTGGTCCGGCGGAGCTTGGTCCGCAGGGTCTTGTTCTTGCTCTCGTGGAAGATGACGCCGAACTCCCGGGCGTCCACCTTGTGCCGCAGGCCCGTGGTGTTCTGCACCGTATCCGCCCACAGGGTGAGCAGCACCACCAGGGCCGCCACGGCGCCGGCGCCGCCTATGGCGGCCAGCTTCACCGTCCGGCCCCGGTTCAGGGGGTTGGAGGGGGCGGTGGGCACCCTGGGGCTGTCCAGCTGCTTGAGGATCACGTTCTGGAACATCTGGTCGGACACGCTGTCGTAGTTCTCCAGCACCAGCTTCAGAGTGCGGAAAGCGGTGTCCGGCCGGTCCGCCGTCACGGTGAGCACCAGCAGGTTGGTCTCCGGGATCACCATCGCAGACAGCTCCCCGGGCAGGGTGGCCTCCCCAATCAGCTCGGCGGCCAGGCTGTCGAACACGTTGCTCTCAAAGAGGGTGGTAAAGGTCTCCGCGATCTCGGCGGACATGCTCAGATTGGACAGCACCGAGGAGTAGCTGCTGCTCTTGACCGACACGGCCAGAGTGGTGCTGGCGGTATAGGATGGGTGGTACAGGCCGGTCATGGCCATCCACGCGCACAGCGCGCCGATGAGCCCGCCGGCGATGATGGCCGGGAGCTGGCGCAGCACCCGCCGCACCATGCACAGCGGCTCAATGCCGCCCCAGCTGAACGCTTCCTTTTCTTCCATTGCTTCGGCTCCTCCGTTCCGGCTTTACTCCACCACCACAAAGAGCTCGGTGGTCCCCGTCACGCCGGTGGTCCCGACGCAGGAATAGGTCACCTGATAGCTGCCCGGCGTGCCAGTGTCCACATTGGACTCCACCGTCACGTTGGCCGCGTCGCCGCCGATGACCTCGTCAAAATAGTCCATGGGCTGGAAGCTGTCCCCCGCCTTCAGATAGACCAGGTACTGCTTCAGCAGCAGGTAGGGCTCGCCGGCCGCACGGTTCTGGATGCGGATCTCCGCCGTCCAGGTGCTGGTGTCCCCCATGCTGTTGGTCACCTCAAAGGTGACCGGATAGCGGCCCTCCGCCATGGCGTCCAGGCCGGTGCTGGTGACCTTCACCTGGGTGGACAGGTCCCCGTCGATCACGTCCCAGGCGGTCACCCGGTCCCGGATCACCACCGGCTCCCCCAGCTCATAGCGCAGTTCCGCGCTCAGGCCGAACCTGGGCGGCGTGTAGTCGGTGTAGCGGACGGTGCGGGTCAGCTTGGTCACATGGTTATCGCTGTCCACCACGGCGTAGGTCACGGTGGTCTCGCTGTCCTGGATGCTCTTCTCGATTCCCTCCACCATGATCTGGCCGGTCAGGTCGCCGTCCTTCTCGTCCCAGGCGGTCACGCCCTCCAGCAGCACGTCCTCGCTGCTCTCCCCCACCTGGATCACCAGCGGAGTATCCGGGCACTCTATGACGGGCAGCGTCTGGTCCACGGTGCTCCGCTGCCGCACCTCCATCCAGACAAAACCCGCCGCGCTCACAAGCAGGAGCGCGGCGATGATGAAATGAAGCTTTCTCATGGAATCTCCTCGCTAAATCATGACTGGTGTTTTGCCGCCCTGAGCGGGGTAATTTTCACTCCGATCTGTATTTTTCATTTTAAAAATACAGATCGGAATCAAAATAAGCGCAGGCTGCCGCCTCAGAATCCGCCGAACCGGTCGAACAGGGGCTCCGGGGCCGCCACCGGCTGGTCGGCCAGGATACGGCTGGGGTTGTCCTCCAGCAGCAGGTCCGCCAGCTCCTGGGAGGCCGCGCCGCTGATGTACTCGTGGATGTCGGACAGGCGGGTGGTCCGCTGGTAGGGGCTGTGGGCGTCGCTGCCGATCAGGTGGACGCAGCCCTCCCGCAGGCACCAGTGGGCGGTCCTGGCCGCGGCCTCGCCGAACCGGCCGAAGAAGCTGCCCTTGTTGAGCTGGAGCACATACCCCTCCTCCATCCAGCGGAAGAGCCGCTCCGGGTCCCGCTGGACAAAGCGGTACCGCTCCGGGTGGGCCACCACCGGCCGCACCCCCTCCTGCCCCAGGGCGGAGAGCATACGCTCGGCAAAGGCGGGGGCGCACTGGAAGTCGAACTCCGCCAGCAGATACCCGCTGCCCCCCAGGGTCAGCAGCCTCCCCTCCCGCAGCAGGCGGGGGGTGGAGGGGGTCACAAAGACCTCCATCCCCGCGTGGATGCGCAGGGGGAGCTTGGCCTTCTGGACCGCCTGTTCCAGCCGGAGGAACCGCTGGGCCAGGTCCCGGGAGCGGTAGTTGTCAAAGCCGCTCTCCGGGTCGCAGTGGGGGGTGGCCGCAATGGCCCGCACGCCGCTGTCCACCGCCAGCCTGGCCATGGCCAGACTCTCCTCCAGAGAGTCCGCGCCGTCGTCCACGCCGGGCAGAATATGACAGTGCAGATCCACCATGCGCCTTCCCCCCTGTCCTGTCTCAGCCCTCCTGGAACGCCCGGATGTAGTAGGCCTTCTTCAGGCTCTTCTCCTCCTCATAGGTCTTCTGAACCTCGTCGGCCAGGCTCTCGCTCTGGCCGGTGGACTTCAGCAGCTCCCGCATCCGGGACACGATATCCGCCACCTTCTGGTCGCACTCCTTCTCCAGCGCGGTGAGGGCCTCATATTTGCTGTACACGATCTTGGTCCGGTTCTCCGAGGTGTGCTCCCCGGCGGTATACTCGTCGATGGCCTCCTGCACGATGGCCTCCAGCTTGCCCTCGTAGGTGGCCTGGAGCACGTACATGGTGGCCACCAGCTGCCGCAGCTCCTCCTCGGCCTCCTGGGTGGAGGTGTCCCCGCCGGGGGCCGTGCTCTGGGAGGGCTGGGTGCTGCTCTGGCTCTGGCTGGCAGACGGACTCTGGCTGGGCGTTCCGCTCTGGGAGGCCTCCGGCGTCTCCGCCTCGCTGCCGGTCTCCGCCCCGTCTGTTCCGCTCTCGCCCAGCAGCAGGGCGGCGGCGTCCTCCTCGCTCAGCTCGCCGCTGGCCAGCTGGGCCATCTCCTCCTGGGAGAAGGTATAGGTGGGGATCTTGTAGTCCTCCATGGCCTTCTCCAGGGTCTTGCGGTTCTCCTCCGCCCTGGTGTCCAGGGTGTCGGTGTCCATGGTCATCATGTAGGCCACAGCCTTGATGTTGTTCCACTGCACCGCCACGGTGATGGCCCCTGCCACCAGAACCACGCCCACAACAGCCAGTGCGATCTTTCCCGCTTTTTTCATGTCAGTTCTCCTAAGTGTGTTGTCAGCCGATGCGCTGCAGCGCCCGGGCCTCAAAAGGGAGGGGCTCCTCCGTCTCGGCGGCCTCCTGCTCCCCTTCTTCCCCGCCGGACTGTCTGGCCAGACGGCTCAGCGCCGCCTGGTTGACCTCCTCCGGGTCGTGGAAAGTGGGCACCAGATGGTGGAGGGCCCGGAAGATATCCGCCCGCTTGCCGTGCTCCAGCACGTCGGACAGCTCTGCCAGACGGCGCTCCAGCGCCGCCTCCGGGATGACGGGCTTGAATTCCACAAAGATTTTGTCGTTCTCCGTCCGGGACAGGTTGGCCGACTTGGTCAGCAGCTCCTCGTAGAGCTTCTCACCGGGGCGCAGGCCGATCTCCTGGATCTGGATGTCCTGGTAGGGCGTCAGGCCGGACAGGCGGATCAGGTTCTCCGCCAGATCCAGAATCCGCACCGGCTTGCCCATGTCCAGCACGAACACCTCGCCGCTCTGGGCCAGGGACCCGGCCTCCAGCACCAACTGCACCGCCTCCGGAATGGTCATGAAGTACCGGATGATCCGCTTGTCCGTGATGGTCACCGGGCCGCCGTAGGCGATCTGCTTCTTGAACAGGGGGATCACCGAGCCGTTGGAGCCCAGCACGTTGCCGAACCGGACGGCGGCGAACTTGGTCTCCGCGTTCTCCCGCAGGCCCTGGAGCACCTGCTCGCACAGGTACTTGGTGGCCCCCATGATGTTGGTGGGGTTGACCGCCTTGTCGGTGGAGATGAGCACAAAGGCCTCCGCCTTGTGCTTCCGGGCGGCCAGGGCGGTGTTGTAGGTGCCGAACACGTTGTTCTTGATGGCCTCTTCCGGGCACTGCTCCATCAGGGGCACGTGCTTGTGGGCCGCCGCGTGGAACACCACCTGGGGGTGGTACAGGCGGAACAGCTTGTCCATCTTCTCCCGGTCCCGCACCGACGCGATCTCCACCACAAAGTCCAGCTTGCCCTGGAACCGGTGGAGCAGCTCCTGCTGCAAATCATAGACCGAATTTTCCGAAATGTCCACCGCAATCAGCCGGCTGGGCCCACATTCTGCGATCTGCCGGCACAGCTCCGACCCGATGGAGCCGCCGCCGCCGGTCACCAGCACCGTCTTGCCCTCCAGGAAGGACCGGACGCTGGCCTTGTCCAGCTGGATGGGGTCCCGGCCCAGCAGGTCCTCGATCTGCACCTCGCGGACGTTGGAGGCCATGATGGAGCCCGCGTTGCCCTCCAGCTGCTTGATGGGGTCGGACAGGATATGCAGGCGGCACTTGGTCTTGGAGCACAGCTCCAGGATCTCCGCCTTCCGCTCGGCCTTCAGGGTGGGGATGGCCAGGATGATCTCGGTCACCGGAGTGTCCTGCAGGATGGCGCACAGGTCATTGATGGGGCCTTTCACCGGCACGCCCTGGACCACCTTTCCGATCTTGTCGGGGGCGTCGTCCAGCAGGCAGTAGGGGGCGTAATTCCCGCCGATGTTGTGCATCAGCTCGTAGAGCAGGGACACGCCGGCGGTGCCGGTGCCGATGATGGCCACCTGCCGCTGGCCCTTGTTCTGCATGCCCGCCCTCCGGAACCGGAACAGGCGGTAGGCAAAGCGGTAGGCTAGCATGACCACCAGGGCGATCACCGTGCCGAAAAAGGCGGAGGCGATCCACACACTCTGGGCCCCCAGCAGGACATTCAGCACGGCGTAGAGCACATAGCCCGCCGTCAGCCCGCTGAGCAGGCAGAGGTACTCCCTGCTCTCCGCGTAGCGCCACAGGCTCTCATAGGTCCTGAATACCACCTGGAACACCAGCACACAGGCGGTCAGAAACCCGATGTGCAGGATCAGATTGAGCAGGCGGATGTCATTCCTCAGATAGGCCGGCAGAAATATCAGGATATTGCACGCAAAGATGGTGAACACATCCATGGCCAGCACAATCCACCCGCGAATACGTGCCATGTTCATATCTCTCTTCTCCCCTATATCTGGCTTTATTCGTTCCATTTTATCTCATTTCTTCCTGGAAGTCAAATAAACCAGGTATATATTCGGGAAAATATTGCCTCTTTTCCCACTATGCCCGACAGCCTGGAAAGCCCTGTGGGGACAGCGCTGCAGGCGTTTTGCGGAGGGGCGCATCAGGCCCTCCGGCCCGTCGGCCGCCTGGGTCTCAGCCGGCCGATCCGTCCCAGAACCCGCAGCAGCGCCGGCCGCACCGGCAGCAGCAGCTTCCACAGCCGGCGCAGCAGCGCCCAGTCCCACCGCCGGGCGGGAAAGGGGGACTTTCCGCTCCGGCTGATCTTCACCACCACGCCCAGCACCTGGTCCGGGCGGATGGTCTCAAACCAGGTCTGGCCGTCGCCGTTGATGACCAGCAGACCGTCCGCCGTGAAGTGGTGCAGCCGGTGGAGGATCCACTGGCCGCTGTCCCGCTTGAAAAACAGGATGTCTCCCGTCCGGACGGGCACAAGATCGGGGGATTTCAGGTACACCTTGTCTCTCCGGTCCCGGAGGAAGGGGACCATGCTGTTTCCCGTCACCACCAGGGGCACCTCCGCCCCCGCCCGGAGCAGCGGCGCCAGTCGCTCCTCCACCTGGTCGTCGTGCAGCAGACGCCGCCCGCTGTTCATGGGATCACCCCGTATTTCTTCAGTAAAGCCACCCGGCGCTCGCCGATGGCCACGCTCTCCCGGGCCGCGCCTGTCCGGCCCAGGTTCTCCCCGGCGTAGTGGGCCAGCCGCTGGACCCAGGCCCCAGGCAGCAGCCAGGGCTTTTTCTTTAAATAAGGATAGCGCCCCTCCAGCTCTCGGGCGGAGGGAAACACCGTCCGCAGTACCGACCGGCCCAGCGTCTGCTCCCCCTCCGCCGCTGCGGCGTTGAGGGTGATGCGGCTGCTGTGGAGCCGCACATCAGAGCTGCTGCCGTACACGCCGGCGGTGAGCAGATCCTCCAGCAGGGCGCCGCAGTCGGTCTCACCCCGGGCGGCCAGGGCCGCCTCCATGGGCAAAGGCCAGCGTCCGGCAAAGCCCAGGTACTCCGCGCCGATGGCAAACAGGTTCCGGGCAAAGCAGTCCGCCCGGAAGGGCTCCAGGGCGGCGAAAAAGCCGTCCCAGTCGATGCGCTCTCCCCAGGCAGCTGCCGCCAGGCAGATGTCGCACACCTGCCGGACGCCAAAGCCCGAGTGGAGAAAGTGCTTGAAGCTGTGGCAGATGAGATAGAGCAGGTGGTCATCCGGCCCCATGGTCCACACCGGGCCATTTGCCCCCTCCAGGCGTATGCCCCGGTCAAAGGACTGCTCAAAGCAGCGGTTCATGCCGCCGTAGGCCCGGGCGTCCTCGGGGAACAGCTTCCGGTGGAGCTCTATGCGCAGGCCGCTCTCCCTGTCCCAATAGGTCACCACCTGGGCCTCGCCCAGCCGGCCGTCCCCCTCCTGCTCCATCCCCATGCGGGTAAACACCCGGTGGATATCTTTCAGCTCTTCCTCCCGGGCCAGCAGGTCCTCGTCGGAAGAGGGGCGCAGGTCCGGATTGGGGTAGAGCAGGCGGCAGGCCAGCCCCTTTACCAGAAGGGGCCGCAGGCCCTCTGCCTCCAGCGCGCTATAGAGCGCCTCCAGCTTCCGGGTGCGCCGGGTCTGCCCCACAGCGCTCTGGAGCAGCATCTGCCGCAGGGGGCGCAGAGCGTCCGCCTCCGCGCCGGCAGTCCTGGCGGCGGGGATGAGCCGGTCCAGCACCAGGGGGAGGACGTGCTGCTCCTCCGCCAGCGTCAGGAGCCTGTTAAGCTCTTCCTCATCTCCGGGCCACTGGGCGGCCTCCTGCCGGAACAGGGCCGACCGGAGGCACTGTAAAAGCTGCTGCTCATGTTTCTCCACAGGCGGTCTCTCCTCTCAGGCCGACAGATCCAGCACCATGACCTCCGGCGGGTTGTTGAACCGGGGCAGCCGCTCCGGTTGACTGCCCAGGCCGCTGGTGACCGCCAGGACAAGCTTGTCTTTCTCATAGATGCCGTGTACATACTTCGGAAACAGGCCCTGGTCCCCGCCGAACACGCCCCCCAGCAGGGGCAGCACCACCTGTCCCCCGTGGAGATGGCCGCTGACCACCAGATCCACATTCCAGGTTACGGATGCCTCCCCGAACACAAAGCTGTCCGGCCGGTGGGACAGCATCACCTTATACCGGTCTGTGTCCTGGAAATCCGTCAGGAACTGCCACACCTCCGGCTTCATCCGCGCCGGGTCGCAGGAGTTCTTGTCGTCCAGGGCGAAGGCGTAGTCGTACATGCCGCCCAGCCGCAGCGGTGCACCGTTGACCGTCAGGTCCACATAGTCCAGCTCCAGCACCACCGCCCCCAGAGCCTCGATCTGGGCCCGCAGGTCGGAGGTGTTACAGGAGATGTACTCCCGCTCATGGTTGCCCCAGGCGTAGTAGACCGGCGCGATCTCCACCAGCTGCCCCAGCAGATCCAGCAGGTCCTCTGCCCCCGGCGCGTCGCCGTTGAGCATATCCCCGTCCAGCAGGATCAGATCCGGCTCCTGTTCCGCCACCAGGGCGACCAGCTCGCCGTTATGTTCCCCGAACACGCAGCCGTGCAGATCCGACAGCACCGCCAGCCGCACGGGCAGCCCCGCCTCCACCTGCCAGGTCCGGGCCACCGGCCGGTGGCCCGAGCGCCACACTCCCCAGACCACCCAGGCCGCCAGGAGCAGGAGGGCCGCCGCCGCTAACAACAGCCACCACCGCCGTCTCCTCACTCAGAGGATCTCCATCTGTCGGAGCTGATCCAGGAATTCCGTTACATCCTGCTCCAGCGTCTCCCGGTCCACGTCGTACTCCTCCAGCAGCGTGTCCACCAGCTGCTCCGTACCCTCAGCCTGGGGCAGAAGCTCCCAGATGCGGGCTCCAGTCTCGCTGAGCGAAAACAATCCGTTATTTTTAATTACAGTATCACCTACTGGAATCAGAGCATAGTCCCCTGCGATCTCCCGCAGGACCAACTGTTTCTTCACTTCCATTGTGCGTTCTCACTTTCCGTATTTTTCCCATGTCAGGTGAATCAGGTTTCTGGTCATCTCACAGAGATACTCCGGCTTACAGTCCCACCGGCCGGTCTCCGCTGCGCAGGAGGC
The DNA here is from genome assembly GCF_040096055.1 of Pseudoflavonifractor intestinihominis. NCBI lineage: Bacteria > Bacillati > Bacillota > Clostridia > Eubacteriales > Oscillospiraceae > Pseudoflavonifractor > Pseudoflavonifractor intestinihominis. The sequence continues at coordinate 55,045 of NZ_JBBMFK010000013.1, forward strand.
AGCACAGGAAGCGCACTGCTGCTGCATAGGGCAGCCCGTGCACTCCTTGGGCAGGCGAATGGCTGCCGCCATCTGTCTGGCCGCCCCCCAGGCTGCGGCAAAGCCCTGCTCCGGCACGGACACGCCCTGGTCCGCCATCATACCGCAGGGGAGCAGACGGCCGTCCCAGGTCATCCAGAAGGCGCTGCGGCCCGCCCGGCAGAAGAGGGGCTCGCCCTCGGCGCCACCGGTGCACTCCTCGCCGTCCGGCGGCAGACCGCCGTTCTTCACCGCCTCGCGGAGCTGCTCCTCTGTCATGGTCTGCTCCCGGCAGAGCAGCTCGTATTTGGCCGCGTCGGCCGCCGAAAAGCGGTGGTCCGCCTGACCGGCCGCGCCGCCGTTGATACGAACCGGCGGGAACATATAGGTGGTGGACTTGATGTAGACCCCCAGCTCTCTGCCGATGCGGAAGATATCCGCCACGTCGTCCTTGTTGTCCGGGGTGATGGAGGCGTTTAGCCGCACGGGGATACCCGCCTCCTTCAGGGCCCGGATGTTCTCCACCACCTGGTGGAACATGGGCCGGCCGCACAGCCGCTCATAGGTGGCGTCGCTGCCGCCGTAGAGGGTGATGTTGAATCGGAGCGGCGGGTCCTTTTTCAGCATCTCCAGCACCTCCCCGCGGATCAGGGAGCCGTTGGAGTTGATTGACACCAGCAGACCCAACTGCTTCAGCTCGTGGAGCAGCCGTGGAAACTCCGGGAACACCAGCGGTTCTCCTCCGGTGAGGAGCAGAAAGACCATACCGGCGTCCTTTGCCTGCCGGGCAATGTCCAGCCACTGATCGGCGGTAAGCTCCCGTCGGCCGGAGGCGGCGATCTGCTCCGGCGTCTGGTGCACATAGCACATCTTGCAGCTGAAATTGCACCGGGGTGTCAGCTCAAAGCTGCCGCTGACGGGCAGGCCCAGCATACTTCCCTTCTGGTGGATATATGTGGACCACAGTGGTTCCACATCCCGTTCCATTATCTGTCCCATAGATATTTCTCCAAACTTTTGACTGCACCCTCATCCGGCCGACAGGTCAGATAAAATACAGGCTGTTCGGTCAAAAGCGCCGAAAGGATTTGGGTGGCATTTTTAATTTCCTCTGTATCCCAGGTCCGATAGGAAACCCTGGGGAGCAGCGCACGAAACGCAGTCAATCCTCCCAGCGGTTCCACCGTATTCTCCGGCCCCTGGGCCAGCAATACCAGCGCTTTCAGAGGGGTACCTACATTTTTGCAGATACCGGATGTACCGCTGTAGCAGACACCATAGGCCCAAAAGGCTCCGTCCGGGCCGCGCCGGATCAGGGTTCGGTCGCCATTTATGACCTCAGCCCCCCTGTATTTCTCCCAGAGAGCGGCCTGGGTAGACTTTCCCATTCCACTGGGCCCAGAGAACAAAATCCCCTGGCCCTGATAAGCAACATATGCGGCATGGAGGACGAGTCCACCATATTCCAGCAGGATTCCGAACAGATCGGCCGACATCAGTACGTTCCGCGCGTACAGCATGTCTCGGAAGGCTTCCGACCACAGCATTTCCGTCACATCGCCCTGCCTCCGCCACCAGCAAGCGGGCCGCAGGGGATCCCTGTGGCTGATCTTGTAATTATGAAAGCCGCAGAGTACGCCGTCCTCCCTCCACATTTTTTCCTCCGGCGTATCAAGCGGCGAGTGGCTCGGAGGAGTCGGCAACTGTTCTGCAAATCGGCATTGAATCTGATGGTCTGGTTTTCCACCCGGAACACGGAACCGCTCCAAAAGCGTATCCGTCCGGATGGACGCCTCTGCTGTCAGGGCAAAACGCACGCCGCCGAATTGATAATCCTGCCGGTACAACAGGCCTGCCTCCTTTTCTACAAAAAAGCCCCGCCCCATCGGGGCAGGGCTTTTTGCGTGGTATTACGATGTGAAGAGGATGGTCTTGCCGCTGGGGCCGTGGTAGCAGGGCTTATCATGCTTCTGCAATGTAACCAGGCCCTGAGCAACATCATTGCATGTACCATACCAGAAGAGCGTGGGAATACCGGGACCCGTAATCGTACAGCCGTACTCCTGGGACGTCACATGGAAGTAACAGCCCTTGGCGATGTCGCTGCACAGCTCGAAGCTCTCAAAGCCGATCTCGGGTTTACAATATCTCTTTTTCATACTGCACACCCCTTTCTTAAGAACCGCTTACAAGCTTGAGGTTGGTCAGGGACAGGATTCCATCGCCCGAGGCGGTAATGGTAATCTCATTGCCGGGTTTCACGCCATCCAGCAGGTAATACATCTCCACTGCGGAGGTAATCTCGTAATCTTGCCCCTCCACAGTGAAGGTCATTTCTTTGCCGGATACCAGCTTGGCGCCGATCTGGACGATGGAGCCGCCCTCAGGCACGGTAAAGGTGATCTGATCGTCGGCCTTCAGATAGACCTCGTTGTTGGGACCCACGTTGGCGTAGTCAGCAGCGCTGTTTGTAGACGCACCAAGCGTATCTACATAAACGCTGTTGCTCTGATCCCACGCTCCGTCATACAGAAGGATGTTGCGGATCTCGCTGTAGGTCACATTACCCTCGTTATCCTGAGTGTAATTGGGATAATCGCCGATGGGCTTGTAGATACGGACGCCGTCCAGGACAAAGGTAGCAGAATCACTCTTCGCCCAGTCCCGGCCACTCAAATAGCCCGCCGTAACCGTAACGGTATAGTTGCCCAGCGCAAGTTCATCTACTTTCAGGACAGGCACCTGGTAGAGCGCGCCGCCGTTCGCATAGTAGCAGTCCACAAAGTAGTAATTATTGGTTTCTTCGCCCTCAACATGGACCGTGATGCAGCCGGAGGTGGCGTCGGTCATGCTGACCAGCTGGAAGCCGGTGCCGTGGAAGCTGAAGGTAGCCGTAGCGGTTTCGCCGCTTGTCAGCGTAACCTTGTGGGCGCTGCCGCCGCTGTAAGTAGTATCCGTGGCATAAGCAGCATCATGTCCGTAGACAGCCTTATCACCCAGCTTGCTGGTAGTCTGAGTGCGACCGGTAATGGTGGTACCAACAGTCTCCCAGCCCTTGCCATACTCAATGGCTCCGAAGGTATCCTCGTAGTACACCGTGGAAGCGGGCACCACATACAGCACCCAGTCAATTGACTGCGCGCCAATTGTGACCTTCATCCGGAATGTTTCGCTGCCATTCATTATTTTGCTGGGCGTATAGATATAATTTCCACTGCCATCTTTCTTCAATGTACCATAATTGCCAGTAACTCCACTTCCCGAATCGCCAACTGCGCTTATGCTGCTAGCATTTTTGTCGAAGAAAGTAGGACCAATTTTAACAGGCAGTCCAAAATCAACAATTGCGGTAGCTGCATTTTTATCGGTACTGTAGTAGAGATACAGATCATCGCCATCGCTACTGACGGTAATCTTATTGGCAAACTCAAAAAATCCGCTGGTATATGCGGGATTCATATTAGGAACCTTTGCCAAGTCATCTGTACGATAATATACTGTTTCTTCTCGACCCAGAGCATTCGTGATTACACCAGGCGTAAGATTCCCATTGTTCAACGTCCAGCCTGTGAAGTCTGCCGCTTCCTCAACGCTTTCTCCTGCAGTTCGAGTAGCAATATCATAGGAATGGAATTCCTGCCCCGATGTTTCGTTAATATAGTGAACCGTCAGATTGCTATACTCCGGATTTACTTCCAGCACATAGCGAACCAGTTTCACATTATCTCTGCCATTGGACTCGCCAAATGTCAGAGAAGGTACAATCGGGTCTGTCCCAGATTCGGATGTCCACACAACCTCCGCAGAGGCCTCATCATATTGAATGTCAATCTGCGACAGCGTTCCAACGCTCCGATAATTTGTAGAGCTGGCAGTGAGCACCTCGATCCGTGACAATACATAATAGGGATCGCTCAGAGAAGCGCGAATCATGCCAATAGTCCGGCCTTTTCCGGTATTATTATGGTAGAGCAGGGTCTTTTCATTTGCAAAATCATTGGGGTAGAAGCCGGAAGGATACTCTACCTGGAAATCAAGAAGCGCCCAATCTTCCTTTCCAATCAGGTAGAAGCCGTCCTGTCGGGCTCCGTAATCCACGACCTGTGTCTCAAGCTCCGTCGTGACATCCGTTACCTGAAGGTAATAGGCGACTAACTGATCGTTATCCTTTATATCGACCCACTGACCATCTGCATTTTGATACTGCCATCCGCCATTGCGGTAGCGCACTGCTGTCATCGTGTGCGTATCATCGGCCATCGTTTTGTCCGAACCATCACACGTACACTGAATATCGCCAAAGATTCCCTTGTGAGTCTGACCGCTGCCGCCTGCGCCGGTTCCCGCATGTGTAGCTCTGGCGGAACTGTTGTAATCAATCTCCACTACTTTCCAAAAAGCGTATTCAACATCGCCATCTGCGATGCGTGCCGGAATATCAGAAAATTGATATCCTTCCTCGGTTGCCGCCGCTTGCGCCTCAATCGCAATCGTATTCGCACCATTATAATTCAGTCGTCTATTTGTAATAAACAGCTCAATTGTAAGCGGTGACACCCCACTCAGGTCCTCCTCAGTGACCACAACCTTGATAACATAGTCATTGACTGTTACCAGAGTCTCACCAACTTGCAGGCCGCTAACGGTAATCTCCGTAGTCCCCTCCACAGGCTGCTGTGCAATCTCATAGGCAGCGCCGTAACTGCTGGTACTTTCCGCTGTGCTCCAATTATTACCGCCGGATAAGTAGTAGGTCTTTTCTACCCGATCAAACCATTCCCACTCTGTCTTAGTGTAGTAGAATCCCTTAGTGGAATCATAGCTCCAGCTGTAAGGAGTTCTGCTGAGAGATGCCCTCTCTGTTAAGTATTGACCGGTAGCAGGATCATAAATCGTATAAGAACTTCCGCTCTTACTGATTTTCCACTGGGTAGCTTCTGTCACATTAGTGGTGTTTCTCACCGCATAATTATAATACCTAGAGTAAACTTCCAGATAATTGCCGTTACCATCACTGATAAAGTAAGTCCCATCGGGTGCTGTGACCTTATTGCCGCATATAATGCCGCCCTGACCAGGGGTGTACTTACCAACTGTCACAGCCGCAATATTGCCATTCTGTACGTCTGCTTTAGCATTGGAATAATCGCCAGAAATCGTGATACTTTTTTTGCTATTAACTGCTACCGAAACTGTCTGATCCGGCTCAGCCATAACCGCCACACCCACTGTGGAGAAATGGGGCGCAGTAAAGGTGTAGACGCCATCATTCAAACTGCCATCGTCGGCATACTCCACCTTACCGTCGGAGGAGAGCACAAAGCCCCTCAGCTGGACGTCAGAATAGATCCAATCCTCAGGCAGAGGGATGGAGACCTGGGCGCTCTGGGTATAATTTCCGTTATTCAGACTGATGTCATAGGCAACATAGGTGCTGTCCGCCAGCGCCGGAATCGCCTTCTCATGCTTCACCGCACTGATGCTGGTCACTCCGGAGGCAGAAACAGTGATATTGGTTACATTGTCCGTTACCGAAGCAGCCGGTACATTAATAGTACCGTTGGCATTGAAGCCGCCGGGAGTCACGGAGGTATCAACCGTGTCCGCAGTCACAATCTGGTCCTGCATACGGGCCGCCATAATGCGCAGAGGCACACGAACCTTCTCTGCTACCTTCTGCTCAGTCTCATCATTGGGATAATCGCTCCAGATGCAGAACATGGAGCCCACCGGATCGGAGATATTGCTCCCTCCAGCAAATGTGTTGTTATCAAAATCATATCGGTATGTATCGCTGCTGTCCCAACTGTCTTCTTTCCCCAGGACGTAATAATAATCGCCGTGGGTGTTGATGAGCTGATAGCCCCGCTTCTCTAGCGTAGATGCCTCTGCCAAATCATAGGCGTACTCATTCCACCCAGAGGACCAGTAACAGACCTGGATATCAGTGCTGGGCGCGTAGTCAGTATTATCCTTATAGCAGAAGCTGTCGTTGAAGGCCCGGGGGGTCATGCCAGCTTTTTCTATAATAACTGCCAGATCGTTGATGTACTCGATCAGCTTGCTATAAACCTCTGGTTGATTGTAATAAATATAGTTCAGTCCCATGACAGGACTATATTCCGTACCGAGATCATTGGCAAACTCATCGGCGCCGATGTTGAAGGTCTTGCAGCCCTGCTTTGCAAACCACTCGGCGTAAGCGCTCACCACACCCTCAGCAAAGCGCACCGCCTCGTCGTTTTCAAGATCGATAGTGCTCTCGCTGATCCGATTCTGATTATCAGTCCAGCGATACTCCTGGAAAGCGTTCAGAATGGCGCCCATGTGGCCGGGGCTGTTCAGCAGCGGGACGATCTCAATATTCTTACTCTGGGCATAGTCAATGATCTCCGCCATTTGATCTGCGGTGATATATTCCTGGCTCAGAGCCTTGGTAAGATCCACGGTCTTGCTGTTATAGACCTGAACTTCCTTGTACTGGGGCTCAGGCTCCGCCTCGCTGCTCCCGGCGGGCTCGGAAGTCTGGGCAGCATCCGCCTCGCCAGTGCCCTCTTCGGGCTGGGCGGCGTCAGAAGCCTGAGGCAGAGCGGAGTCCGTCACGTCGGTGTCGCCGGCCGCAGCCGCGTCCGTCTCAGGAGACTGCGTCTCCTCAGCTTCCACTTCCATCAGGACGGTCTCATAGCCGCCCACTTCGATCTGCATCTGATCATAAGGCAGAGAGAACCGGAAGCCCTCATTATTAGAGAAGTCCAGCTCCAGTTGCGTATATCCCAGGGCAGAAATCTCGTTGATGAGTGCCTTGATCCACTCGGGGCTGAAGTACTTCCGGCCCATGTCCAGGTGGACGATACGGTCAAAAGTACTTTCCGTGGTCGTGCTGGCCGAAGCAGCAGCTGAATCTCCAGCCGAAGCGTTGACCATGGGCGCCATGCCGAAGATCATCGCCAGGCTGAGGACCAGAGCAACCGCTTTGGCTGCGCCCTTACGCACTGCTTTCTTCATAATTTTTCTCCTCCCTTGCAAAACAGTTGCCCCGCAAGGCCGGCTTCCGGCGTCACCGTCGATACAGGGGTCTGGCTGCAAACCATCAGGCACGTTCCGACGCTTCCGCCGAAAACACACCTATTTTTGGCTAGTATAGCATAGGCGGCCGCTAAATTCAAGAATCTTCCTTTATTCTTTCGGATATTTTTTAACAAGTGGTCCCCCTTTTTTATTTATTCACCCGCATTTTTGCAATGTTTCGCGCATATGTAACCAAAAAGCGTCATATATCACTCACAAACTAATTTTGGAATTTTCCCCTTCCTGTGGGTGATTTTTTATTGCCGTTTCCTTTTAACTATGCTATAATTTGTCGTGTGTTATAGCATGAGGCGCGCAGATTCTCCGGCTGTCTGTCGCGCTGTTTTATGCAAATTGCAAACGGAGGTATGACCTATGCGTATGCGCAAATTCCTGGCCGCGGCGCTGGCTGTCGTCATGCTGATCGGCATGCTCCCCGCCGCCTCTGCCACGGTAACCAACCCGCCTGCCAACACCGAGAACGGCATCACCCTGGGCAAGCAGGCCAGCGAGCTGGCCGGCAGCGACACCACCATCACCCTGGATGTGGTGGCCAACACCAACGCCAACCCCATCGCCATCCAGTTCGTGCTGGACGCCACCCAGAGCCTCTTCCTCAGCGAGGATAACAAGACCTACGTGGAGAACTGGGCCAACGCCCTCAAGTTCATGGCCGACAAGAACATCTACGCCGGCCTGACCATCTTCACCACCACCGCCCAGACCGTGGTGGAGCCCCAGCTGCTGACCAGCAGCTCCGAGGCCGCCCTCTCCGGCGTGGAGGATGAGTGTGCCGCCTTTGTTCTGGCCTCTGACCACGGCACCAACGTCCAGGCCGGTATCCGGGAGGGCCTGAGCGCCCTCAACAGCCTGTCCACCGACACCGTGGCCGCTGACAAGCGCTATCTGGTGCTCATCACCGACGGCGGCAGCTTCTACTGGCTGGACGACAACGGCAGCGCTGTGAACAACTCCTACTACAAGGCCGACGGCACCACCGCCACCATGGCCAACAGCGACGCCGCCGAGGGCGGCTACCAGGCCCTGACCGACCTGGACGACCTGCTGGCCCTGAACCTGTCCGCCGCCCCCAAGACCTACGGCAGCGCCTCCGCCAGCGAGCCTCTGCCCGCCGCTGTCCAGGCCGTCAAGGACGACGCCAACGCCTACACCAACTTCGAGACCGGCGTCTACTTCGCCGCCAAGGAGCTAGACAAGGTGGCGGAGGCCGGCGTGAAACTGGTCACCGTGGGCTATCCTTATTATGAGGACGACGCCAATGTCAGCGCCCTGTCCACGCTGGCCGCTCAGTTCATCGATTACGCCCAGAGCAAGAGCGTGACCGGCGGCGCCTTTGACGCCACCCTGGACAACACCGCCTCCCAGCTGGACAACATCATCAGCGCCATGTACGGCCAGTCCGCCAACGTGGCGGTCCCCGCCGGCAGCGTCATCACCGACGTGCTGGGCTACAGCTCCTCCGACGGCTACAACTTCGATCTGGCCACCGACAAGGCCATCCGTGTCAGCCTGACCAACGCCAACGGCACCAACGAGGGCGGTCTGTACTGGGAGAGCCAGACCCTGGGCGACAAGGACAGCCTGGTCTTCCACACCGACGACGGCGCCGAGTTCCTCACGCTCAATTACACCAAGGCCTCTGACGGCACCGAGCAGTTCACCCTCACCCTGCACCAGGACCTGCTCCGCGGCCAGAAGCTGTCCATCACCTACTCCGCCAGACTGGTGGGCCACATGGGCTTTGCCGGCACCTACATCGCCTACCCCAACGTGGAGGCTTATCTGACCCCCAAGGACAGTGAGTCCAAGCTGTACTTCCCCCGTCCCTCTGTGACCTACACCGTCATCGGCGGTGACGACGGCGAGACCGATATTGACGACCCCGATGTCCCCCTGGGCCCCGGTCCTGACCTGAACACCACCGATCACTTCGCCTACATCATCGGCCGTGACGACGGTCTGGTCCACCCCCTGGCCTCCATCACCCGCGCCGAGGTGGCCACCATCTTCTTCCGCATGCTCACCGACCAGTCCCGCGCCATGCTCTGGAGCACCAACAGCGGCTATGTCGACACTGACAGCAGCGACTGGTTCAACAACGCCGCCGCCACCCTGACCAACGCCGGCATCATCACCGGCAAGCCCGGCGGTCTCTTCGACCCCGACGCCCCCATCACCCGCGCCGAGTTTGCCACCATCGCGGTCCGCTTCTTCGGCGGTACCTATGAGGGCGAGGACATCTTCCCCGACATCGCCGGCCACTGGGCCAACCAGTACATCAACCGCGCCGCCGTCCTGGGCATCATTGAGGGCCGCGGCGACGGCACCTTCGATCCCGACGCCTACATCACCCGTGCCGAGGCCATGACCATCGTCAACCGCACCCTGGGCCGTGCTCCCTCCACGGAGAACATGCTGCCCGGCATGATCACCTGGCCCGACAACATGGATACCAGCGTCTGGTACTATGCGGCCGTTCAGGAGGCCACCAACTCCCACGACTATGAGTTCATCACCGTGGATGGCGCTCAGGTCGAGTCCTGGACCGAACTCCTGCCCGTCCGCGACTGGGCCGCTCTGGAGCGCGCCTGGTCCACCGCCAACTCCGCCCCCGATCCCAACGGCGGCGAGGTCGCCGGCGATCAGTAATAACGCCCAACAGCAAACGGCCCCCTGTGAATCTCGGATTCACAGGGGGCCGTTTTTTATATTCTTCCTCCGGAAGCGATAGATCAGAAATCCATGGCCATGCGGCCCGACTCCTCCCGGCTCAGCTCGGTCACCCGGGTGTCCATCACCCGGTAGACCCGCTGGCACAGGCTGAGCACGCTGGGCCGGTGGGTGGTAACGATACAGGTCTTTCCCCTGCCGCAGCCCGCGATATTGCGCAGCACAGCCCGCTCGGTTGCCACGTCCAGAGCCGAGGTGGCCTCATCCAGCAGGAGGATGGGCGCGTCCCGCAGCATGGCCCGGGCCAGGGCCAGCCGCTGTGCCTGGCCCTCGGACAGGCCCTTTCCCCGCTCCCCCACCGGACTGTTGATCTGCTCCGGCAGCTTCTCCACAAACTCCCAGGCGCAGGCCAGCTTCAGCGCCTCAATGATCTCCTCATCGGTGGCCGTCTCCTTCACCAGGCGCATATTCTCCGCCACCGTACCGGAGAATATGGTGTTGCCCTGGGGCACATAGGCGAAGAGCCGCCGGGTCTCCGCATTGGCAGGCACCTCCCGGCCGTCGCAGTCCCGGAGCACCACGCTCCCCTCTCCCGGGCACACCAGGCCCAGGATCAGGCGGATCAGGGTGGTCTTGCCCTCGCCGGAGGGCCCCACCAGGGCCACAATCTCCCCCGGCGCGGCGTGGAAGGCCGAATCGGTGATGACCTGATCCCCCTCCCGGTAGGAGAAGGTCACATGCTCCATGCGCACCTCAAAGCCTCCGCCGCTGTGGATATCCAGCTTGCCGCTCTCCGGAAGGTGCACCTCCCGGGGCAGCTCCGCCAGCTCCCGGATCCGGTGGGCCGAGACTGAGCTGCTGAGAAAGCTGGGAACGATGCCCACCAGATTGGTGAAGGCGGTAGACAGCTCATTGCGCTGCTGAAGGAAGAGGGTCATGGTACCGTATGTAATGCCGCCGCCCCACAGGCGGAACAGGCAGTACCCGAAGGCCACGAACTGGACCACGATCCCCAGCAGCGACATGAGCGCGCCGCTCTTGATGGAGAACAGGTTGTACTTCAGGCTGATGTCCCTGAACCTGGCCTGCCACCAGCGGATCTTGCCGCTGTAGTGGGGGCCAACGCCAAAGGATTTGATGGTGTCGAAGTTGCTGACCGCCTCCACTTCAAAGGCCATCAGGTCGCTGCTGGCCTCCCGCACCTGCCGGTTGTACTCCCGCTGCCGCCGCACCAGCAGCCGCCCCGCCAGCAGCAGGAAGGGCGCGCTGCCCAGGGCGATGAGGGCCATGGCCCAGTCGTAGTAGAACAGCACCAGAAAGGTGGCCACAAACTGGTACACCGCGATGATCACGCTGGGCAGCCACTTGATGGCGTTGCTGCTCACCGTGCTCACATCCCCGTTGAAGCGGTTGAGGATGTCGCCGCTGGTGTACCGGCTCAGGGACAGCCAGTCCGCGTCCATGATCTGGTCAAAGATGTCGGCCCGGATATCGTTGTCAATGTCCAGGGCCAGCCTGGTGGACACCCGGCTGATGACGCTGGTGAACAGCAAACTGATGAGGGTACTGCCCACCATGATGAGGATCACCAGCCACAGCTTGCTGGTCTCATAGCCGGTGATGACATCGATGGCGTACTTTCCCGCCACGCTGCTCACCAGCCCCAGGGACGTGCTGAGGATGCCCATCAGGATATAGAACACGATGGCCCCCTTGTACCGGGCGCTGTACCCGAATATCCACTTCCAGTCCTCCAGGATCTCGGAAAAGGTGCCGTCCTTCCACTTTCTCTTTAAAACATTCAGGGATTCGAAGGGGCTCTCCCCCAAATCCCGCTTTTTTCCCGCCATAGTTTTCCTCCCGGTCTGGTCTGCCGTGCAGCGTCCGCAGGATCCGGCGCGGAACGCCTGTTTTTTCAACATTATACTATGTCCCGGCGGGTTGGAAAAGAGAATTCCGTTTTTTCCCTGTCTCAAGGCTGAAAAAGGGCGGGAGCTGTATGCTCCCGCCCTGTCCCTTATCCCTCCGTAGGCTGAATCCAGGGGGCGTAGGTCTGCCAGAAGTAGTCCCGGCGGTACCGGTCCAGGACCCCCTCCGGCACGCAGATGAAAAAGTCCGCCCCGTCCCGCAGGCCGTCCCCTGCCACATAGGCCGCCGGGTCCTCACCGGTAAGGATCAGGCGCTCCAGGGCCGTACAGCCGGAGAACATACCGTCGTACAGAATCCCAATATTGGGCTGAACCGTAATTTCATGGATTTTGGTATTTCCTTCAAATAATGTTTTGTCTATCCCCACCACCGGCTCTCCCTCATAGCTGCCCGGCAGGGTGAGGGATTGGGCGGCCTGTCCCTCCGCCGTCAGACCGGACAAAATCCAGCCTTCCTCTGTATGCCGGTAGGTGAAGAGGGCGGCATCCGTGCTGTCCTCCGCCAGAGCCGACGCCCCCACAGCGGGCATGGCGGGCAGAGAAATCTCCGTGGGGGAGGTGTCCTTCAGATAGACCTTCAGGTCCTCAATGAGCAGCTTGGTGAACACCGTGGCGCCGCTGGCGTTGAGGTGGAAGTTGGTGTCGTAGAACCAGCCGCTGTCCAGGATACAGCGGTTTGGGTCCCCCAGGATCGGGAACAGAAGCTGTCCGTCCAGGTAGTCGTAGTAGGTATCCACCGCTGTCTGGTCGGTGTCCGGCTCCAGGGCGGCGGCGTTCATGGGCGGGAAGTGGTAGACCACCTTGGCCCCCTTGGCCACCACCGCCCGGGCGAAGTCGTTGAGGGCGTCGACAAAGTCCTCCGCAATGACGTCCCGGGAGAAGGAGATGAGGTCGTTGGGGTTGTACCCTCCGGACATGATGTTGGCTGTCCGGTCCGGGTAAATGATATCGCCGTACCCGTCAAAGGAGGACCGGGCGTACACCCCCTCCGGCTCCGGGGACCCGAATAGGGTATACCACAGCTTTTTCCCCGCAAAGGCGGGGAAGGATGCGGCCAGGGACTCGTACCGGCTGGAGTGGACGGCGGACAGCAGATCAAAGGCGCCGTCCGCCGCCTGCCAGGCCAGCTCGCCGGAGAAATAGCAGGACAGGGTCTGGGCGCTCTGTTCCGGGGCGATGATGAAGATGTCGCCCGCCCTGGCCTGGGTCTGGGCCCAGTCCAGCATGACCACCGTGCCTATGCCGGCGTACATGCCGAAGTCCACCACCTGATAGCCGGGGAGGTACTCCTCCACCAGGCCGCTCTTCAGGGCGAAGGGCACGCTGCTGCCCCCCACCACGACGATGCGGGGCCCCTCTGTGTCCTCCAGCCGCTCCATCTTGTACTTCATCTCGCCCAGAAAGGTATCCCCGTACTGGGGCGGCAGGGCGAAGCCGAAGAGGAGCAGCAGCCCGGCCAGCAGGCACAGCGCCGCCGCCAGCAGGCCGCAGAGGGCCGCCGGGGAGGGCGTTTTTCGCTGTTTCATGGCATCCTCCCCCTAGAACTGAAAGTAGATGAAGGCAGTTGCCCCGTGCTCTGTCAGCACCAGGCAGCGGCAAGCCACAATGGCGACGGCCAGCAGGAAGTAGAGCAGAGGGACGGCATACCGCCCCTTTGTTCTGTTTTTCTCCACCTCCAGGGCGGGCAGCCGCTCCAGCATCGGCAGCAGGAGCACCAGCAGGCAGGCCAGTATCAGCTCCACCCTGCCCATCCCCAGCCCGGTCAGGACGTTGGGGAGGCGGAAGTCGGTGAAGATGGAGCGGAGAATGAACACTGCCTGGGACAGGTCGGACGCGCGGAAAAATACCCACGCAAAGCACACCAGCACCAGGGTAACCGCCCGGTGGAGTCCCCGGCCCAGGGACGAGGTGAGCTGCCGCCGGCCCAGCAGCAGGGTCTCCGCCACCAGGAACGCTCCGTGGAGCCCGCCCCACACCACAAAGGTCAGGTTGGCCCCGTGCCACAGGCCGCTGACCAGAAAGACCGCCAGGATGTTGACGCACTGCCGGGCCAGCCCCCGGCGGCTGCCGCCCAGGGGGATGTACAGATAGTCGGTGAACCAGCGGGTCAGGCTGATGTGCCACCGCCGCCAGAAGTCCCGGATCGAGGAGGCGGCGTAGGGCTGCCGGAAGTTCTCGGTGAGCCGGATGCCCATGAGCCGGGCACAGCCCATGGCGATGTCGGAGTAGCCGGAGAAGTCACAGTAGATCTGCAGGGCAAAGAGCACGGTGGCCAGTACCATGGCCGCGCCCCCTGCCCCGGCGGCGTCCCCGTAGGCTGTATCCACAAAGGGAGCCAGAAAGTCGGAGATGAGCACCTTTTTGCCGTACCCCCGCACCAGAAACCGGACGCCCTGGGCGATGTCCTCCTGCTCCAGTGGGTTGGGGGCCTTCAGCTGGGGCAGCAGGTCGCCGGGGCGCTCAATGGGTCCGGCCACCAGCTGGGGGAAGAAGGAGACGAACAGGGCGTAGTATCCCAGGTGGCGCTCCGCCCGGATGGTGCCCCGATAGACGTCAAAGGTGTAGGACATGGTCTGGAACACATAGAAGGAGATGCCCATGGGCAGCAGCAGGTGGAAGCCGGTAAAGCCGCTCTCCACCCCGAACAGGCGCAGCAGGGAGAACACACCCCCCAGGGCAAAGTCCAGGTATTTGAAGAGAAAGAGAATGCCCAGACACACCGCTGCGTCCAGGGCCACCGCCCGGCGCTTCTGCTTTCTAGTCTCCGCCCTCTCAATGCGCAGGGCGCTGCCGTAGGACACCAGGGTGGTGAGCAAGATCAGGCTGAGCAGCCAGGGGCTGTGGCAGGCGTAGAAGAAATAGGAGGCGGGCAGGAGCGCCATCCACCGCTGCCGCCATGGGGTGAGCCGGTAGAGGGCCAGCACCGCCGGGAGAAAGAGGAGAAAGCCGGGGGACACAAAGCTCATTTCTTCTCCCCCCTTGCCACAGTCAGAAAGCAGGTGAGGGCCGGGAGGAGCAGCAGGAGCAGGATCTCCTCATAGGGCACCGAGCAGGCCAGCGCGGCCACCGCCATGGCCCCCACGGACACCGCCGCCAGCGCTGCCGCCGCCCCGCTGCCCCGGCGGAGCAGCCCGGCCAGGGCCGTCAATACCAGGGACAGTGCCAGTAGAATGGGGATCAGGGGGTACTGGAGAAAGACAAGGTTCATGCTCCTCCCTCCAGTGCCCGGCGCAGGTCGTCGATGACCTGCGCGGTGTGGATTTGCGCGCCCTCGGTGCTGAGATGGTTGTCGGTGGCGTAAAAGTACAGCGGGTCCATGAGGGAGGACTGGATGTCGGAGATGACCGGGGCGTGGAGCTTCTGCCGGAACAGGGCGTCCAGCTCGGTGATGGACACCTCGGTGCTGTCCTCCGAGATGCTGGTGCGGCTGCGGGGGGAGTAGGTGAAGTACACCGACACGCCCTTGGCAGCAAAGCTGTCGTACATGGCGTTGATGCCCTGCCAGTCGGCCTCGGTGATGTGGCTGGCGTTATAGAAGGCCCGCTTGATGCCGAAATTCTCCCCGGACAGGTTGTTCTCCCGGTAGAGGATGTAGTCCCCGTAGCGGTTATAGGTGGCCTGCTCCTGCCGGTTGCCGTCCTCGTCGTACAGGGCGGGGGAATCGGCGTAGGACCTGGGCTCCATGTCCGCCCGGGCGGCCTGGAAGGCCCCGAAGGCCCCCCAAAGGTTCGTAAATTCCCGGCAGTCCAGCAGGGCGAGCAGGTCGTAGTTGGATTCTGTCATGCAGAAGGTCTCCTTGTCCAGGGCGGTGCTGCCGCAGAACTGCTGCCCGATGGCGTCCAGCTCGGGGGAGTGGAGGAGGATATCCCCCTCCTTCATGTAGTGGAGGACGATCCTGGCCTGGGGTAGCATGTTGGCATAGGCGTACACCCCCATGTTCACCACCTCGTAGTCGGGAAATGCCTCAGCGAGCATGGGACTGTCGTACCCGAACCGGGCGGAGGAGCCGCAGAAGAGCACCAGCTTGTCCTCCTCCGCCACCGACCGGAGGTAGTCCGCCTTGTCGGGGAAGGTGTCGAAGTAGGTGCCGCTGTAGGCCGGGTCTTTCACTGCGTTGAGGTGGAGACGGGTGATGGCGTAGTCCCCCAAGGAGGCCTCGTCCACCTGCTCCAGGGTATCAAAGAGATAGAGGTGTTCCGCCGTCAGGGCGGAAAAAGCCCCGGGTTCCACGGCGGTCAGGGTGGGCGGCAGGGCCACGGTGTCCGCCGTCACGGCCCCAAAGGCCCCGGCGGCGATGGCGGTGACGGGCAGGCCGCCCAGGGTCTCAGGGATGACCAGGTCGCCTTCCCTGCCGTCATAGCCGGTGATGACGGCGCCGCCGTCCCGCTCGGTCCAGGTGAAGGCCTCCTCCGGCGTACAGGGTAGCCACTGGGGATAGAGAGTCAAGGTCTCTTCCCCGTCCTCCCGGGCCCCCCGGCTGCCGAAGCCGATATGGACGCCGCTGCCGTCGGGCGCTGTGTTCCAGCCCACGGCCAGAAAGCCCTCTCTTGAAAATTGTCCCCGCCAGGGCAGGGTATTGGGGGACAGGCGGGGGCTGTCCTCCTGGACGGTGATGGTCTCCCCCTGCCCTTCTCCGGCGGTGTAGACCGTGGTGAGGGCGGGGGATGTGGTCAGCCGCACCACCGCAGGGTAGCGGACGTCGTGGAGGATAAGGTCGTAATAGTCGTAGCTGGCGGAATAGCCGGTCTTGCCCGACACGGTATACCGGTCAAAGCTGACCGTGGCGATCCGGCGGCCGGTGGGAACCCCCACCGTCACCGTCACATCCCCGCCCCGGGGCGTCTCATAGATCTGGTTGTAGAAAAACAGCTCCGGGTCGTCCTCAAAGACCACCGTGCAGGTGGACGCCCCCTCCCCGGCGGACACACAGCCCGACAGGAGGAGCACAGCGGCCACCGCCGCCCACAGCCATGAAAATTTCCTGCCGCCCACGGGAAAGCCCCCTTGCATCCGGTTAATGGTTGATGATCTCCAGCCCTTCCGCCCGGAAAGGGGTCAGCACCTCATCCTCCGCGTCGGTGAAGATACAGTCGTACTTCCGCAGGCCCACAGTGCGGTAGGGGGACCGAAGGCTGAACTTGGTCTTGTCCGTGATGAGGATACACCGGTCGGACAGCTCCATGGCCGTGACCTTCAGCTCCTTCACCGGCAGGGAGTTCTCATAGGTGCCCTCCATGTCGATGGAGGCGCAGGAGCAGAGCATCAGATCGAACCGGAACCCCCGCAGGGTGTTGCAGGCCATGCTGCCGGTAAACCCGGTGTTGGCCTTCAGCTCTCCGCCGGGCATGATGACCTGCACGTCGTCCTGCTGGGCCAGCCAGGTGGCCGCCTGGATGCCGTTGGTCACCGCCACCTTGTGCCGCAGGTTCATGCGCTGCACCAGGGCCAGGCAGGTGGAGGAGTTGTCGATGAAAATGGTGTGGAAGTCGGGCAGGTGGGGCAGGGCGATGGAGGCCGTCACCTCCTTGCCGGTGGCGTTCACCTCCTGCCGGACAAAGATGGACACCTCCTCCGAGCCGTCGGCATACATGGCCCCGCCGTGGGTCCGGCGCAGCAGCCCCAGACGCTGCATCTCATTCAGGTCCCGGCGTACCGTGGCCTCGCTGACATACACCATTTTGCTCAAATCTGCAACTGTTGCGCGTTTGTGCATTTTAAGGTAGTCCAGGATCAGGTCAAAACGTTCGTTCGTATGCATAATTAAGCCCCCTGTATTTGGTCGATATTGTATCATTCGGTCATTTTGTTGTCAACGGGCTCTTGTTTTTGGAATATTATGGATACCGTTACCGGACACAGTGTCTACTTTTCCCCTCCCATTTTGTCCATTTATGCTCATTTACGTTCAATTGCCTCAAAAAGTATGTTGTTCTTTCTACTTCTTGGATATTATCGCTAAATTGTGGACAAAAGATTACCTCAGTGTTATAATTTCTCACAACAGAACGGCCGTTAATGTTCATGCTACTATGGGGAGGAAAAATGATGAAAGCGAAACGAATTGCACCCGTCATGAGAGGCCTTTCGGCGGTCATGGCCTCCGTGCTTGCCCTGTCCGTCGTGGGCACCGGCATCGCGGAGGGCTATCGTTCAGCGCTGGACGGCTTCCTTGGCACCAGCAGCTACATTACCCTTACCGATGAGGATTCCGCCCGCTTCAAGAGCGACTACGCCACCATCGACGAGATGAAGGCCGCCGCCAAGGACATCGCCATCAAGGAGGGCGAAGAGGGCACCGTTATCATGAAGAACGACAACGATGTGCTGCCCCTGGCCTCCGACGCCACCGTGGCCCTCTTCGGCCTGGCCGCCTACGCTCCCTATCCCTACACCAGCGGCGACCACAAGGCCGGCAACGCCGACGCGGTTGACCTGGTCCAGGCCCTCACCGACGCGGGCGTGCAGATCAACGAGACGGTCAAGGACTTCTACACCAACAACATTCTCAACAAGCACACCGAGGAAGTGCCCAACCAGTGGACCGGCGAGATGGAGACCAGCGTGGCCTATGACCACATCTACGTGGCCTCCCCCGGCGACATGACCACCTATCAGATCGCCGAAGTACCCCCCACGGAGTACGAGGCCCTGGGCGCTCCCGCCGACTGGAAGAGCCAGGTGGACAAGGACAACACCATCGGCATCTGCGTGTTCGCCCGGGGCGCCGGCGAGGGCAACACCTATATGCCCGGCTCCGCCGTCAACTACGCCGGCAAGGAGACCGGCGAGGACCCCCTGGCCCTGAGCGAGGATGAGCTGGCCGTCATCGACGTGGCCAAGGAGACCTGCTCCAAGGTCATCGTCCTCCTGAACACCGGCAACACCATGGTCATCAAGGATATCGCCGCCGGCGGCGCCCACGAGGTGGACGGCATCGCCTACATCGGCTGCCTCAACGACTACCAGTCCATCGGCGTGGTGAAGGTGCTCACCGGCCAGGTCAACGCCACCGGCGCCCTGCCCGACACCTATGTGGCCGACAACGCCTCCATCCCCGCTGTCATGAACTTCGGCGGCGGCTACTACGCCGACTACGAGATCGTGGGCAGCGACGGCGACGACCCCCGCTATCCCGGCGTGGAGATCGCCAACACCACTGCCGGCTCCTTCGGCGGCAGCGACACCTACAACGGCGGCTACTACATCGTGGAGGCCGAGGGCATCTACGTGGGCTACAAGTACTACGAGACCCGGTACTACGACTCCATTATGAACCCCGAGTCCGGCGCCAACTCCGGCGCGGGCGCCACCCAGGACAGCACCTGGGACTACAATAAGGAAGTTATCTACTCCTTCGGCCACGGTCTGAGCTATCTGGACTACACCCAGACCCTGAAGAGCGTGGACGTGGACCGCACCCCCGACGGCAACATCACCGCCGTGGTGGAGATCAAGAACAACAGCGACCAGGACGGCTATTTCCTGGCTCAGCTCTATGTCCAGCAGCCCTACACCGACTACGACAAGCAGAACAATGTGGAGAAGTCCGCGGTGATGTTCCTCAACTCCGCCAAGACCGAGGTGGCCGCCAACAGCACTGCCGAAGTCACCATCACCATCCCCACCAAGTACCTGGCCAGCTATGACTACACCAATGCCAAGACCTACATCCTGGACGCCGGTGACTACTACTTCACCGCCGCTGCCGGCGCCCACGAGGCCGTGAACAACATTCTGGCCGCCCAGGGCAAGACCACCGCCGACGGCATGGATGCCGAGGCCACCGGCAACACCCAGGTGTGGAGCCTGGGCGAGCTGGACAAGACCACCTTTGCCGTTGAGAACGGCGTGGCCGTCACCAACGTGGCCGACGACGCCGATCTGAACTACTGGACCGGCGAGGACACTGTCACCTACCTGTCCCGCAGCGACTGGGAGGGCACCTATCCCATCAACTACAACGAGGTGGCCATCACCATCGGCGACAGCCCCAAGGCCGACGAGTGGATCGCCGAGCTCCGCGGCCAGACCTACACCATCCAGACCGACAGCCCCGCCACCGAGGGCGGCGACAAGGGCGTCCGCTTTGACACCACCAACATCCAGTACGACCAGCTGAGCGATGTCAACGACCCCTTCTGGGATACCCTGGTGTCCTCCATCACCATCGACGAGGCCGTGGGCGCCGTCATCCACGGCGGCAGCCAGTCCGACGTACTGACCAACGTGGACAACCCCGTGGTCATCCAGAACGAGGGCGTCAGCGGCTTCACCGCCACCTACACCGACGAGACCACCGGTGAGACCTACCGCTTCAACGTCCACTCCCAGACCCTGCTGGGCTCCTCCTTCAACCCCGACCTGGCCTATGAGTGGGGCCGCATTGAGGGCAACTCCGGCCTGTGGCTCAATCGCTACCACCTGTGGGGCGTGGGCCTGACCCAGCGCCGCACCCCCTACAACGGCCGTAACTACGAGTACATCTCCGAGGATCCCATGCTCACCAACCGGATGGGCTACGGCGTGCTCCAGGGCTGCGCCGACATGGGCATCATCAACGGTCCCAAGCACATGGGCTTCAACGACCAGGAGCACAACCGCGGCGGCATCTCCGCCTACATGAACGAGCAGAAGTTCCGCGAGACCGACCTGCGCTGCTTCCAGGGCGGCCTGGAGGACGCTGACGGCATGGGCGTCATGATCGCCTTCAACCGTATCGGCGCCACCAACGCCTCCCACCACGTGGGCATGCTCCAGACCATTCTCCGGGGCGAGTGGGGCTACACCGGCCTCATCTCCACCGATATGATGAACAACAAGTACTACTTTAACGCCGAGTCCATGGTCATGGCCGGTATCACCCAGGTGGCCGACTTCGCCACCGAGGACAACCACATCAACCTGGGCGAGGGCGGCGTGGACGCCACCTGGCCCTACATCTCCGTGGATACCGTCAAGAACGACTCCACTCTGGTGGAGCAGGCCAGAGAGAACCTGAAGTACCAGCTCTACACCTTCGCCACCAGCGCCATCATGAACGTGTCCACCGAGAAGGTCAACACCTGGTGGGACAACGCCCTGGCCGCCATCACCTACACCAGCGGCGCGCTGGCCGTGATCACCGGCGTGGCCTGGCTGGCCCTGACCCTGGTGCCTGAGAAGAAGAAGAAGAAGGAGGAGGTATAACCATGAACATCAAGAAACAGTCCGCTGGCGTTTGGGTTAACCTGATCGTCGCCATCCTGGCGCTGGCCTCTCTCATCGTCTACGGCGTGAACATCTCCAGCGCGGGCTACTTCCAGAACGCCGCCGTCAGCAGCATGACCACCTACGGCATTCCCGCCATCATCCTGCTGGTGCTGGTCATCATCCTGGCCCAGCTCAAGCTCTCCGGCGCCGCCGCCACCGTGGTGGAGATCATCTCCGGCGCCATGCGCATCGTCATCCCCGTGCTCCTCACCCTCTGCCTCATCAACCTGATCTCCGCCAGAGCCGAGGGCCTGGGCTACATCTACTTCTCCAACGCCGATGTCGCCCTGGAGGTTCAGACCCCCGAGAACCTGTCCTCCGCCACCGGCACCATCGCCAACATGATCTGCCTGGCGGTGGCCGCTGTGGCCGCCATGGTGGCCGCCTTCTTCCGCCTCAACAAGAAGGCGGACTGAGCAAAACCTACAGGCAAGCGTTGAAGGCCTGAGCAGGGTTTGAATTGCTGTGCCTGGGGAACGCACCCTGGGCACAGCAATTTCTTTGCCCGGCAAGGGCGGGAAAATGAAAGAACGTTACGCTGCACGAGAAAGGCCGGTTACATATGCTTACCATCAGAACATTTACCTGTGAACATCAGCGGGAACACTGCGTGACCGACGCGGCCGCCCCCCGGTTCGGTTTCTCCCTGGACAGCGACCGGGCCGGCGCGGCGCTGGCCAAAGCCGTTCTGACGGTCAACGGCTGGACGGTGGAGACGGACCGGCAGGTCGCCATCCCCTACGGCGGCCCGGCCCTCAAGCCCTTTACCTGCTACCGGGCGGAGCTGACGGCGGTGGACGACGCCGGGGAGACCGCCCGGGCTTCCCTGGAATTCGAGACCGGGCGGCTGGACACCCCCTGGGCCGCCCAGTGGATCAGCGACGGGGCCTACTCCTTCACGGAGAAGCGGGTGTCCCCCGTGCCCATGACCTTCCGCAAGACCTTTGCCCTCCGGGGCAAGGTGAAGGAGGCCAAGATCAGGGCCACCGCCATGGGCATCTACCAGCTGGCCCTCAACGGCGCAGCCGTGGGCCACGACTACTTTGCCCCCGGCTTTACCTCCTACAAGACCAACCTGCAATACCAGACCTACGACGTGACCGGCCTGCTCCAGGGGGACAACACCCTGACGGCGGTGGTGGCCGGCGGCTGGGCGGTGGGCTCCTTTGTGTTCACCCGGAAGAACCGGGTCACCGCCGACCGTCAGGCCCTGCTGCTGGAGCTGCGGGTCACCTATGAGGACGGCTCGGAGGAGATCGTGGGCACCGACACCTCCTGGCAGGTCACCGAGGAGGGGCCCCTCAAGGAGGCCGACCTGTACGACGGCGAGGTGTACGATGCCACCGCACAGACCGGCGGCTGGCGGAATGCAGTGATAGAGCAGCTGCGGGTCAGCCCGGCCATCCGGGCGGCCTACGGCCCGGCGGTCACCGCCCACGAGGAATTTTCCCCCATCTCCTGCACCAAAGTGGAAAACTGCCTGGTCTATGACTTCGGCCAGAACTTCGCCGGTGTGGTCAGGCTGAAAATCCGGGGCAAGAAGGGGCAGAAAATCCTGGTGCGCCACGCCGAGATCCTCAACCCGGACGGCACCCTGAACACCGCGTTCCTCCGCTCCGCCAAGGCCCGCATCGCGTACACCTGCACCGACGGCGAACAGACCTACTCCCCCCGGTTCACCTACATGGGCTTCCGGTATGTGGGCGTGGAGGGCATCGCGGCGGAGGACATCGATGTGAAAGCCGTGGCCCTCTACTCCGACCTGGCCGACAACGGCGGCTTCTCCTGCTCCAACGAGATGCTCAACCAGCTCCAGTCCAACATCCGGTGGGGCGCCAAGTCCAACTTTGTGGACATCCCCACCGACTGCCCCCAGCGGGACGAGCGCATGGGCTGGACCGGCGATATCGCCGTGTTCTCCCCCACCGCCTGCTACAACTTCGACATGAGCCGCTTCCTGGAGAAGTGGATGCTGGACGTGCAGGCCGAGCAGCTCAGGGGCGGCGGCATCCCCAACACCGTCCCCGCCCAGGGATACGGCTTCCCGGCCACCATGCCCGCCATGGCGGTGGACTGGTGGGGCGACGCCTGCGTGCTGGTGCCCTGGGCGGAGTACATGGCCCGGGGCGACCTGTCCATCCTGAAGAAGTTCTACCCGGTGATGAAAAAATACGTGAAGGCCTGCAAATTCTGGGCGGGACTGCTCAGCTTCGGCAAGAAGAAGTACATCTGGAGCACCCCCTCCGTGCTCCACTTCGGGGACTGGGTGGCCCCCGACGTGCCCAAGATGCAGCAGTGGCAGGCACGCAGCAAGTGGACCGCCACCGCCAGCCTGTGCCACACCAGCGCCGTCACCGCCCAGGTGGCAGAGCTGCTGGGGGAGCAGGAGGACGCCGCCTATTACAGGGACCTGAGCGCCAAGGTGGCCGACGCCTACTGCTCTGTGTTCACCGACGGCCAGGGCAGGCTCCTCAACGAGTTCCAGACCGCCTATGTGCTGCCCCTCCAGTTCGGCATGTTTCCGCCGGAGGCGCGGGCCAAGGCGGCGGACAATCTGGCCCGGCTGGTGGAGAAAAACGACTTCTGCATCGGCACCGGCTTCCCCGGCACGCCCTACATCCTCTTCGCCCTGGCCGAC
Source organism: Pseudoflavonifractor intestinihominis (assembly GCF_040096055.1). Taxonomy (NCBI): domain Bacteria; kingdom Bacillati; phylum Bacillota; class Clostridia; order Eubacteriales; family Oscillospiraceae; genus Pseudoflavonifractor; species Pseudoflavonifractor intestinihominis. The sequence continues at coordinate 78,637 of NZ_JBBMFK010000013.1, forward strand.
AACGGCCACGCCGACACGGCCTGGAAGATGCTTCTGAACACCAAGTGCCCCTCCTGGCTCTACGAGGTGAAGGTGGGGGCCACCACCATCTGGGAGCGGTGGGACGGCCTGGACGAGAACGGCCAGTGTCCTATCGGGGACGACGGCACCGACACCATGATCTCCTACAACCACTACGCCTCCGGCGCGGTGGGCGACTTCCTCTACCGGCGGGTAGCGGGCATCGAGCCCCTGGAGGCGGGCTACAAGCGCTTTGCCGTCAAGCCCCTGGTGGGCGGCGGCCTCACCTGGGCCAGCGCCTGGGTGGAGACCCCCTACGGCCGGGCCGCAGTGGACTGGAAGGCGGAAAACGGCGCACTGACCGTGACCGTGGCGGTGCCTGTGGGTGCAAGTTGTGAGTTGACGCTGCCTGACGGATGTCATACAATTTATGGCAGCGGAACCTACACCTGTTCCTGCAAGCTGTAAGAAAGGATATGGACTATGAACGACAAAAAGAATGACTTCTGGAGCACGCCCCTGACCAGATCCCTCATCCGTTCCCCGGAAGTCCGGCTCCCCGAGATGCTGCTGGGCTACTTCATCGGCCCCTTCGGCGCCCTGCTCTCCTCGGGCATCTTCACCAGCTTCCTCAACAAGTACTTCACCGACGTGCTGGCCCTGGACGAGGCCTTCCTCTCCGTGCTGCAGGTGGTATCCACCATCCTGATCGTGGCGGCCAACCTGATTGTGGGCCAGCTCATCGAGCGCACCCGGTGCCTGGCGGGCAAGGCCCGGCCCTGGGTACTCCTGTCCGCCCTGACGCTATCGGTGGCCAGCGTGCTCATGTTCATCGTCCCCTTTGAGGGGACGGCCAAGATGGTGTGGATCGCCATCGCCTACAACCTGTACTACGCTGTGGCCTACCCCATCTACAACACCGCCAACTCCACCCTGATCCCCGTGTCCACCCGCAACAGCCAGCAGCGGGGCGCCCTGGCCTCCTTCACCAATGTGGCCGGCCTGGGCGTCATGGGCGTGGGCTCCATGGTGTTCCCCATCCTGGTCAGCCAGGTGATGAAGAACGACCAGAACATGTGGTTCATGGTCATGCTGGCCGTGGCCATCTTCTCCGCCCTGACCATCTTCCTCCAGTACAAGTTCACCCGTGAGCGGGTCACCGAGGAGGCCATGACCTCCGGCAGCGCCCAGGAGACCAAGGCCAAGGCCGCCTCCCTGGGCGAGCAGCTGGGGGCCGTCACCAGCGAGAAGTGGTGGTGGATCGTCATCCTCTTCTACCTGGGCTTCCAGTGGGCCGGCGCCATGAAGAACGGCTCCATGAGCTACTTCTGCGAGTGGGTCATCGGCGCCACCGGCACCATCGACTGGGGCCTGGCCCAGACCGTTCTGTCTGTCCTGGGCGCCATCCCCATGGCGGTGGCCGCCCTGTTCGTGGTGCCCCTGGCCAACAAGTTCTCCAAGCGCACCGTGTGCATGGCGGGCATGCTGGTGGGCGCCGTGGGCGGCGTCATCGCCGGTCTGGGCAGCCACAACTTCGTGCTGGTGGCCATCGGCGTGGCCCTCAAGTGCCTGGGCTCCGCCCCCGCCTGCTACCTGATCCTGGCCATGCTGGCCGACGTCATCGACCACATCGAGTTCAAGAGCGGCATCCGCACCGACGGCCTGACCATGAGCATCTACTCCTCCCTGATGGTGGCCGCCACCCCCATCATGAACGCCGTGTTCATGGCCATGCTGGGCGCGGTCAACTACCAGAAGCCCACCGGCGGGGCTGAGACCATTGTTCAGACCGCCGCTGTCCAGAGCACCATCACCGTGGGCTACATCTGGGTGGAGACCATCGCCTATGTGGTGTGCGCCGCCCTGATCTTCTTCTTCACCGTGGAGAAGAACCTGCCCCAGGAGCAGGCCGCCATCGCCGCCCGCCACAAGCAGGAGGACTGACCCCTGCAAAACCCCAGAAAAGAGAGGGTATCGGAAATGATACACTTAGCCATTGACATCGGCGCGTCCTCCGGGCGGCACATTGCCGCCTGGAGGGAGGACGGCGAACTGAAAATGAAAGAGGTCTACCGCTTCCCCAACCTGCCCCAGGAGCAGGACGGCCACCTGGTCTGGGACCTGGACCGGCTGTGCCGGGAGGTGGTCAGCGGCCTGAAGGCCTGCAAGGAGCAGGGCATTATGCCCGACAGCGTGGGCATCGACACCTGGGCGGTGGACTATGTGCTGCTGGACGACGCGGACAAGCCCATTCTGCCCCTGTACTGCTACCGGGACGGCCGGGGCGCCCAGGCCGCGGAGCTGGTCCACAAGGTACTCCCCTTTGACAAGCTCTACGAGAAAACTGGCATTCAGTTCCAGCCCTTCAACACCATCTACCAGCTCTATTGGGACAAGGTGAACGGCCGGCTGGACGGCGCGGCGGACTTTCTTATGCTGCCCGAGTACCTGAGCTTCTACCTCTCCGGCGTCAAGGCCCACGAGTACACCAACGCCAGCTCCACCGGCCTGCTGGACGCCAGGCGCAGGACCTGGGACATGGAGATCGTCACCGCCCTGGGCCTGCCGGAACGGCTCTTCGCCGCCCAGCCCCAGAAGCCGCCTGTGAAGCTGGGGCAGTTGAAGACGGACATTGCGCAGCAGGTGGGCTTTGACTGCGACGTGGTCCTCCCCGCCACCCACGACACCGCCTCCGCCATCGCCGCCCTGCCCCAGAAGGGCACGGCCTACATCTCCAGCGGCACCTGGTCCCTGCTGGGCGCCGAGCTGGAGCAGCCCGTCACCACCCCGGAGGCCATGAAGGCCAACTTCACCAACGAGGGCGGCGTGGGCACCATCCGGTTTTTGAAGAACATCATGGGCTTGTGGCTGGTCCAGTGCCTCAAGCGGGAGCTGAAGGACCAGTACTCCTTCGCCCAGCTGGCCCAGATGGCCCAGGCGGAGGCCGATTTCGACTACCGCCTGGACGTAAACAGCGCCCGTTACCTGGCCCCCAAGTCCGTCATGGCGGAGATCGACGCCGAGTGCGCCGGTCACGGATGGCCCGTACCCCAGACCCCCGGCCAGTACGCCCACGCCATCTACCAGAGCCTGGCCCACGCCTACGCCGCCGCGCTGGATCAGCTGGAGTCCATCACCGGCGAGAAGTTCGACGTGCTGTGCATTGTGGGCGGCGGCGTCAACAACACCTACCTCAACCACCTCACCTGGCAGGCCATCGGCCGGCCGGTGATCACCGGCTCCCCCGAGGCCACGGCCCTGGGAAATATTCTGCTGCAGGAGGCTGCATATGTATAACGAAGCGAAAGAGAAATACGCCGCGCTGGGCGTGGACACCGAGCAGGCCATGGCGCGGCTGATGAAGGCGCCCGTCTCCCTCCACTGCTGGCAGGGCGACGACGTCCGCGGCTTTGATACCGACCCCACCAAGCCCCTCACCGGCGGCATCCAGACCACCGGCAACTACCCCGGCCGGGCCCGTACCCCCGAGGAGCTGATGGCCGACATCGACATGGTCCTCAAGCTGTGCCCCGGCATGAAGAAGCTGAACCTCCACGCCAACTACGCCATCTTTGACGACGCCAACGGCGGCTGGGTGGACCGGGACAAGCTGGAGCCCAAGCACTTCAAGAAGTGGGTGGACTTCTGCAAGGAGCGGGGCCTGGGCTGCGACTTCAACCCCACCTTCTTCTCCCACCCCAAGTGCGACCCCCTCACCCTGTCCTCCCCCAACGAGGAGACCCGCCGCTTCTGGATCGACCACGGCAAGGCCTGCATCCGCATCAGCCAGTACCTGGCCGAGGAGCTGGGTCAGCCCTGCGTCATGAACATCTGGACCGGCGACGGCTTCAAGGACATCCCCGCCGACCGCATGGGCCCCCGGATGCGCTACAAGGAGTCCATCGATGAGATCCTGTCCGAGCCCTTTGACTTCAACAAGGTCAAGCCCTGTGTGGAGTCCAAGGTCTTCGGCATCGGCGTGGAGGCCTATACCGTGGGCAGCGCCGAGTTCTCCCTGAACTATGCCGCCGCCAACCCGGGCAAGTGCATCCCCCTCATGGACAACGGCCACTACCACCCCACCGAGGTGGTGAGCGACAAGATCCCCGCCCTGCTGGTGTTCTTTCCCGAGATCGCCCTCCACATCACCCGCCCCGTCCGCTGGGACAGCGACCACGTGGTCCTCTTTGACGACGAGACCCGGGAGATGGCCAAGGAGATCGTCCGCTGCGGCGGCCTGGACGGCCGGGTGAAGATGGCCCTGGACTACTTCGACGCCTCGGTCAACCGGGTGGCCGCCTGGACTCTGGGCTTCCGCAACTGGCAGAAGGCCCTGCTCAACGCCCTGCTCACCCCCAGCGACAGCCTGAAGGCCGACCAGGACGCCGGCGACTTCACCGCCGTGCTGGTTCGGCAGGACGAGCTGAAGACCCTGCCCTTCGGTGCGGTGTGGGACGAGTACTGCCGCCGGTGCGGCGCGCCCCTGGACGGCACCTGGCTGGACACTGTCCGCCAGTATGAAAAAGAGGTTCTCTCCCAGCGCTGAATGCGCCGTCTGAAACTATTACATAACAGGAGGAGTATTATCATGGTCAATCGTTTTGTGCTTAACGCCATCTCTTATCACGGAAAGGGCGCCATCAAGGAGATCCCCGGCCTGGTGACCGCCAAGGGCTTCAAGAAGGCCTTCATCGCCTCCGACCCCGACCTGGTCAAGTTCAACGTCACCAAGAAGGTCACCGACCTGCTGGACGAGGCCGGCATGGCCTATGAGATTTACTCCGACATCAAGCCCAACCCCACCATTGAGAACGTCCAGTCCGGCGTGGAGGCCTACAAGAAGTCGGGCGCCGACTACATGATCACCATCGGCGGCGGCTCCTCCATGGACACCGGCAAGGCCATCGGCATCATCATCAACAACCCCGAGTTCGCCGACGTCCGCTCCCTGGAGGGCGTGGCCCCCACCAAGAACCGCACCGTGTTCACCATCGCCGTGCCCACCACCGCCGGCACCGCCGCCGAGGCCACCATCAACTACGTCATCACCGACGTTGAGCGCAAGCGCAAGTTCGTCTGCGTGGACACCAACGACATCCCCGACATCGCCGTGGTGGACCCCGACATGATGTCCACCATGCCCAAGGGCCTCACCGCCTCCACCGGTATGGACGCCCTGACCCACGCCATCGAGGGCTACACCACCAAGGCCGCCTGGACCCTGGCCGACTGCCTGAACCTGGAGGCCATCCGCCTCATCTCCAAGAACCTGCGCAGCGCCGTGAACAACGAGCCCGACGGCCGCGAGGGCATGGCCCTGGGCCAGTTCGTCACCGGCATGGCCTTCTCCAACGTGGGCCTGGGCATCGCCCACTCCATGGCCCACACCCTGGGCGCCGTGTACGACACTCCCCACGGCGTGGCCTGCGCCATGATGCTGCCCATCGTGATGGAGTTCAACCAGGAGTACACCGGCGAGAAGTTCAAGGCCATCGCCGAGGCCATGGGCGTGGACACCACCGGCATGGACCAGGCCGCCTACCGCAAGGCCGCCATCGACGCGGTGCGCCAGCTGTCCCAGGATGTGGGCATCCCCACCAAGCTGCCCGCCATGAAGGAGGAGGACCTGGACTTCCTGGCCCAGTCCGCCGCCGCCGACGCCTGCGCCCCCGGCAACCCCAGAGAGGCCACTGTGGAGGACTTCAAGACGCTGTTCCGCAAGCTGATGTGAGAGCAGCATTTCATCCATCGGATATGAGATAGGAGAGAAAAGACGTCATGAAAGATATTCTGACCGCTCCCTTTGTGGAGGAGATGAAGAGCACTACCGCCAACATGTACCGCATGGGCTGGGATGAGCGCAACGGCGGCAACATCAGCTACCTGCTCAGCGAGGCCGAGGTGGCCGAGTACCTGGATCTGAACAAGGTCATCCGCACCATCCCCACCGGCTTCGACGCCACCCCCCTCATCGGCAAGTACTTCATCGTCACCGGCACCGGCAAGTACTTCAAGAACGTGGAGAAGGACCCGGAGACCAACCTGGGCGTCATCCGCATCGCCCAGGACGGCACCACCGCCGAGCTGCTGTGGGGCTATAAGGACGGCGGCAAGTTCACCTCTGAGCTGCCCGCCCACCTGATGAGCCACATGGCCCGCCTGAAGGTGGACCCGGAGAACCGGGTGGTTATGCACAGCCACCCCACCTACACCCTGGCCATGAACTACGTCCACGAGCTGGATGAGAAGAAGTTCACCCACACCCTGTGGGAGATGTGCACCGAGTGCATTGTGGTCTTCCCCGACGGCGTGGGCGTGCTGCCCTGGATGCTCTGCGGCACCAACTCCATCGGCGAGGCCACTGCCAAGAAGATGGAGGAGTTCCGGCTGGTGGTGTGGGGCATGCACGGCATCTACGGCGCCGGCAAGACCCTGGACGAGACTTTCGGCCTCATCGAGACCGTGGAGAAGGCCGCCCAGATCTACATGCTCACCGCCCACCTGCCCCGGAAGAACACCATCCTGGACAGCCAGATGAGAGAGCTGGCAGAATACTTCGGCGTCAACTACCGGAAAGACTTCCTGGACTGACCTCTTTCTCCCCAGGTCTGTCCGCCATCAAAAGCATGAGGCCCCACCCAGCCGGGTGAGGCCTCATGCTTTTCTATCCTGTTTCTCCCGGCGCTCCGCCATCCCACCGGAACCGTTTTATATCCACACAGCCGTCGGAGCGGAATCCCACGCCCTCCCCCTCCAGAAGGGCGCGCTGCTCCGGCCACCCCGGTGCCGGACGTCCGGCATGGTTCACCACCCGGTGGCACGGGTAGTCGCCATAATAGGACGCGTCACTGAGCACCCTCCCCACCAGCCTGGCGTTTTTCTCCCTGCCGATGAGCCGGGCGATCTGGCCGTAGGTGGCCACCCGGCCCGCCGGAATCTCCTCCACCACGGACAGGATCTCATAGATCAGATGCTCATTCAGAATTCGTTCCATCGCGCTGCTCCTGGTCTGCTTTTTTATTACTATATCATATCCATGCGCCGGCAGAGCGGTCTTTTTCCCCATTCTGAAAAATCTGCCGCGGAAAGCCTGTTATTGGTACGCCCGAAGTCCGACCGAGGGGACGTGCCGGTGGCACGTCCCCGACCGAGGAGTCCCTTCCCAAGAGGGCGAGCGCTCCTGCGCGACGCCCGATTGGCCGCCGCGGCTTCATCTAAAACAAAAACAGGCCTCCCGCTGTCGCGGAAAGCCTGTTATTGGTACGCCCGAAGGGACTCGAACCCCCAGCCTTCAGAACCGGAATCTGACGCTCTATCCAATTGCGCTACGGGCGCATACAACGCCTCAACCAAGGCGCTCAATTATTATAGCAAGAATTTTCCGATTTGTAAAGGGGGGTCTCACTCTTTTTTTGCGGGCTTCCGGATTTGCGGCAGGCGGGCAGTCAGTAGGGGATGACCTGCCAGGTGTTGGCGCCGGACAGGTCCGTGAAGAGGACATGGTCGGGCGGCAGGAAGGTAAACAGGAGCATGGCTCCGCCCAGGGCGATGGTGAGCAGCAGGAGCAAATCCGTCCGCTGCCGGACGGCCGGGCCGTTGAACACCGCCGCCAGCAGGAAGCCCGCCCCCATCAGCAGGACATACAGCCCCACGTCAAAGGCCACGGAGTCCCCGCCAGCTGTCACATGGTAGAGATATCCCGCCGCCAGCATGGCGCCGCAGATAGCCAGCAGGGCCAACAGCCAGGGCCCCAGGCAGTCCCGCCCGCCCCGCCGGCAGAGGAGCAGCACCCCCGCCAGGAAGGGCCAGTAGATGATCTTCAGGTGCTCCCATATGCTCTCGTTCACCGGCGCGATGAGGCCCACAGCGGGATTGGGAAAGAAATCGTGGACAAAATGGAGACAGGCCCCCGCCAGCGTGACGGCCACAAAGGCGGTCAGAAGCTTCCAGGACAGTCGCGGCACGGCTGTTCCCCCCTTTCTCCCTAGAGGATATGCGCTGTCGTCCCCTTTTATTTCCCTTTCCTGGAAAACTGCTCTTTCCTCTGATCCACGCCCCTCTTTCTTTTTTCGCCGCTGTGGTTTATACTGATATCTGCACATTATGTATACCAACGTGGAAAAGGAGATCCCATGAAACGACGTATCGCGCCCCTGCTCACCCTGCTCTGCCTGCTGGTCTCTCTGGCCGGCTGCGACCTGCTCTCTGCCGCTCCGCCGGACTCCGGCGCTCCCTCCGCCGCCCCTGTGACCGACGGCTCCACCCTGGCCGTCCACTTCATCGACGTGGGCCAGGCCGACTCCGCCCTGCTGGTGTGCGGAGACGACGCCATGCTCATCGACGGCGGCAACGTGGCCGACAGCAGTCTGGTGGTGTCCTATCTGGACCAACAGGGCATCGACCAGCTGGACTATGTGGTCTGCACCCACGCCCACGAGGACCACGTGGGCGGCCTGTCCGGCCCCCTGAACACCTGCACCGTCAGCCACGTCCTCTCCCCTGTCACCCAGTACGACTCCAAGGCCTTTGAAAACTTTGTCAAGTACACCGAGGCCCAGGGCCTGGAGCCGGAGATCCCCGACCCCGGCGACACCTTCGACCTCGGCGAAGCCCAGGTGACCATTCTGGGCCCTGTGGCCGAGTACAGCGAGACCAACAACACCTCCATCGTGCTGCGGGTGGACTTCGGCGCCACCTCCTTCCTCTTCACCGGCGACATGGAGACCAAGGCGGAGAAGGACCTGCTGGACCAGGGGGCAGACCTGTCCGCCACGGTCCTCAAGGTGGGCCACCACGGCAGCGACACCTCCACCAGCTACTCCTTCCTGCGGGAGGTCATGCCCGAGTACGCCGTCATCTCCGTGGGGCTGGACAACGACTACGGCCACCCCTCTGACGATGTGCTCAGCCGCCTGCGGGATGCGGGCGCCACCGTGTACCGCACCGATCAGCAGGGCACCATCGTGGCGGTGAGCGACGGCACCACCGTCACCTTCACCACGGAGAAGGACGCCGCCCCCACCCCCGGCCGGGACGGCCAGACGTCTCCCCAGCCCAGCCAGTCCGAGAGCGCCCAGGAGACCTACATCGGCAACCTGAACTCCAAGGTGTTCCACCGGGAGGACTGCCCCAACCTGCCCGCCGAGCAGAACCGGATCATCTTCTCCAGCCGGGAGGAAGCCGTGGAGGAGGGGTACACCCCCTGCGGCAACTGCAAGCCCTGATTGTGCTTGTACTCCAGTCGCCCGTACACGGGCGGCACTGCGCAGAGCCCTATCTTTACTTCTGAGGTGATACGGATGAGACGGCTCCAGTACAATTCCCCGGTGATCCTCACGTTCTTCTTTCTTTCCCTGGCGGCCCTGCTGTTAGACCGCCTGACCGGAGGGTGGACCAACTCCTATCTCTTCTCGGTCTACCGTTCCCCCATCTCCCCGCTCTTCTTCGTGCGCCTGCTGGGCCACGTGCTGGGCCACGCCGGCTGGGACCACTTCCTGGGCAACATGCTCCTGCTGCTGGTGGTGGGCCCGCCGCTGGAGGAGAAGTACGGCAGCGGCACCCTGCTGGCGGGCATCGTGCTCACCGCCGCCGTGTCCGGCCTGCTCCAGTGCCTCTTCTTCCCTGGAGTGGCCCTGCTGGGGGCCAGCGGTATCGTGTTCATGCTCATCATGCTCTCCTCCCTGGCGGGCATGAAGTCCGGGTCCATCCCCGTCACCCTGATCCTGGTGGCCGTGCTCTACCTGGGCCAGGAGGTGTACTCCATCCTCTTCGTCCAGGACAACGTGGCCAATTTCATGCACCTGGTGGGCGGCGCCTGCGGCACGGCCTTCGGCTTTTGGGCCGCCAGAAAGAAGCTCTAATTACAAAGGACTGGGGCGGAAACAGAAGTTTCCGCCCCAGTCCTTTTTTATCCCAGAGCCACGTCCAGGATCATCATGATGAGGAAGCCGCCCATGACTCCCAGGGTGCCCACGTTGGAGTGCTCCCCCAGATGGGCCTCGGGGATCAGCTCCTCCACCACCACATAGATCATGGCGCCCGCCGCGAAGGAGAGCAGCCAGGGCATCAGCGGGGCGATCTGGCCCGCCAGCAGCACGGTGAGGATGCCGAAGACAGGCTCCACAAAGCCGGACAGGCTGCCGCACAGGAAGGATTTGACCGGCCCCATCCCCTCCTGCCGCAGGGGCAGGGAGATGGCCGCCCCCTCGGGGAAGTTCTGGATGCCGATGCCGATGGCCAGGGCCATAGCGGCGGCGTAGAGGGCCGGGTCGTCCCCGTGCTGGGCCGCCAGGGCAAAGGACAGGCCCACCGCCATGCCCTCGGGGATGTTGTGTAAGGTGACCGCAAAGACCAGCATGGTGGTGCGCTTCAGGTGGGCCTTCATGCCCTCCGGCTCCCGGGCGCCGGGGTGCAGGTGGGGCAGCAGGCCGTCCAGGCCGATCATCAGCCCCACCCCCAGGACAAAGCCCCCCGCCGCCGGAATCCAGCCGATCATACCGGCCGCCTCCGCCTCCTCAATGGCGGGAATCAGCAGGGACCAGACCGAGGCGGCGATCATCACCCCGGCGGCAAAGCCCAGGAAAATCCGCTGGGCCAGGGCGGTGACCTGCTTTCGGAACAAAAACACCATGGCCGCGCCCAGGGTGGTCATCAGAAAGGTAAATCCGGTGCCGCCGGCGGCCCAGAGCAGTGCTGTCATAGGGTTCTCCCCCTTTCAAAGGTTCTGTGGTTCTAATAATTAGTTTCAGCTAACCAAATAATATCACACGCGCTCTCCGCCGTCAATCCCCAGTTGTATACTGGGAAATAAATTTTTTACCGCAAAAAACAGCACCCCGGGAGGCATCCCGGGGTGCTGTAGATGTGTTTGTCAGGCTGCGCTTACTTCAGGGCGCAGATGGCAGCGGCGGTCTTGGCGGCCAGCTTGGCGTTGTTGTACACCAGGTGGATGTTGGAGTCCAGGGAGTCGCCGCCGGTCAGGTCCTTGATCTTGGCCAGCAGGAAGGGGGTGGTGGCCTTGCCGTGGATGCCCTGCTCCTTGGCCTCCTCCACAGCCTCGTCGATGGCCTTGTTGATGACGTCGGCGTCCATGGAGAACTCCTCGGGGATGGGGTTGGTCACCAGCATGCCGCCCTTGAACTCCAGCTCACGCTGGGCATGGAAGGCAGCGGCCAGCTCCTCGGGGGTGTCGATCTCGTAGTCCACGCTGAAGCCGCTCTTGCGGGTGTAGAAGGCGGGCAGCTCCTTGGTGCCGTAGCCGATGACGGGCACGCCGTGGGTCTCCAGGTACTCCAGGGTCAGGCCCAGGTCCAGGATGGACTTGGCGCCGGCGCACACCACCATCACGGGGGTCTGGGCCAGCTCCTCCAGGTCGGCGGAGATGTCCATGGTGGTCTCAGCGCCGCGGTGGACGCCGCCGATACCGCCGGTGGCGAAGACCTGGATGCCCGCCATGTGGGCAATGATCATGGTGGTGGTGACGGTGGTGGCGCCGTCCTCACCCCGGGCCACCAGCACGGGCAGATCCCGGCGGCTGGCCTTGGTCACCTCCAGGCCCTTCTTGCCCAGGTACTCGATCTCCTCCTTGGTGCAGCCGGCCTTCAGGCGGCCGCCGATGACGGCGATGGTGGCGGGCACGGCGCCGTTCTCGCGGATGATCTTCTCCACGTTGAGGGCGGTCTCCACGTTCTGGGGATAGGGCATGCCGTGGGAGATGATGGTGGACTCCAGGGCCACCACGGGCTTGCCGGCCGCAATGGCCTCGGCGACTTCAGGGGCAACGTCCAGATACTTGTTCAGGCTCATTTTCAATTACCTCCAGAATAATATTTTATGTATATTACAATTTGTAGTGGTTTTTCTCTGTTTCCGGCTCACTCGCCCATGCGCTCTTTCAGCAGACGGGCGCTCATGCTGGGGTTGATGGTCTCGGCGCTCTCCATGGCGATGGCCCCTGCCGCCATGGCGGCACGGGCGGTGCCCTCCAGGTCGGTGCCCTCCAGATAGGCCCAGGCGATGGCCGCCATGCCCGCGTCGCCGCAGCCGGTGGTGTTGACCATGTCGCCGGGACAGCAGGGCACATGACAGCGGCCGTTGTGGTCAGCGGCCAGCACTCCGTCCCCGCCCAGGCTGATGAACACCCGGCGCAGGCCGGTGGAGAGCAGGGCGTCCGCCGCCGCGTTGAGGCTGGCCTCGTCGGTGATGGTCACGCCAGAGAGCAGCTCGGCCTCCAGCCGGTTGGGCTTGAGGGTGTGGAGCCTGCCCAGCACCGGCCGGAGCTTCTCTGCCTTGGCGGTGGACACCGGGTCGGCAAAGATGGGCAGCTTGATGTTCTCCGCCAGCCAGGCGATGGACTCGGCGGGGATGTTGGTGTCCACCACGATGAGCTGGGCGTTCTGGAGCAGCCGGACACGGCTGGAGAGAAACGCGGGGGTCACGTTCTTGTAGATCTCCATGTCGCTCACCGCCACGGCCATGTCCCCCCGCTCATCGGTGATGAACAGGTAAGTGGAGGTGGCCCCGCCGGGCACGGTCAGGCACTGGCTCACGTCGATGCCCAGCTCGCCGCAGCTGGCCGCGATGCGCTGGGCGTTTATGTCGTCGCCAAAGGCGGTGAGGAGGCGCACATCCATGCCCAGCAGGCTCATATTGTGGGCGATGTTCCGCCCCACACCGCCCAGGCTCATGCGCACGGAGCCCGGGTTGGAATCGGCGGGTACCAGCTTGTGGGCCGGATGGCCGCCGATGTCCATGTTCACGCCGCCCACCACCACCGCGTATGGCGCGGTGCGGACGATGTACCCCCGGCCAGCGATGTGCCCCTGCTTCATCAGGTTGGAGATGTGCACCGCCGCCGAGGAGCGGGTGATGCCCGCCTTCTCCGCCAGCTCCTGCTGGGAGATGAGGGGGTTCTCCTCAATCCACTTGAGAATCTGTCGTTCCCGCTGGGTCATGGCCTCTCCTCCTAAGCAAAAGTTTGTTTTATAATCACGTGCTTATTATACATCTTTTCTCTCCTCTGTCAAGGGACAAACGGAACTTTTTCTCCAAAAAAACGTCTGAAAAGCAGAACCAAACCTGGAAGGAGGAGGAAGCGCAATGAAAATTCGGCTCCTGGCACTGGCCATGACAGGGCTGCTTGTCCTGACCGCCTGCGCACGAAAGCAGGCCACCTTGACCGTGCGCATTGTGGACGGGGCGGAGACGGGCGCCCTGATGGTGGCCGACCTGGATGGGGGCAGCGGCATCTACCGCCTGGGTGCGGATGATGGCCCCGTCACCATAGACGGACACCCGGCCACGGCGGACGACCTGGCAGACGGCATGAAAATCACCATCACCTTTGACGGGATGTTTCTGTACAGTTGCCCCGCGGGCCTTGGCAAGGTCTACGCCCTGGATGGGGACGGAAGCAGCGTGGACGACCGCTGCGGCCTCTACCTCCAGGTGCTCAACGACCTGTGGGCGGCAGAGCCCGGCCTGAACGAGGGCGCCACCCAGCTGGCTGTGGACCTGTCCGGCCTGACCGACCTGACCCCGGGCGAGAAGGCGGGCCTGGCCTGGCGCTTTGGCGAGGACTGCGGCCTGGCGCCCCCTATGGAGGTCCCCCTGGAGGTGCTCTGGCAGGAGGGCTATCTCACCCCCATGGCAGAGGGCGGTGAGGAGAACCCCAACCTCTGCGCCTGGGAGGACGGCTGTCTGTTCTCCATCACGGGGGACGCGGAGACCGGCTTTGAGGCCCGGAAGTGGCGCTCGGGCACAGAGAGCTATGCCTTTTCCGACTGTACCGCCCAGATGGCGGAGGACGGCTCCTGGACCTACACGGTGGGGGAAGCGGGCGCTCCCTGAGCCGTCCGCAACCGAATATTCCGGCGGAGAGACCGTCTGTCCCGATGGCATGGACAGACGGTCTCTTTTTGGTTATAGTTAGGGTGGAAAGGGGGCGGAAGCCATGAAGGTGACGATACGCATTGACCCGGGCTGCGGTGCGCCCTCCGTGACCATCACGGCCCCCGCCCTCACCGACGAGGTGAAGGCCCTGGCCGCCCGGCTGGAGAGCGGGGACCGGCTCATCGGCTGGCGGGACGGCTCCGCCTTCCCCATCCCGCCGGAGAAGCTGCTCCGGTGCTACGGGGAGGACAAGGGGGTCAAGGCCCAGACCTCCGACGGGGTGTTCGACCTGAAGGAGCGGCTCTACGAGCTGGAGGCCCGGCTGGACCGGCACACCTTTGTGCGCATCTCCCAGTCGGAGATCGTCAACCTGGGCAAGGTTACCGCCCTGGATCTGACCCTGACGGGCACCATCAAGATGACCCTGGCGGGGGACACGGTGTGCTACGTGTCCCGCCGGTATGTGAAAAAGATCAAGGAAGCCCTTGGACTGTGATAGGAGGGAATCGCTATGACGGACAGACAGAAACAGTGGCTCATCCGCATCCTCCTGGGCGGACTCATCGGCATTGCCGTCCTCATCCCCCTGGGCGGCCTCTTTAACGACCTGGTGAGCGGCGGCCTTCTCTCCAGCCGCACCTCCTTCCGGCTGGTGAGCTATGACCTGGCGTATCTCACCGGCTCCGTCCCCCTGGCCTTTGCCATTGAGCTGGGGCTCTACTTCCTGATGGGGGCGGTGGTGGGGGTGTCCACCCTGCCCTTCGCCGACGACGGCCCCACCCTGGTGTGCCGCTCCCTGGTCCACTTCGCCGCCACCGCCGCCGCCCTCACCCTGCTGGTGGTGCTGTGCGGGTGGAACTGGGGCGAGTTCTGGCCCCTTGTCCTCTACCTGGGGCTGCTGGCGGCGGTTTACCTGCTCATCTGGCTGGGCCGCTGGGTGGGGTGGTATGTGGAGGTGGCCGCCATACGGCAGAAGCTGGGCCTCTCCCCCGGGCCCTCCCCCCTGAAATGGCGGGAGAGCCTGCCCTATCTCCCCTTCGCCGCCCTCATGTGCCTGGTGCTGCCCATGGCGGTGCGGCTCACCCTGGACTCTCCCATCCCACTCTTCACCGCCATCTACGCCATGCTCATCCTGCCGGTGGGCGGCTTCTTCTCCGGGCTCTTTCTGGGCAGGCGGCAGGGCTTCTGCCCCCTGTACCCCGTGGCCTGCGCCCTGCTGACCCTCTGCTTCGTGCTGCTGGCCAAACTGGCCTCCAATGTGGCCGATGGGGTGATGATCCCCATTGCCCTGTGCACCGCGCTGCTGGGCAACGCCATCGGCGCCCTGCTGCGCACCGTGAGAGAGAGGAGAATGGAAAAATGAAACGGGAACACCGGCTCTACAACATCATCCTCCCCATATGGCTGCTGATCCTCTTCCCTGAAATTTGGTTGATCCTGCTGCCCGGCAACCTCATCGTCGACTGCCTGGTGCTCTTCCTCACCCTGCTGGCTTTAAAACATCAGGGCAAGGGCAGGGTGATGAAGAAGCTGTGGTGGAAATTCTGGCTGCTGGGCTTTGCCGCCGACGCGGTGGGCGTGGCGTGGATGTTCCTGGGCCTGCTGCCCGCGTGGATCGCCGGTTCCGGGCAAGTAGGGGAGCTGCCTGCCATCGTGGCCGCCTGGGAGGACTCGGTGGGCCACATCACCCACAGCGCCTTTGCCCACCCTGCCGCCTTCGCCTGGACCCTGATTGGCGTGGCCCTGGCCGGGGCGTGCATCTACTTCTTCGATAAAAAAGCCATGGGCAGGTGTGAACTGCTCACCCCCCGCGAGAAGCATATCATTGCCCTGACCATGGCCGTGATCACCGCCCCCTGGCTCTTCTTCATCCCCATGTACTGAACGGCTTTAGAAATGAGGTGTTGTTATGGCTCCCATGCGTGAAACGGCAAACCGCGTCCTGCTGTCCCTCACCCTGATCTCCTTTGCCGCCTACGCCGCCATTTTCGCCACGGCCTTTTGGGATCTCCCGCTGGATATCCCCCCGTGGCATCAGCTCCTGCTGCTGTACGCCCACTTTATTCCCATGTTCTTCCTGGAGCTGCTCCTGTGCCGGACGGCGAAGTTGCGGTGGCGCATCCTCCTGCCCGCCGCCCTGCTGGCCGTCCCCGGGCTGTGGTTTGTGGCCTCCGCCGAGTGGTATGTCCTGGCATGGGTCCTGGCGGGCTGGTGGTGCGTGTCCCCGGTGCTGGGCTGCCTGGCCGTCTGGGTAGTGTGGGCAATTTCACGGCGGGTGAACCGGCCCAAGCCAATATGAGTGCAGGCCGCCCCGGGCTTCACCGTCCGGAGCGGCTTTTTTCTCCTCCAATCCCCTCGGAGTGGTTGCAAATTCTGAGGAAAACGGCTATACTTAGAGGCAACTGCAAAGAATCGAGGAGGATTCGCTTTGGAACGCACGACCATTTCTCAGATTTTCGCCGACCAGGAGCAGTTCGGCGGGCAGACGGTCACCGTCTGCGGCTGGGCCCGCACCATCCGGGACATGAAGACCTTCGGCTTCATCGAGCTCAACGACGGCTCCTGCTTCCGCAACCTTCAGATCGTCATGGACGCCAACGTGCTGGGCAATTATAAGGAGATCGCCGGCCAGAACGTGGGCGCCGCCCTCATCGTCACCGGCAAGGTGGTCCTCACCCCTGAGGCCAAGCAGCCCCTGGAGGTCAAGGCCGACACCATCGCCGTGGAGGGCCCCTCCACCCCCGACTACCCCCTCCAGAAGAAGCGCCACAGCGTGGAGTACCTGCGCACTATCCAGCACCTGCGGCCCCGCACCAACCTGTTCTCCGCCGCCTTCCGGGTGCGCAGCGTGGCGGCCTACGCCATCCACACCTTCTTCCAGAACCGGGGCTTTGTGTACGTCCACACCCCCATCATCACCGCCAGCGACTGCGAGGGCGCCGGCGAGATGTTCCGGGTGACCACTCTGGACCTGGAGAACCTGCCCAAGAAGGACGACGGCACTGTGGACTACAGCCAGGACTTCTTCGGTAAGAGCGCCAACCTGACCGTGTCCGGCCAGCTCAACGCCGAGAACTTCGCCATGGCCTTCGGCAATGTGTACACCTTCGGCCCCACCTTCCGGGCGGAGAAGTCCAACACCACCCGCCACGCCGCCGAGTTCTGGATGATCGAGCCTGAGATGGCCTTCTGCGATCTGGCCGGCGACATGGACGTGGCCGAGGCCATGATCAAGTTCATCATCAACACCGTGATGGAGAAGTGCCCCGACGAGATGAACTTCTTCAACTCCTTTGTGGACAAGGGCCTGAAGGAACGTCTGGAGCACGTGGCCACCTCCGACTTCGGCCGGGTGACCTACACCGAGGCGGTGGAGCTGCTCAAGCAGAACAACGACAAGTTCGACTACAAGGTGGAGTGGGGCTGTGACCTCCAGACCGAGCACGAGCGCTACCTCACCGAGCAGATCTTTAAGAAGCCCGTCTTTGTCACCGATTACCCCCGGGAGATCAAGGCCTTCTACATGCGCCTCAACGACGACGGCAAGACCGTGGCCGCCGCCGACTGCCTGGTGCCCGGCATCGGCGAGATCATCGGCGGCTCCCAGCGTGAGGAGCGGCTGGACGTGCTGGAGGCCCGCATCAAGGAGCTGGGCATGAAGCCCGAGGACTACTGGTGGTACCTGGACCTGCGGCGCTACGGCGGCTGCCGTCACGCCGGCTTCGGCCTGGGCTTCGAGCGGATGGTCATGTACCTCACCGGCATCGGCAACATCCGCGACGTCCTGCCTCATCCCCGCACTGTGGGCAACGCGGACTTCTAAGAAAATGCATAAAAACGGCGCTCTCCCGTTGGGAGAGCGCCGTTTTTGCTGTCTTTTAGTGGTATCTGGAGAGGAACTGCTTGGTCCGCTCCTCCCGGGGGTTCTCGATGACCTGCCGGGCGGAGCCCTGCTCCACGATGAGGCCGCCGTCCATAAAGATGACCTGATCCGCCACGTCCCGGGCAAAGGCCATCTCGTGGGTGACGATGATCATGGTGGTGTGCTGGTCGGCCAGGCCCCGGATGACCTTGAGCACCTCGCCGGTCAGCTCCGGGTCCAGGGCGGAGGTGGGCTCGTCAAAGCAGAGGATGTCCGGCTTGAGGGCCAGGGCCCGGGCGATGGCCACCCGCTGCTGCTGGCCGCCTGAGAGCTGGTGGGGGTAGTGCCCCGCCCGCTCGGCCAGGCCCATCCGCTCCAGCAGCGCCTGCCCCTCCCGCTCGATGTCGGCAAAGATCTGCTTCTTGTTCTGCTTGAAGTCGGGCCGCTCCCGCGCCAGCAGCTGGCTGGCCAGCGTCACGTTCTGGAGGGCCGTGTACTGTGGGAACAGGTTGAAGGACTGGAACACCAGTCCGAAGTGGAGCCGCTTCTTGCGCACCTCGTTCTCCCGCTGGGTGGCCGGGTCGGCGGCGTCAAACAGGGTCTCCCCGTTGACCAGGATCTTCCCCTTGTTGGGGGTCTCCAGGAAATTCAGGCAGCGCAGCAGGGTGGTCTTGCCGCTGCCCGAGGAGCCGATGATGGCCAGGGCCTGGCCCTGGTCCAGGGAAAAGCTGATGTCCTCCAGCACCCGGGTGGCCCCAAAGTGCTTTTCAATGTGCTGTACTTCCAAAACCGGCATGGGGCGCACCTCCTTACTTGAAGTAGTCCATCTTCTTCTCGAACCAGTTCAGCAGCAGGGTAAGGATGCCGCTGATGGCCAGATAGAACACGGCGGTGTAGAACAGGGGCCAGATCATGCCCTTTTTGATGTAGGACTCGCCCATCCAAATGATCTCATACACCGAGATGACCCGCACCAGGGCGGTGTCCTTCACCAGGGTGATGAACTCGTTGCCCATGGGGGGGACGATGCGCTTGATGACCTGGAGCAGGGTGACCTTGAAGAAGATCTGGCTGCGGGTCATGCCCAGCACCAGACCGGCCTCCCGCTGGCCCGCCGGCACACCCTGGATGCCGCCCCGGTAGATCTCGGAGAAATAGCAGGCGTAGTTGATGGTGAAGGTCACCACCGCGGCGGTGAACCGGGGCAGCAGGGGCAGGCCGAACATCAGCCCCGGCCCGTAGAACACGATCATGATCTGGAGCATCAGGGGGGTGCCCCGGATGATCCAGACCACGGTCTTGACCACCGCCCGCAGGGGGGTGAACCGGCTCATGGAGCCCAGGGAGATGATGAGGCCCAGGGGCAGCGCGAACAGAAGGGTGAGGGCGAACAGCTCCAGGGTGACCACCAGGCCATCCAGCAGCGTGAGGGATACAGACAGAAGCATAGGCTTTTTCCTCTCTATGACCGGGGAAAGGCAGAGGGCCGTAACGGCCCTCTGCCCTGTTCCCTCAGCGTGATGTTACTTCTCGATGACGGACTCCTGTACGCCGTAGGTGGTGGCCGTCTCCATGACGGTGCCGGTGTCATAGGCCTCCTTCCAGAAGGTGTTGAAGGCCTCGGTCAGGTCGGAGCCCTGGCGGAATGCCACGCCGTACTCCTCGTCGTTGAGCTGCACGGTATAGGTCAGGTCGGGATAGCTGGTGCCCTCGCCGATCATGGCGCCCGCCATCAGCAGGTCGATGACGCAGGCGTCGGAGGCGCCGGAGGCCACCTCCATCAGGGCGTCGGCCTGGGTGCTCTTGGCCACGTAGCTCAGGCCCAGGGCGTCCAGCTGCTCGGCGCCGGCGGAGCCGTTCTCCACGGCGAAGTTCAGCCCGCTCAGGCTCTCCTGGGTCTGGTAGTCCTCCGCCTTGTCCACGGGAACCACCACCACCTGGCCGTTGCGGCAGTAGGGCTCGGAGACGGAGGCGCCGGCCTCCACCTCGTCGTTGATGGTCATGCCGTTCCAGATGACGTCAATACCCTTGGTGTCCAGCTCCATCAGCTTGTTGTCCCAGTTGATCTCCAGGAACTCCACTTCCACGCCCAGGCTCTCGGCAAAGGCCTTGGCCATGTCGGCGTCAAAGCCGATCCACTCGCCGTTCTCGTCCTTATAGTCCATGGGGGCGAAGTCGGTCATGCCCACCACCAGGGTGCCCTTGTCCTTCACATACTGCATATCGCTCTCCGCCACGGCCTGAGAGCCGCTGGGAGCGGGAGACCCGGAGGGCGTGCCGGCATCTCCGCCGGTATCGCCGCCCGTGGGAGTGGAGCAGGCGGTCAGGGTCGCTGCGGTCGCCAGCGCCAGAGCAAGGGCCAGCCATCTTTTCAGCTTCATGATATATCCTCCTTCTGTCAGGCGCCGGTGATTCGCCTTCTTGCTTTAGTATACTACCATGATAAATTATTGGTGTAAAGATGTATTTCAAAAATCGTCATATCGCACAAAGCCTTACCGCGCAAAAAGGCGGATTCAGCCTTGACAATCCCTGGAACCCATGATAGGATACTTACGCTTCTTTAATAAGAGGATAGAGGCGCGGTACGCATGCGTACTCCGGGACAAGGCCAGGCAGCCGTCCCGCGGGGAGAGGGCGCACCGCCGAAGGTCGCTTCGCCTGCCTGGGCGGCGCGGCCTGGGCCGTACGGGAACACCGTCCGGACTGTCACAGCATGTGGAGCGCTATCCTGAGGTCCCCGTTTTTTTCTATGTGCGGGGACCCCTGGTTTTTGCCATGGGCGCTTCCATCAGCGCCCATGGCTTTTTTCGTTGGCGCAACAGGGGCATGTGTGCGCCCCGGCAACATTTTATGGAGGGAAAAATATGAGAGCAAGAAGAACCTGGCTCGCCAGGGCTGCGCTGCTGCTGATGCTGCTCTTCGCCCTGACGACCACCGCCTTCGCCGCCGGTGACCCCACCGACGAGACAGGCACCAAGATGATCGAGTGCACCGACTGCGGCACTCTGGGCGTGGTCCTCAACGACGCGGGCGAGGCCGTCACCTGTGAGACTTGCGGCGGCACCGGCTATGTCCAATCCCCCAGCAATTTCTTCAACACCATCTGGTCCCTGCTGCCCCCGGTCATTGCCATCGCCCTGGCCTTGATCACCAAGGAGGTCTACTCCTCACTCTTTATCGGTATTGTGGTGGGCGGCCTGCTCTACTCCAATTTCTCCTTTGAGGGCACCCTGACCCACGTATTCAGCGACGGCATCGTGTCCGTCCTGTCCGACAGCTACAACGTGGGCATCCTCATCTTCCTGGTCATCCTGGGCACCATGGTGGCCCTGATGAACAAGGCCGGCGCCTCCGCCGCCTTCGGCCGCTGGGCCCAGAAGAACATCAAGACCCGCGCCGGCGCCCAGCTGGCCTCCATCGTCCTGGGCTGCCTCATCTTCATCGACGACTATTTCAACTGCCTCACCGTGGGCTCCGTCATGCGGCCCATCACCGACAAGCACCAGGTCTCCCGCGCCAAGCTGGCCTACATCATCGACGCCACCGCCGCCCCTGTGTGCATCATCGCCCCCATCTCCTCCTGGGCCGCCGCCGTGGCCAGCTTCGCTGAGGAGGGCCAGGGCCTGAACCTGTTCATCCGCGCCATCCCCTACAACTTCTACGCCCTGTTCACCATCGTGATGATGCTGGGCCTGGTGTTCATGAAGGTGGACTTCGGCCCCATGGCCAAGTTCGAGAAGAACGCCATTGAGAAGGGCGACCTGTTCTCCGGTTCCAACCCCTACGCCATGCTGGACGAGGACATCGAGGAGGGCAAGGGCCGGGTCATCGACCTGGTGCTGCCCATCCTGGTGCTGGTGGTGTGCTGCGTCATCGGCATGATCTACTCCGGCGGCTTCTTCTCCGGCTCCAACTTCGTGGAGGCCTTCTCCAACTCCGACGCCTCCGTGGGCCTGATGCTGGGCTCCGCCTTCGGCCTGCTCTTCACCCTGGTCTACTACGCCGCCCGCCGCGCCATGTCCTTCAAGGACATGATGGGCAGCATCCCCGAGGGCTTCAAGGCCATGGTCCCCGCCATCCTCATCCTCACCTTCGCCTGGAGCCTGAAGGGTATGACCGACTCCCTGGGCGCCAAGTACTTTGTCCGTGACTTCGTCCGCAGCGCCGAGCACCTGCAGATGTTCCTGCCCGTCATCGTGTTCGTCATCGGCTGCCTGCTGGCCTTCGCCACCGGCACCAGCTGGGGCACCTTCGGCATCCTGATCCCCATCGTGCAGAACGTGTTCTCCATGAACGACCCCCTGGCCATCATCTGCATCTCCGCCTGCATGGCCGGCGCCGTGTGCGGCGACCACTGCTCCCCCATCTCCGACACCACCATCATGGCCTCCGCAGGCGCCCAGTGCGACCACGTCAACCACGTGTCGACACAGTTGCCCTACGCCATCTCCTGCGCGGCCATAGCGGGCATCTCCTACCTGCTGGCCGGCCTGCTGGCCGCCAACGGTGCCCCCGGCATCATCGCCCTGCCTGTGGGCGCTGTGCTCATGCTGCTCTTCCTGGCCTTTATGAAGAAGCGCCAGACCGCCTGAGCCTGACCTGTAAAAAAAGGCCGCCTCATCGTCTGATGAGGCGGCCTTTTTGTCGGACAGGGGCTTTACTCCTTCTCCGCTTTCTCCCGCGCTTCCTTCTCCTGGATGGCCCGGATGGCGTAATCCACGGCGGCGAGAGAACGGGGGGTGCAGTACTGCTGGATCTTCAGCAGCTCCTGGATGGCTTCGTGTGCAGTCATGATCCCCACGCTCCTTCCCTTTTTCTTCCTCCAGTTTACCACAGGGCAGGGCATGGGCGCAAGAGGCCTTACAGCTCCTTCTTCTCAAAAATCCCACGGGCGATAAAGTAGGAGATGATATAGCCTCCGATGGTCAGCAGAACCAGCAGACCGGGCAGGGCCAGGAAGAACCACTCGGGGATGACAATGCCGTCCATCGTCTCGGCCAGCTGGCCCAGCAGCAGGATTCCGCCGAAGATAGCGACAAAGATGATGATGCTGATGACACGGCTCTTCTCCGCGCCGAACTTGATGAACACAGGGAGAATCACGGCGTCAATGAGGATGGAGATAAGCGTGCAGATTAGCAGCCCGATGAGCATCTCGTCCACAGCCCCCAGCTCCGGCTTCAACATGAGTACGGCCACCACCAGCACAGCGGAGAAGGCCGCCGCTAGCAGCACAGCGAGCAGGGAAAAGACGTACTTGCCTGCCACAACGCCGCGACGTCCGGCAGGGGTGGCGGCGGCGTACTTGTTCCACCGGGCCAGGTCGTCGTAGGCAAAGGTGGACATGGGCACCAGCATGCCGATGAGCACGGTCATGGTGTACATGATGGCCGTGGGCATGATTTCCATTACAGCCAGTACTGTATACATGATAAAAAACGCAATGTAATATCCCAGCTGCTTGCGCTGGACCAGAAAATCCTTATAAACCATTCCCATCATGACGCTACATCCCCCTTCGCGGTAAAGACCATGATCTCGTCCAGGGTCACCCGGTCCACGGTCAGCTCCGGGTAGAGCCGGACAAACTTCTCCCGGTCCCGTACCAGGGCCTCACAGCTGAACTGGCTCTCCCGCACGCCCACCAGGAAGGCCCGGTCCACCTTGTCCAGGTCGGCTCTGCCGCACACCAGGCGGCCGTACTCCTCCAGCAGCTCGTCCTTGGCCCCCTGGAGGGCCACCTTGCCCTTGTGGAGGTAGACCACGTAGTCCGCCGCCTTCTCCAGGTCGGTGGTGATGTGGCTGGAGATGAGGATGGCATGGTCCTCGTCCCGTACAAAGTCCAGGAACTGGTCCAGAATCTCGTCCCGCACCACCGGGTCCAGGCCGCCGGTGGCCTCGTCCAGAATGAGCAGCCGGGGCCTGGCCGACAGGGCCGCCGCAATGGACAGCTTCATCTTCATGCCCCGGGAGTAGTCCTTCAGGAGCTTTTTCTCCGGCAGGTCGAACTTCTTCAGCAGCTGTTCAAAGAACCGCTGGTCCCAGTTCTTATAGATCCGGCGGAGGATTTTCCCCACATCGCCGGAGCGCAGGGTGTCGTGGAAGGTGGACTCGTCCAGCACCACCCCGATCTCCTCCTTGGCCGCCCGCTCGTCGGCGATGTTGTCCCGGCCCAGCAGCACAATCTCCCCGCCGTCCCGGCGGATCAGGTTCAGAATGCATTTGATGGTGGTGGATTTTCCGGCGCCGTTCTCGCCGATCAGGCCCACAACCGTGCCCATGGGCACGTCGAAGGACACGTCGTCCAGCTTGAAGCTGCCGTAATCTTTGGTGAGATGGCGGATTTCAATGGCGTTTTCCATATTATTCGTCTCCATACAGGATGTTGAGGGTGTCGGTCATCTCCTCCAGGGTGATGCCGCCCACTTTGGCGGCCTCCACAGCCCTGGTCAGGTGCTCCTCCACCCGGCGGAGGGTCTCCTCACGGGCCAGCGCCGGGTCCTGGGGCGCCACAAAGCATCCCTTCCCCGGGACCGTGGTAATGAACCCCTCACGCTCCAGCTCTTCATAGGCTCGTTTCGTGGTGATGACGGAAATGCGCAGCTCCCTGGCCAGCAGCCGCATGGAGGGGAGGGCCTCCCCCTCCTTCAGCTCACCCCGCAGGATCAGGCCCTTGATCTGCCGGGTGATCTGGTCGTAGATGGGCACCCCGCCGGCATTGCTGATGATAATATCCATTCGGTGCACCTCGTTTTACTGTGTATACTCATCATATACAGTATAAACACAGATAACAGCCGCTGTCAATAGGGAGACGTAAAATTTCTATTCCGCCGAAAACGCAGATGGCCGCGCCCAATGGCGCGGCCATCTGTCAATTCAGTTCTCCTCTTGGGCGTTGAGCAGGCTGGCGGCCCCGTACCGCAGGCAGCGGCGCAGGCGGCGCTCGCCCCGCTTGATGGTGCGGGAGACGGTGGACTTGTCCACCCCCAGCCGCTCCCCGATCTCCCGCATGTTGAGGCCCTCGGCATAGTAGAGCAGCAGGGCCCGCCGCTGATGGGGGGTCACGTCCTCCTGAAGGGCCCGGATCAGGTTGCGCCGCAGCCGGGAACGCTGGGCCCGGTTGTCCTCCGCCATAGTCCTGGCGTACACCGCCATGTCCGCGGCGTAGGCGCCGCCCCTCTTATATCGCGTATTTGACATTGCGCCAATACCCCCTGTCGTAATATCGCTCCGTGACCACGGCCAGATCCCTGGCCTCCCGCCACATTGTCTCCAAAATTCTGATGCGGTCCTCCAGAACCAGCCGCTCGGTGGCGTCCGGCTCATTGGCGCGGCGCAGCTCCAGCTCGCTGATCCGCCGCCGCAGGACCTGGGCCTGGGCCCGGTATTCCACTGACATCTCCAGTAACGTCATGTATCTCCTTGCTTCGCTCCATTCCCTCTCGTTTTTCCTCCGCCCGGCACTGGGGACACAGGTCCTCCCCCTCCGCCAGCTCCCAGGCGTAGATCTCCTGCCGGCAGCGCCTGCACCAGGCCGCCGCCGGTTCCCGCTGCACATCCCGTAGCGGATCGGTAAAAATCCTCCCGTTCGTGCTTCCTCTCCTGTCCTTTGGACGCCCATTCCGCCCTCTCAAAATTTTTTGAAATTTTTTTGCTTTTCCTGTTGACAACCCTCCCTTTGCCTGATATAATGAGCAACGTTGTGGACGAGCTGAGAGCTGAAACGCTGGTGTAGCTCAGTTGGTAGAGCAGCTGATTTGTAATCAGCAGGTCGGGGGTTCGAGTCCGTCCACCAGCTCCAATAATTTCATATGGAGGAGTTCCCGAGTGGCCAAAGGGGGCAGACTGTAAATCTGTTGCGTCTCGCTTCGGTGGTTCGAATCCACCCTCCTCCACCACGTCAGAGCAAGCGTCATATCGCTTGCTCTGATTTTTTATCAAAATCAGAGCGCGCTCATTCTGCTGCTCTTCCTTCCCAAACCGAACCCGCTCCGCTGGGCTTAGGTTTGGGCCGCCTCCGGCGGCGTCCTCCTTGGTGACCTCATTGAGGTTGCCGTTTTTCTTTTGTCCGGTGGATCCGAACCGGCTCCTGGCTGCGTTCGCCTCTTGTGTCTCAGGAAAACGGAAATTTACTTTTCACCGGAAGTGTGGTACACTGATGAAAATTTTTCCCCTGCAACGCGGTCGAACCTGTCCACTGCTCGTGCCGCACCAGCGCTGCTTCCCTGTCCGGCTCCGCCCATCCTCCCGCCGGACGTTATGCATCCCCCCTTCCCTGCTGTATGTTCCCCGGGGTAAATAGAACTTGTGTTCTAGTTCTCGTCTATCTTACCACCTACCGTCCTCGGCGTCAATACAACTTTCTTATGTTAATCAAACTAGTGTTCTATAAAAGTCCCCCTATTGGGATAATTCTCCGGAGAGGAGCCCTCTGTTATGCTGACTCAGGACTGGATGATGCGCCAGATCGAGACCTTGACCCTGGCCATTGCCAAAATTATGTTCCACAAAGACACGGCGGAGTACGAGAACCACGGCGGGCGGGAGACCCTGACCGCCGCCGACAGCCTTCACGCCTCCCTCAACGCCCTGCTGCGGGAGGGCCGCATTGCCGACGGAGAGGACCTGCTCTTCTCCGCCCTGGATGAGGATGACCCCGCTCTTCTGGAGGTGGCGGTGGACTTCTACTTCCGCCTGAACCTGCTCTCCGACCAGGAGCTGGAGGAGGGCAATTTCTCCCGCCAGGAGATCGAGGAGGGCCTCCACGACGTGATGGACCAGTACGGCGTGGTGCTGCCCTGACAGCGCAAAAAAATCCCGTGGGGCGGCCTGCATGCCGTCTCACGGGATTTCTGCTTGATGTCAGGTTCTGCTATATCCCCATCTGGAAGCCGTCGCCCTTGCCGGAGAGGCCGTCCTTGTCCAGCATCCGCTCCAGCACCTCCACGTCGGTGGTGATGTCCATGGCGTCGTCCTGGAAGAGCTTGTCAAGCTGCTTCTCAAAGCCCTCCACCACCTTGTCCATCATGCCCTCAATCCGCTCTTTGGCGGCGGAGATGTTCTCCCCCTCGATGCCCTGGGCCTCCATCTGGGCGTAGGCCTTCAGGATCTTCAGGGTGGTGGGCAGGTAGTAGTTGAGGAAGCTGCGCAGCTGGCTGTTCTTGTTGGGGTTCTTCCTCTGGTAGTCCAGGATCTTGCCGGTGATCTCGCCGATGCGGTCGATCTTCTCGCTCATCACCGGGTCCTCAATGGCGTCGTTCACCTGGCGGATCTCCCGGAGGATGGCGTCGTCGTCCTCCGGCGGCGCGGGCTGCTCCTCCTCCTCAGGCTCGGGCTCCTCCTGGAGCCCCTCGTCGGACAGGATCAGGCGGCCGCTGGCCATGTCCAGGTAGCCGGTGGGGATATACCCCTCGTCCAGCATCTCCTGGATGTCATCACAGGCGGTGTGGTAGGACACGGGCATGGCCTGGGCCAGGGAGCCGATGGAGATGCTCTCCCGCTTGCCGATGAGGGCTAAGTACTTGCGGAAGCGCTTGGCCTTCTTGTTCCGCTGGGTGCCGCACACCAGCAGCACCAGGCCCGCGCCCAGCACACCCAGAGGGAAACCGATGCTCTGAAGCATGTAGATAAAGCCCATGCCCATGGTGTCGAAGAACTCCACAAAGGAGATGAAACCGCCCAAAATGGCCAGGATCGTGCCCCAGACCATCATGCCCTTGCCCTTGTTCAGATCCACAGGCCGGCGCCTGGGCATAAACCGTCCCTTCTTGTCCCGGGGCTGGTCGCTGACGCCCTGCATCCCAGGCTGGGTGGTCCTCTGTGCATTCTGGCTGGTCTGTGTATTCTGGGTGGTCTGGCCGCCCTGGCGGGGCGCGCTCTGGCCCTGATAGCGGTACTCGTACTTATAGCCCGAGCTCTGGCCCCAGGACTGGCTGCCCGAAGCGCGGTAGGGCCCGGTGGGGCTGGAGCCGTAGGAACTGCCGTTGTTCCGCCTGCTGCCGAAGGACCGGCCCGTCAGCTTCATGAACAGCAGCACCAGGCCCACAGGCCAGAAGATCACCAGCGCGGCCACCACCACAATCCAGGATATCAAGTCCCCGTTGTTGCTGCCGCCGCTGTTGTTGTTGTAGCTGTACGCCATGGGTAGCGCCTCCTATATTCCGCTCCGGCGGACCGGCCGCCGTCTCCTGCTGGATCATATAATATCATATCTGTGGAAAAAATAGATTGATTTTTTCTTTAAAATCTTTAAAATTTATGTTCTTTCCCGCCCACGGTCCATAAAATGTGATACAATGGCCAGGACGGGCCGCCCGCTCCGGGCCGGAATGCCCACGGTACAGCCGTGGGTATGGATGGAGATATGATACAACGAAAGCACTTTCTTGTAAAGAGGGGCGGGGTTCCCATCCGGTTTCCCTCCGGCGGCGGCCCGGACCGGTCCGCCCGGTACAGCCGGGCAAATGTGTAACCGTTCTGTAATTGCTTTCCCCGGCACCGGGCCCTATAATGTATACTGATTTCGTAGATTCTGCGGGATATTGGAGTGATTATCATGGGAAACAGCGCGGACGGCAAGCGCGTCATGCCAAAAAAAAGCAAATCCGGCGGCGCTAAGGTTGCCGTCATCGTGATCGTCGTACTTCTGGTCCTCCTGGCCGGGGCCTATGTGGCCCTGTGCGCCTGGGTGAGCACCGGGCGGATCCTGCCCAGCACCACCCTGACGGTGGAGGACCACACCCTGGACCTGTCCGGTATGACCCAGGAGCAGGCCTCCCAGACCATCAGTCAGGAGGCTGAGGGCTGGTACCCCACCTCCTTCCAGCTGACCAGCAGCGAGTACCCCCAGCTGGACCGGGATGTCACCGGCAGCGGCCCCCTGTTTCAGCTGGACGCGGCGTCCCTGTCGGCTGACGCCTGGTCCCACGGCCGGGAGCAGGGCTTTCTGGGCGGCGGCATCGCCTGGCTGAAGGCCACCTTCGGCGGCGGCTACGCCATTACCGCCCAGCCCCAGCCCTCCGCGGAGCTGGAGCAGCTGCTCACCGACCTGCCCGGCGAGCTGACCAAGGCGCTGGACTCCGGCCTCACCGAGAGCACCTATGAGGTGACCGACACCGCCCTGGTCATCCACAAGGGCGTCTCCGGCCTGAGCGTCAACGCCGCCGACTTCCGGGACCTGGTTATCGACAGCCTGCTCACCGGCCGCACCTCCATCGAAGTGGCCCCCCACGTCACGCCCCCTGAGGCGCTGGACTTTGAGGCCATCTACCGGGAGGTGTACAAGGAGCCGGTGGACGCCTATCTGGACAAGGAGACCAGCGAGATCGTCCCGTCGGTCACCGGCGTCAGCTTCGGCATCTCCACCGCCCAGGCCCTGATGGAGCGCACCGAGGAGGGGGCGGAGTGCGAGGTGCCCCTCACCCTGACCGAGCCGGACATGACCACCGAAAAGCTGGAGTCCAGCCTGTTCAAGGACGTGCTGGGCAAGAGCAGCACCAAGACCTCCGGTCCCTCCAACCGCTGGCACAACGTGGAGACCGCCTGTGAGCGGGTCAACGGCACCATCCTGCTGCCCGGCGAGGTGTTCTCCTACAACGAGCTGTGCGAGCCTTACTCCCAGGCAGGCGGCTACCTGAAGGCGGGCGCCTACGTCAGCGGCACCACCCAGGACACCTGGGCCGGCGGCGTGTGCCAGCTCTCCTCCACCATCTACTACACCACCTTGAAGGCCAACCTGGAGACTGTGGAGCGCACCAAGCACAAGTACGACGTGGGCTACCTGCCCTCCGGCATGGACGCCACCGTGTACAGCGATACCCTTGACTTCAAGTTCAAGAACAACACCGACTACCCCATCAAGGTCGTCGCCACCCTGACCAAGGACAGCAACGGTACCCGCTGGTGCAACGTGACCATCTACGGCACCAACACCACCGGCATCTACGGCGACCCCTACTCCGTGCTGCTGGAGACCATCCCCTATGAGACCTACTACGAGGCCAAGGACTCGGTGCCCCAGGGCAGCCAGCCCCAGAAGGACTCCACCCGCACCGGCTACACCGGCAAGAAGGTGGAGGTCCACCAGCGCCTGCGGGATGCCGACGGCAACGTCATCAGCGACACCGTCATTCACACCGACACCTTCTCTGTCCGCAACGCCTACTACTTCTACAACCCGGCCGACGCCGCCGCGCTGGGCATCGACCCGGCCACCGGCCTGCGGAATCTGACGCCGGTGACCAGCCCGTCGCCCTCTCCCTCGGAGAGCACCGCGCCTTCGGCCTCTCCCTCCCCGTCGCCGTCCCAGTCGGTGACGCCCTCCCCCTCGGAGAGCACGCCGCCCTCCCAGTCCCCCTCCCCGTCGCCGTCGGAGACGCCGTCTGAGTCCCCGTCGTCCTCCCCCTCCGCCACCCCGGACGCCGACGGCAACACCCCGCCGGAGGGAATCCCCATCGTCAATCCCTCCGAACCGGCCAACTGAACCAGACGGAGCGCTCCCTCTTTGGGGAGCGCTCCGTTTTTTATTTTTTCTGATGATTTAAATCTTTTGTAATACTTTTTGTTTTCTTTGTTTACAATTTTACCGTAGGATAAGAATCAGCGAGAGACAGCATCTTCTTCATTTCATGTATCCCTCTTTCCTTCCTTTGCATGAACAGCCCGCGCCGGTACCGGCGCGGGCTGTCTGCGTTTTCTCCTGTTCAGAGGCTGCCCAGCAGCACGGGCTGGACCTGCCTGCCCGCCATGGCCGCCTCCACCGTCTCGGGGATGCGGTCAAAGTCCGCCACCAGGGAGGTGGGCTTGCCCTCCGGGTCGTCCTGGCGGAAGGGGACAAAGTACACGTTTTTCTTGTCCAGCAGCGCGCCGATGTTCTTCGCGCTGGAGGCTAGGCCGTCGTTGGTGGCCACAGCGATGACCAGGGGCCGGCCGTTGCGCAGGTGGGCCTTGGCCGCCATGGTCACCGAGGAGTCGGTGATGCCGGCGGCCAGCTTGGCCAGGGTGTTGCCCGTGCAGGGGCAGATGACCAGCACATCCAACAGCTTCTTGGGGCCGATGGGCTCGGCGGCCCGGATGGAGTCGATGGGCCGCCTGTCGCAGATGCGCTGCATCTCCCGCATAAAGTCGTGGGCGTTGCCGAAGCGGGTGTCCGTGGCGGCGCTGCGCTCGGAGATGATGGGGGTCACGTCCGGCCACCGCCGGTGGACTTCCTCCAGGGCCGCCATGGCTTTGTCGTATGTACAGAAGGAGCCGCAAAAGGCAAAGCCTACCTTCCAGTCTTCCATGCTCACACTCCTAACTCGCTCAACATATTGTAGATGGTGTTTTTGATGCTCTCCCCGGCGGTCACCGGCGCCGTCTTGCCCGGCAGGGACAGGGCCCAGATGACCCGCACCCCCAGCCGGGCGGCCGCCTCAAAATCCACCCCCGCGGCGTTGCCGGTTGGATAAGCGCGGACATAAAAACATCGGGCTCCCGTTCCAATGCGGGAGCCCGATGTCCTTATATTCACATGTCGTCGCAGACCTGGAAGATATAGAACTTCAGGTAGTAGGACTCGTCCGCCCCCCACAGAATGGGGTGGTCGGCCGACTGGGTGCGGTACTCCACCTGCCGCAGGCGGCGGTGGGCGTCCCGGGCCGCCTGGGCGATGGTGTTGGTGAAGAGCTCGGGCATCATGAAATGGGAGCAGGAGCAGGTGGCCAGATAGCCCCCGTTCTCCACCAGGCGGATGCCCCGCAGATTGATCTCCCGGTATCCCCGCACCGCCTTTTTCACCGAATCCCGGGACTTGGTGAAGGCCGGCGGGTCCAGAATGACCACGTCGAACCGCTCCCCTGCCCGGTCCAGCTCGGGCAGCAGGTCGAACACGTCCCGGCACAGGAACTTCACCCGGTCCTCCACGCCGTTGAGCCGGGCGTTCTCCTCCGCCTGGCGCACGCCGGTCTCCGACGCGTCCACGCCCACCACCTCCCGTGCCCCCGCCACAGCGGCGTTGAGGGCAAAGGCGCCGGTGTGGGTGAAGCAGTCCAGCACCCGCTTGCCCCGGCACAGGGGCTGGATGGCCCGGCGGTTATACTTCTGGTCCAGGAAGTAGCCGGTCTTCTGGCCCTCCTCCACGTCCACCAGATAGCGCACGCCGTTCTCCGAAATTTCCACCTTGGTGTCAAAGGGTGTGGACAAAAATCCCTTGACCCGCTCCATGCCCTCCTTCAGCCGCACCTTGGCGTCGCTGCGCTCATAGATGCCCCGGACGGTGATCCCGTCCTCTGCCAGCACCTTCACCAGGGCCTTGAGAATGGTGTCCTTGAGCTGGTCGATGCCCAGGGCCAGGGACTCCACCACCAGCACGTCGGAGAACTTATCCACCACCAGGCCGGGGAGGAAGTCCGCCTCGCCGAAGATCACCCGGCAGCTGTCGGTCTCCACCGTGTCCTTCCGGTACTGCCAGGCCGCCCGCACACGGGCCTCCAGAAAGGCCTCGTCGATGACCGCGTCCGCCTTCCGGGACAGGACCCGCACTGCGATGGTGGATTTCCGGTTGAGAAAGCCCCAGCCCAGCACATAGCCGTTGTAATCCTCGATGCGGACGATGCCGCCGTCCTCACAGCCGGGGGTGATCTCCCCGATCTCGTTGTCGTAAATCCAGGGGCCGCCGGCCTTGAAGGACCGGCCCTCCCCCCGCTTGAGCCGAATTGCTGCCTGCTCCATAGTTACCTCTCTCTTTTGTGGAATCGCGCCCTTACAGGGTGGCCGCCCGCTTGGACACCGCCTGTTTGAAGTCGGTGACATAGTGGGTATAGGTGGTACTCATCAGGGGCGAGCTGATGAGGAAGTCGGCGGTGGCCCGGTTGTTGGCAATGGGGATGTCATAGACCTGGGCGATGCGCAGCAGGGCCTTCACATCCGGGTCGTGGGGCTGGGCGGTGAGAGGGTCGGAGAAGAAGATCACCAGGTCGATTTTTCCCTCCACGATCTGGGCGCCCACCTGCTGGTCGCCGCCCAGCGGGCCGCTGTTGTAGCCGTAGACCGGCAGGCCGGTGCGGTCGGCGATCATCCGGGCCGTGGTGCCCGTGCCGCACAGGAAATGGCCGCTCAGGACCTCCTTGTTCTTCTGGCACCAGTCGATGATCTCCGGCTTCATATTGTCGTGGGCAATGAGGGCAATCCGCTTCTGGGCGGGCAG
Source organism: Pseudoflavonifractor intestinihominis (assembly GCF_040096055.1). Classification (NCBI taxonomy): domain Bacteria; kingdom Bacillati; phylum Bacillota; class Clostridia; order Eubacteriales; family Oscillospiraceae; genus Pseudoflavonifractor; species Pseudoflavonifractor intestinihominis. The sequence goes on from NZ_JBBMFK010000013.1 coordinate 111,579, forward strand.
CACCTGCTCGATAAAGGTCTCGTCTCTCATGGAACTCATCCTCTCAACTGATTTCCCGCCCAGCAGCTCCCGCACGCGGCGGTGCGCCCCCCAGGGGGTTGGCCATACGGTTTAAATTCTAATATAAATCCGCCCGGAATACAAGAGGTTCCCTCAGCCTGCCTCCGGCCTCCGGAACCGGAACACCACCTCCAGGGTCTTGTCATGGTGCACCACCACCCGCTCCACCAGGGCGGTCAGGGTGTCCCGGTCCAGCCGCTCCAGGGCCTCCGCCTGCCGGGCTGCCTCACGGGCCACGCTGGCCTGATGCCGGCAAAATTCCGCCGCCTCACGGGCTCTGCGCGCCGCTCCCAGCAGGGCGCGGAACTCCTCCTCGGTCAGCAGTCCTGCCGCCCGGTCCCGGTACAGCAGTCCCGCCGCTTCCGTCCAGCGGTCTATGGCTCTGCTCTCCCCCTCCCCACGAGACTGCTCCTGCGGCGGCTCCGCCTGCCGGCTGATCCCCGCTGCCAGTTCCGCCAGCTGGCGGCGGATGGTCTCGATGACGGCGTCCTCCCGCATACAGTGAGAGGACGGACAGCCCCCTCTCCGGCTGCCCTGGCAGACCATGTAGCAGCTGCCGCCCCTGCCTCTGACATAGGTCATGGGGGAGCCGCAGCCGCCGCAGAAGGCCAGCCCGGTCAGCAGATGGCTGCTCCCGGTCCGGGGCGCGTAGCTCCGCACGGCCAGCAGCTCCTGCGCCCGGTCAAAGACCTGCTGGCTCACCAGGGGCTGGTGGGTGTTGGGCACAACGATCCAGTCCTCTCTGGGCAGTGTCACCCGTTTTTCCACCTTGTATCCCACTTTTCTGGCTCGGTTCTGGGTCAGGTGCCCCGCGTAGGTGGGGTTGGTGAGGACACGCCGCACCATGGTGCCGCTCCACAGCCCCGGGAAGCGGCTCTGCGGCCCTTTTTTATACTGGGAAGGGGTGGGGATACCCCCTGCCGTCAGGGCCCTGGCTGTGCCGCTGACGGAGCCGCAGGAGAGGAAGGTGCGGAACAGCAGCCCGATCACCGGGCCGGTCTCCGGGTCGGGGATGAGCCGCCCCGGGGTTTCCGGGTCCTTCCGGTAGCCCATGGGCGGCTGAGCGCCGATGAAGCGGCCGCTCCTCTTCCGTACCTCCAGGGCCGTGCGCACCTTGCGGGAGATGTCGGCGGTGTAGAAGTCGTTGGCCGCCGCCAGAAAGGGCAGTATCAGCTCCCCGCTGCCCCCCATGCCGGTGTCAATGCCCTCGCTGACGGCGATATACCGCACCCTCCGCTGTGGGAAGTAGATCTGGTAGTAGTACATGGTGCCGATCTGGTCCCTGCCCAGCCGGGACAGGTCCTTGGTGAGCACGGTGTTGATCCTTCCGGCCTCCACGTCTGCCAGCAGCCGCAGGAAGCCCGGCCGGTCAAAGTTGGTGCCGGTGTAGCCGTCGTCGGTGTAGATGGCCGCTACGGACCACCCCCGGGCCGATGCGTACTGCCGGAGGTACTCCCGCTGGTTGGCAATGCTCTGGGACTCGCCCTCCTCCTCGTCCTCACGGGAGAGACGGAGGTACAGCCCCACCCTTGGTTCCGTCAATCCGTCCCGCCTCCCTTCGCTCCCGTGACAGCGCTGCCAGCAGCTGTTCCAGAGTAGGCCCTACTTCCGTATAGCGGCAGGTCACAGGATAGATCTCCGCCCGTTTCACGCCGGACACCCCCTTTCCGGCCCATATTGGGGCCCACTGCCATTCTATCGGGGCGTCCCTGTCTCTATGTCAGCTTTTTATCCAACCGCTTCCTCCGCCCCCCCGGGCTTTGAGACAAGGTCAATGACCAGGCAGCCCGGCTTCAGGTCCCCCAGCTCCGCCTCGCCCAGCACCCGGGCGGGCACAGTATTGATCACAAGGTCGTAGCCGCACAGCCAGCCTAAAAGATGGCCGGTCTGCTCCACACCCATACCAAGGCTCTCCGCCCAGGCCAGATCCGCATATTTCCGTGCGGCCACGCTGACCCTGGCCCCCAGCGCCTGGAACCGCTGGGCCGTCATGCGGCCCACCCGGCCGTAGCCGATCACCAGCACCCGGGCGCCGTGGATGGTAATGGGCAGTTCCTCCATGGCGATCTGGATGGCACCCTCCGCAGTAGGTACCGCATGGGGGATTTCACATCACTTGGCCAGACTAAAAAGCCGTTTCCGGTGTTGGCGGAAACAGCAAAAAAGAAGCGACAGACATCTGTCTGCCGCTTCTAACTCTTTGTGTTGGCGTTACCTATCTTTCCGGGCCGTCTCCAGCCAAGTATTTTCGGCGCAGGTGAGCTTAACTGCCGTGTTCGGGATGGGAACGGGTGGACCCTCACCGCAATCAACACCAACTATTTCAATTGGCTTTCACCAATCAAAATCAATTATTCTATTATACAGCGCTCTCACTACGCTGTCAAGAGGAAATCGCTGGGAAAAATGGTGACCCGTGCGGGAATCGAACCCACGTTTGCGGCGTGAGAGGCCGCCGTCTTAGCCGCTTGACCAACGGGCCTTGTGGTGCGCCTTCACGGATTCGAACCGGGGACCCACTGATTAAGAGTCAGTTGCTCTACCAACTGAGCTAAAGGCGCGTACTTTCTTTTGAAAAAGAAAGTACGCAAAGAAAACTTTAATTCATTCTCTTTATGAACTTTCTTCTCTCAAAAGTGGGGGCGCTTGCTGCACCCTCAAAACCGAACAATGTAGATCCTCCGCTGCTTCGCAAGCAGCCTGCATGTTTCATGTTAAGGTCAAGCCCTCGGCTGATTAGTACCGGTCAGCTGCATACATTACTGCACTTCCACCTCCGGCCTATCAACGATGTAGTCTACATCGAGCCTTACCTCACGAAGAGTGAGAGACCTCATCTTAG
>NZ_JBBMFK010000014.1:0-92959 GCF_040096055.1 Pseudoflavonifractor intestinihominis
TCACGACATGAAATCTGGTGCTGAAGGTGCTCACTTTTTTGGGGCCCTTTTGCTCACATTTTCGTTTGACAAACACAGCCTTTGGAACCAACATAGTTGAAAACAACTCTGGGTAAGTATTATTTATCGACCTGCGCAACCAAATATAAAAGTAATCTGACAAATCCGCATAGCCAATGTTGTCGTAATAAGGTGGGTCTGTAGAAATCATGACCTCTCGAAGCATACAATCTTGCTGTGCATTAAATTGTTGAGCCTGGCCTTCTACTTCTGCAGGCAGTTTTTCCAAAGCTTTTACCACCCAGTTTATTGCACCGCTCCAATTACCCGTTGAATTTGAAAAAGGATTGGATTCCGCATAATCCCATACCATTGGGAGTGCTTGTCTACCAAATGTCTGAATAATAAAGTCCCCACTCCACCCATTTAATGAAGAAGAATAATTGGCCTGTCTATCAACTACAAACGCCAAATAAACACCTATCGCCTCTCCGTAAGCTCTGGCTCCCTGCCCACCTTTGCATAGAGGAAGATGGTCGTCGGCAATTCCCGCAGAAACTGCATCTGCCTCCGCCTTTTTCTGAGCATCTGCTACCAAGGAACTGAATGTAGTCAAGGCTGTGAGCTGGCGGGGAGTGAACAGGTCCTCATAATGGTTCATACCAAAAGCAGGAGGGCTAAACCAACGGGGATTGTCCGGCAGCATACCAGTGGGAGCATCTTCTGGCCTTTCAATCTGTGCCGTAAAGATGTGTTCTTGGCTTGGAGAGCAATAAATGCGTCCACGCTTACCCTCGGCTACTATGGCCATGAGTTGACTACCAATCCTACCTTCTTGGCCTTCCTGTTTTACATACTCATCAGATGTGACCTCTCCACAACAGGGGCACTTGAATGTCGCTCCGCGACCAGTTTTATAGCTTTGATATTCTTTGGGACATTTCTCATTGTGTGCCTCAAAGCGAACACGGTTTCCGTCAGGAATGGGCTTGGCCCATGCTTCTTTTCCTTTCTTCTTGGACAGTACAAAACTGCTTGCCAGTGGCATCTCACACCCACAAGCAGGATTCGGGCACTTCACAGTCCGCGCCCAAATCCAAGCAATGACGGTAGCATCGCCACCGCCTTGCTCTCGAGACAACTTGACCTTGGGGTAGAGATGTCCAATGCGCTTGAAGGCTTCTTGTTTCATCCACTCGCCATAATAGCGCACGTCCTCTGCCAATCCCTGCGCACGACTCCACGTCGTAGCCATCGCGCTGGTACGGGCATCGGGATTGACCGGTGCCATATAGGCAAAACGGGGCGGGATTTCTATCATGGCTTTATTAATCATGACAGATACTGGGTTCAAATCATGGGCATGAGTTTTTAAGCCTAAACGCTGAGCTTCCAATGGTATGGTACCGCCACCTGAAAACAAATCCAATAGTTCAGGTGGCGAACTCTCTGTAGATTTCAGGATTTCGGCCTTTGCAGTAGCTAATACGTCCTTGTTATTAGAGTTTTCCCATATGACCAACTCTTCTAAGATTCGGAAAAGTCTTTGACGTTCAAGGTTCTGTTCCTCCTCACTGGGAAACAGTTCCGGGTGAGAGGAAGGGTCATCTACAAGGCTTGACCAAATTACAGCGCGGGCTGCTGCTAAAGGACGTCGTGCCCACCATAGGTGCAAAGTTGATGGATGACCATGTCGAATGGATTTTTCTCTAGATGATTCTCTGTTAATAGCTTCCAGAGGTAATGCAACTTCAATTAGCTTCTTTCTATTCATTTGTGAAACCTCCAAAATAGAAATCAAGGTAATCGCTCAACTCCGGTTTCACGCGAGAAGGACTTTGCGGTGCATAGGTCATACCGTGTTTTCTAAGTTCTGTAAAGGTCAGTTCCTTTCTATCAGTGAATCCCAATAGTCGCAGTCGCATATATCTACCGTAAATATTGCCAACATTTTTGACCCAAAATCGAGAATCATCAGATATTTCACTAGCTGTCATATTTATCTTTTCAACAATAGTTTTGTATTGGACTCTAGAAATTGTTTTTGTGCAGTAGATATATACAATATCTCCTATTTCAAAGTTTCTTGTCTGTTTCCAATCAATATAATTCTGCTGCTCAAAAGCGAGCCTGTGATTGTAAATCAACGGATTTGCAGACATAATCCATTCCTTCATGGTTATATCTCACCTCATTTCTGATACAGAATCTCAGACTCTGCAATCAAATCTTGTATGTCATAGTTCACACTGGTTGCCGTGAAGTCCGGCGCGTTCTTAAACGGATGCTTCAGGTAAATCGTGTGGGTGTTCTTTCCGTCCACTTCCACGATAGCCAGAATAAATTCCTCGGGTTTATTCAGCGCTGTCAGAATCTCATTCTTGCTGACCGTTACAGTCGTTGCACCTTTTCTGCGTCCTTTCACTTCTATCATCCTGAGTGCGTAAGCAGTCAGGCGCTGACGCATTCTTTCCGGCACATAGGATTCCACATCATAGCCGCATTTTGCCGCGCTAACATCCTTGGGCTGATAGCCGAGAGACGTTTCAATTTGTAAGACTGCATCCATGGCTGCATATTCCACTGCCTGCCGGTCGCCGGAACTAAAGGCAGTCGGAGAGCCAGTCCCCATCAAATTGCGAAGCAATCCCTTGGGGATAATCAGCGCACCGCCGGTCACGACGGGCGGCATGGGAGAGATTCTTCGCTCCTTCGCAATCTCCTCCAGCCTCGCCTGCATCCGTGCCGTTAAATCATCTGCGCGGCGGGAAGCCAGCTTGGAGTTGAGCTTGGAATTGGTTTTTCCCGCAGCCTCCTTCTGTTGCAGCTCACTGGCACGATAATCCCAATACTGGATTTCTGCGGTCATTCTGTCTTTGACGGCCTTGGCAGTCTTGTCCAGCATGGCTTCCTTGCGGCTTTTGACTTCTGCAAAATGCTCAGGTATCAGGTTCGTAATGGCATAGCTCTTTGCCATGTCCTCCACGCCGGAACAAAGCCATTTCTGAGAATGTGCCCATTTCAGTACCGCCGCCGTTTCCGATTCATCCGCCGCCCGATAATCAAGATAGGGCGCGTATCCTGCGCCGGTTGCCGTTCCTTGCTCGTCCAGCTCCACAAAGTGGACGTGTTTGGAAATCGTTCGTCTGCTTCCATCCTTCAAAATCATGCCGTCCTGAATGGCGTCCTCGATATAAAACAATAGACGGGCGGATGTGCTGTAGTCACTGTCATCAATAAAGACGGCTCCTCGCTTCATCACGTCCATGCTGCGCTCCCGCACCAAGTCCAGAGTGGCATCCAGCAATGGGTGGCCGGGGCATATCAGTGCGGCGGGCGTTAGACCTTGAACATTGCAAAATTCTTTATCAAAGCACACACGCTCATAGCGGGTCAGCACCGGCTCGCCATAGCCGATTTGTGTGTCGCGATTCCGCACGGCATAGGGAACGGAAGTGATTTCATACCGGCCTTTCTCTCTGCGGCGAATCTTTCCGCCCACGGACTGGAATGCCTCTACAAAGAAAGCCTCGATGAAATGGGGCTGGAGCTTATGCGCCTCCATTCGCTCCATATCTTCCTTGATGGCCATGACCGTATGAACATCCATCACATCATCGGTCAGGGCATTTTCTTCAATGAGCTTCTGGAACTCGTCCCGGTTTATGGTGTTGTCTACCACTTCATTCAGGCGGGCTTTTACCTTGGGGTCGTTTCCATACCGCACTGCCTCAATAAGCAGGTCGCGGAGGGAGCGATTGTTAAATGTCATCTTGCCAAGGATGTCGAACACCTTGCCGCCAAGCGCCTGACGTTCTTCCTCCAGCTTCTGGAACAGGCGCTGGAACACGAAACCCTCCCGTGTTTCGGATGCAACCAGATTCCACAGATAGCAAACTTCTGTTTGGCCGATACGATGAATACGGCCAAACCGCTGCTCCAGCCGGTTCGGATTCCACGGCAAATCATAGTTTATCATCAGATGCGCTCTCTGCAAGTTGATACCCTCGCCAGCGGCATCCGTTGCAATCAGCACTCGAACACCCACATCCTGCTTGAAAAGCTGCTCTGCCTTGCGCCGTTCGTCACGGAGCATTCCGCCGTGAATCGTAATGACAGCTTCCTTGTTACCGAGTAAGGAACGAATCTTGTCCGTCAGATAATTCAATGTATCCTTATGCTCAGTAAAGATGATGAGCTTCTCGCGCTGTCCATCGCCTCCGAACATTTTCTCATTATCTTGAAGGAGGCGGGACAGTTCTTCCCATTTACGGTCAATACCGCTGATACGGACTTGATTGGCCATCTGCTCCAGTCGTTTCAGGATTTTGATTTCCGCCTCCAACTCCGCAATGGTAGCAGCAGCGGAAGCGTGGTCAACCACCTTTTCCTCCAGCTCCTCCTGCTCGTCTGGCGGCAGGTCATCGTCATCAAAATCGTCAAAGTCCCCGGCAATCTCCGCGCCCCGTTTGCCAAGACGTTCTTCCGCAAGCCGGTGTTCCAGACGTTCCCGCCGTCTGTGGAGCGACTGATAAATCGCCTCCGGTGACGACGCAAGACGGCGCTGCAAAATGGTCAGTGCAAAGCCAACCGTCGTTCTTCTATCATTGTTCAGATTGTCGGCCCGGTTAAATTCCTCCTGCACATAATCGGTCACAGCAGCGTAGAGCTTTGCCTCCATGTCAGAGAGGTCATAATTTACGGTGTAGGCAATCCGCTCCGGGAACAGCGGAGTACCATCGAATTTCAAAAGTTCTTCCTTGACCAGACGGCGCATCACATCAGAGACATCGACGGCCTGCTGGGACTTCCCGTGGATCCCCTCAAAACGGTCTGGGTCAATCAGAGAGAGGAACAGGTGAAAATCTTCCTCTTTGCCATTGTGAGGGGTTGCCGTCAGCAGCAGGAAATTCTTTGTGATATTGGATAGTAATCTGCCCAACAGAAATCTGCGCGTATATTTTACTTCACCACCCCAGACAGTGGCAGACATTTTGTGTGCTTCATCGCAAACAATCAAATCCCATTCCGAGACCTTGAGCTTTTCCTGTATTGCATCGTTTCTGGCCAGCTTATCCAAGCGGCAGATGCACAAATCCACCTCATTGAACACATTGCCGGTGGCCGCAGATTCAATTCTGTCGTTAGTCAGAATATCAAAATGCAAATGGAATTTCTGGAATAACTCATCCTGCCACTGCTCCACAAGGCTTCCCGGAGAAACAATCAGACATCGTTTGAGGGAGCCACGAGCCATCAGTTCCTTGATGAACAGACCGGTCATAATCGTTTTACCGGCACCGGGGTCATCCGCCAGGACATATCGGAGCGGGAGACGCGGCAGCATCTCCTGATAGACAGCAGAAATCTGATGCGGCAGAGGTTCCACGGAAGAAGTATGTACAGCCAGATATGGGTCAAACAAATGCGCAAGGCCAATACGATACGCTTCGGATGCCAAACGCACCTGATTCCCGTCCGCATCAAAACTCCACGGAAGATGCTTATCCTCTACCTGAATGCTTTCTTCATTTTCACGATAAAGCAACTGTGTCCCGGGAACGCCCTTACTGTTCTTGTATGTAATCTCTATGACGTTGTTTCCATACCACTGGACAGCAACCACATCGACAGGCTCATTCCCAGCAATTCCAGTCAGGTGGCTGCCCACTGTAATATCTTCAAGTTTCGCCATAACATTGGGCCTCCTAAGTTATTTTTGCGCTTCGTGAGACTCTGACTGCTCGTCAGGAATCAATTCCATGATGTCATCAAATGTGCAGTCCAGTACTTTGCATATGCTTACCAGCGTATCTGTGTTTACATTTTCCCCATGGTTCAGCTTATTGACTGTATATGTGCTGATATTAGCAGCAACGGCTAAATCTTTTTTCTTCATATCCTTATCTATCAGGAGCTTCCACAATCTCTTATAGCTTACGCCCATACCCTTCTCCTTCCTACGCCAAATAAGTGGATACGCACTACTCTACATTATACACATCCAAGGGCGGAGAGACAATATATAAATTAAGCGAAAGCTCAATTTTTTCGGTCTTATCATAGATGTTGTTGAGTATACGCTATATTTTTAACTATGGAAACCACAATGTGGCAATGACAAGTCTTTTGCGAGCAGTGTCTTCGTATATACAAAGACTTCTTCCTGCTTGTTGGGGATTTCCCCAAGCCCCAAGGACAGCCCACAAGTGGTCTGGCTACGCATTCGGTTCCCGAACGCTTAACGGCTGCGCCAGGATTGGCATAGTCCACTTTGGTTATATTATTTTGCATAAAAATAGTATTCAAAGTACTTTCCAGACAAAAGTTTTTGCAGATGCCTAAAATAACATTCCTCATTCCTTTTACACATTGTTCAAGCAAATTATAGAAAAATATGTCATCATAAACAAGAAATTATTGCACCCTCTTGCGATATTCGCCAAATAAACAGGCATAGAAACCTGCCCGCCTCCCAGGTAAATTTTTGTGCCTGCTTTACCTGTCCGGGCAAGTGCATATCCAACATGTAGGTACAGAATGGATTGCTGCTGCACGGACAGGCGGGGTGTCCAGAGGGGCGTAGAACCCCTTTGGCTCTGGGTTTCCAATAGGGGCGAGCAGTATCCCTGTTGGCACACGATTTTCCGTAGGAAAGTCTAGTGTGTTATACCTTTGTGGAGCAGATGACAGCCGGAATTGTAGCACGCCCCGGAAAGTGTGGCTACAGTTGCGGCGTTCTGGCGGGAAAGGTTGCCCCTTACGGGGCAGCATAAGCGACAGAAAAAGGCTGGCAGGCGGTGCGAATATGCACTGTCTGCCAGCCTTGTCATCTGCGGAACAAAGGTATATCAAAGCCCCCGTCAGCCGCTGCTTACCATCGTATCAGAACCACCACGGCAGCTTCCCACGCAGGCTGTCCATCGCCTCGCCCTCCACCTTCTTTGTCCGGCTCTCGCTCAGATGGAAATGGAGTGCCGCGCCGATCAGCGGGTGCTCGATTCCATCGGTAAATCCATAGCGGTACAGAAGATAGGTCTGCTCTCTGGCGGTCAACTTGTCCATCGCCGCATATAGTTCCGTCAGCTGTTCTTTTTGGATATAGATTTGTTCCGGCGTTTGGGTGTGAGGGTCAGCAATGGCCTCGATCCGCAGCATCCGTTCATCATCGGATAGAATGTCATCCAGATATACTCTCTGGAAGCCGGGGCCGTCTTTCTTATCCATCATCCGTTGCTCAAATTGAGCTAGGGCGGCGCGGATGCAGTCTGTCATGGCATTGCGGATTGCCGGTGCCGCATAAGTCAGGAATTTCATGCCCCGTCCGGCATCAAATAAAGGGATCGCATTCAGCAAGCCGATACTTCCCTCTTGCACCAAATCATCTACATCAATTCCAATATCATTTTCATCCAGCCCCATACTTCGGTATTGTTCCAGCGCTATTTTTCGGATGAATCCCAGATTACTTTTCAGCAAAATGTCGCGGGCAGTCGTATCCCCAGCCTGCGCCAGCTTGCACAGATGCTCATTGCTCAGGGTCGGCATTTTGTTTCTCCTGCGCGTGGTCTAAGGTGGATTGGAGAAATTCCGTCAGCGCCTGACCGAACTTGTCCAACGCTTCCTTTTGCACGCCGTCCATTCCTGCCGCGCTCTGGGTGACGGCGGCGGAAATCATTTCCGGCGTGATGGTCGGTGCCTGGACATCCTGGCCTTTTGTCAACTCGGAGAACATCTGCTGGGTGATGCCCTTGGTCAAGGACTGTGCCACCGTAAAATCGTTACCAATCTCTTTCTTCACTTCCCGGAGTGCCGCCATGAAAGTATTCTGTATCATCGTTAAGTCGGCCTGATATACGGGAACTTTCTGCCGGTTGACAGCTCTGGCCGCCTGCACTGCGGCATCCGTTTTCACATTCCGGCGCAGCATGGCGCTGAGGGTGGTAAGCATCTGGTTCTGTCCGGCGAAACCGGCGGCCAGGGCATCGTCAAAATATTGCTCGATCATGTAGGTGACTTCTGCAAAGCGCGGACTTTCCAGCAGGCGGTTGACGATCTCCGCATTGGCTTTCCCAGTATACAGATTCCGCGCTGCCTGCACCGACAGGCCCAGTTCTTCAATATCAAAATTTGTTCGGTCGGGTGTATTGACCTCCCCCAGCAGGAAATCTGTGGAGACTTCAAACACTTTTGCAATGCGGAGCAAGTGTTCTGTGCTGATCTTATCCGTCTTGCCGCTCACAAACCGGCTGATGGCGCTTTCGGTGCTGCCGATGCGGGTCGCCAGCTGTGCCTGGGTAATCTTATGTTCCTTCATGAGTTCCTGCATCCGTTGCCGGACATTGCCGGGCAGATAGGCTCCCTCCATATGCCGCACCTCTTTCCTGTAAACTCGTTGCATCCATTATACCTTATAAACCCAGTGTGGGCAAATGCTTTCCGCTGGGTTCGCCGCTCTGAGGTCTTGCATTTTTGCAAGATTTGAGGGCGGCTTTTTTTCTTTTCTTGCACTTATGTGGGATTTTTCGGTCTATAGGCTTTTTCTCCGTATATTCAGGCAGACGGGCAGATACCGTCAATAAATTATGGAGGGCATAGCCTATGAATTTGTTTGAAACTGTAAAATCCTCTGTCACTGTGAAGCAGGCCGCCGAGCACTACGGATGCAAGGTCAATCGGGGCGATATGATCTGCTGCCCCTTCCACGATGACCGGCATCCCAGCATGAAGCTGAACAGAGATTACTTCTACTGCTTCGGCTGTGGAGCTAACGGCGACGTGATCGACTTTGTGGCACGACTGTTCGGTCTGAGCAGCTATGAGGCCGCAAAGAAACTGGCTTATGATTTCGGCATTGACCCGGACAAGCCCCCGGCAGCAATGGCGCTGAAAAAGCCCTATCCGCTGGCGCGGGCCTTCCGCAACGATGAGATGTACTGCCAGCGGGTGCTGTGTGATTATCTGCACTTGCTGGAACACTGGAAAATCGAGTACGTCCCACAATCGCCGGAGGATGATCCAGATGACCGATTTGTGGAAGCGTGTCATATGATCGATTATGTAAATCATTTGTTGGACGTGCTCATGTTTGCGGAACTGGAGCAGCGCGTGAAGGCGGTGGATATGCTCCTGAAGGACGGAACCATCGCCGCGCTGGAGCAGCGGCTGAAACATCTGGAAAAGGAGGTGCAGCACCGTGGCGAAGAACAAGCAATCGCCTGAGGTCAACCAGCCCATCTGGTTTGACGGCAAGCATATCAATGAAGCCCTGTTTTGTGACGATTTTCTCGGCAGGCACAAAATCATCTACACAAACGGGGCTTTTTTCACGCCCGATGGCCGCGTGACCGATGAGCTTCCGCTGCGTGGAGAAATTTTTGAGGAACTGAAATGCTGCGCGGTCAGCAACATTCCCCGCAAAATCAGCAACATTGTGGAGCTGATGAAGCTGGCTGCACTGGTGGAGGATTTCCCGCCGCAGGCTGATCGTATCCATCTGGCTAATGGGACACTAATGCTGGATGGTACTTTTACAGATGGCAAGCCGGAGATCGTGCGCTGTCGTTTGCCGGTGGTCTATAATCCCAACGCCCCCGCGCCTGCCCGCTGGCTGGCTTTTCTGGATAGGCTGCTGTACTCGGAGGACATTCCCACCTTGCAGGAGTTCATTGGATACTGCCTGATCCCCAGTAACAAAGGTCAGCGGATGATGGTCATTAAAGGTAACGGCGGCGAGGGCAAGAGCCAGATCGGCGCGGTGTTGTCCGCGCTGTTTGGCAGCAACATGAAGGACGGCAGCATCGGCAAAATTTCCGAGAACCGCTTCGCCCGCGCTGACCTAGAGCACATCCTGCTGTGTGTCGATGACGATATGCGGATGGAGGCCCTGCGCCAAACCAATTACGTCAAATCCATCGTCACCGCGCAGGGCAAGATGGATTTGGAGCGCAAGGGCAAGCAGAGCTATCAGGGCTGGATGTGCGCCCGGCTGCTGGCGTTCAGTAACGGCGACTTACAGGCACTCTTTGACCGCAGCGATGGCTTTTACCGGCGGCAGCTGGTGCTGACCACAAAAGAGAAACCTGTTGACCGTGTGGATGATCCCGACTTGGCTGAAAAGATGAAAGCGGAGATCGAGGGCATATTCCTCTGGGCTTTTGCAGGATTGCAGCGGCTGGTGACGAGCAACTTCAAGTTCACCGAGAGCCAGCGCACCAGAGAGAACCGGGAGGCAGTCAAGCGGGACAACAACAACGTGCTCGACTTTCTGGAATCCGAGGGCTATATCCGGTTGAAGGCGGATGCATCCATCAGCTCAAAGGATTGCTACGACATTTACCGGATGTGGTGCGAGGAAAACAGTCTGACTGCACTCAAACGCCGCAGTTTCAGCGATGCGCTGGTGGCCGCCTGCGGCAAGTACAATCTGGAACACTGCAACACGATCACCAATTCGGCAGGACGCCGGGTGTGGGGCTTTATGGGCATTGAGGCAGTGGCAAGGCCGCATATAAACGAGTTTACGGACGCTTCACAATGTACGTACGTACCGGAAGACTGGCGGGATTGATTTCCGCTCTGGTCGCCGGTACGTATGTACGCAGCGATTAACCCTGTTACCTCATATATTGCAGGAATGCTTTATGCAGTTAAAGTGGTCGTTCTCATTTTGGGAACAACCAAAACAGCCAAGAAACACCGTGATTTTGCAGGCAGATTTTGAAGCAATCACAAAACGGCGAAATGTTTCTCCCTTATCCGCACACCGTTCGCCAAATAGCGGCTCGCGGAACTGCGCACACGTTGCGCCGTCTCGCGCAGATACCGTCCGAATGGTGAAGAGTCCCGCATTTCCGCGAAGCCGAATATTCCGCTGTTGACCAACGATACGCGAGGAAGCATTTCTATCGCAAAACAGTAACTATAACAATTTTATCATCCCATGAAGCCGGTACGCCATCCAGCGCAGCCGGTTCTTTTTATGGGCAACAAATTTGGAGGATTATCATGAAATCAAAGATCAGAAACGAAATCAAGGCGCAGATCATCCGCGCTGGTTACACCATGCAGGAAGTCGTTGATCTTCTGCATGACGAATACGGCTGGAGCGACAGCGTATCCAATCTTTCCGGGAAATTGCAGCGGGAATCGCTGCGGTATCGGGAGGCCGTGGAGCTGGCTGATGTGTTGGGATATGACATTGTCTGGCAGAAACGGAGGGATTGAGCATGGAAAAAGCACAGTACGCGATTATGCGATTTGCAAAATACAAGGGGCCTGAAATCGGCAATATCGAGGCCCATAACGAGCGCACAAAGGAAAAGTACGCCAGCAATCCCGATGTGGATACCAGCCGAAGCAAGTACAACTTCCATCTTGTCAAACCGCCCGGCAAGTACCGGACGGAATCGGAACGGCAGATTGCTGCCGCCGGATGCCGTACCCGGAAGGACAGTATCCGTATGATCGAGACGCTGTTTACTGCCAGCCCGGAGTTCTTCAAGGGGAAGAAGCGGGCTGAGATTCGGACATTTTTCGAGGAAGCTCTGCACTTTCTGGAACAGCATCAATCCAAAGAGACAATTATATCTGCCGTGGTGCATATGGACGAGAAAACGCCCCATATGCACCTTTGTTTTGTCCCGCTTACGGAAGATGGCAGGCTTAGCGCCAAAGACATTATGGGCAACAAAAAGAAGCTGACCTGGTGGCAGGATGAGTTCTGGAAACACATGGTCAAGAAATTCCCGGATTTGGAGCGCGGCGAAAGCGCCAGCCTGACCGGGCGCGACCACATTCCGCCCCGCGTGTTCAAGGAGATGACCCGACTGACCAAACAGAAGGAAAAACTGGGGCAACTGCTCACTGGCATTACTCCATTTAATGCAAAAAGCCGGGCGGAGGAAATCTGCAAGATTCTGGATACCTATATTCCCAGCGTGGAGAAGATGGACACACTGCTGCGGAAATATGGCGTAGCCTTCACGAAAACAGCATCCGAAAACAAAAAGTTGAAAACGAAAAATGCCGAACTGGAAGAATCTCTTGCATCGGCGCAGAAAGTCAGCACCCTAAAGCAGATCGAAGACCTCAAGCTGCGGCGCGACTATGACAGTGCTGTGGCAATTCTGGAACAGGTACCGCCGGAAGTATTGGAATTTTACAAACAGCCTCATAGAAAAGAAAGGGAAAATACCTATGATAGATGAGTGGAGCGGTTTTGCAGACCTGTTGGCCAATCTAATCGAAAAATACGCTTCAGAGTTAGATATTGAGAATATGTCTGCTCCTTTAGTGCCTTGTGATAGGATGGACAACGCCGAAGTAGATAAAAAAGATTCTGATTCCAAGCAGGAAGCAGTTGAAAGCAAAATTGCTGCATGATATAATGAACGTGATAGAAATGTCCAAACAAATTTTATAACTAAAATCTGAGGTGAATGCGAATGGAACACCCAAACGATAAAATGCCTGGTTCCGAAATGATGATCTATACAACGGAAGATGGTTTAACCAAAATTGAGACAACCTTTGACGGCGATACCGTCTGGCTTTCTGCTGATCAGATGGCCGAGCTGTTTCAGCGGGATAAATCCACGATCTCAAGGCATATCAAGAATATTTTTTCAGAGGGTGAACTCGTGCGCGATTCAGTTGTTGCAAAATTTGCAACAACTGCCGCTGACGGGAAAACCTATCAGGTTGAATACTATAACCTAGACGTGATTATATCGGTCGGCTATCGTGTAAAGTCTAAACGCGGTACACAGTTTCGTATCTGGGCAACCGGGATTCTGAAAGAGTATATGCGAAAAGGGTTTGCCTTGGATGACGAGCGGCTGAAAAATCTGGGCGGCGGATACTTCAAGGAACTGCTGGAGCGGATCAGAGATATCCGTGCATCTGAAAAGGTTTTTTATCGGCAGGTTTTGGAAATTTACGCCACCAGCATCGACTATGACCCTCATGCGGAGATTTCTGTCCAGTTTTTCAGGAAAGTCCAGAATAAGATTCACTATGCCATTCATGGTCAAACAGCGGCTGAGGTCATTTACACGAGAGCAGATGCTGAAAAGGAATTTATGGGCCTTACCACATTTGCCGGAAAACAGCCCACACTGAAAGAAGCGGTGGTTGCGAAGAACTACCTGAACGAAAAGGAGCTTCGCGCAATGGGCCAGCTTGTCTCCGGGTATCTGGATTTCGCGGAGCGTCAGGCGGAACGGGAACAGGTCATGACCATGAAAGACTGGGCTGAACACCTAGATCGTATTCTTACGATGAGCGGTGAGCAGCTATTGCAAGGAAATGGGAGTGTGAGCCATAAACAGGCCGTGGATAAAGCGACTGCCGAATACAAAAAGTACAAGGCCAGAACGCTTAGTGAAGTGGAGAAAGACTATCTGGATTCCATTAAGATGTTGGAACAGAAGACAGAGAAAAAGTAAGAGGCTGTAGTACCTATGGAGAGCAGGCAGATGGAAAAAGAAAAGATAAAAGTTTACACCTATACCAGAGTTTCCACCGCTATGCAGGTGGACGGCTACTCGCTGGATGCGCAAAAGGCCAAAATGAAAGCTTACGCAGACTATAACGATTATGAGATCGTCGGTGAATATGAGGACGCAGGAAAATCCGGAAAATCTATTGAAGGCAGAGCACAATTCAGCCAGATGATGGAGGATATCAAATCCGGCAAAGATGGGGTGTCCTATGTTCTGGTGTTCAAATTGTCCCGCTTTGGCAGAAATGCGGCGGATGTACTTTCTTCCCTTCAGGTCATGCAGGATTTTGGCGTCAATCTGGTGTGTGTGGAGGATGGCATTGATTCTTCCAAAGACGCGGGCAAATTGATGATCTCTGTTCTGTCTGCTGTGGCGGAGATTGAGCGTGAAAATATCCGTGTCCAAACCATGGAGGGCCGCATTCAAAAGGCAAGGGAGGGCCGCTGGAATGGAGGCTTTGCTCCCTATGGGTATCAGCTGGTGGATGGGAAACTGACGATCAATGAGGAAGAAGCGGAGGCAATCCGCGTTATCTATGACCAATATGTGCATACGGACATGGGCGCAAATGGAATTGCAAAATATCTGGAGAATCATGGCATCCGTAAAATTCCTCGACAGAACGGGAAGAATCCTCTGTTTGACGCACATCTGATCCGCTTGATTTTGAAAAATCCAGTGTACTGCGGGAAAATCGCCTATGGCCGTCGCAAGATGGAAAAAGTACGCGGCACCAGAAATGAATACAAACTGGTGGAACAGGACAATTACCTGTTGGCCGATGGGGTGCATGAGCCTATTGTTTCGGAAGAAGTCTGGCAGGCGGCACAGGTAAAACTTCTGGCGCAGGCGAAGAGATACGAACACGTCAATCGCGGGAAAGACGAGCACGTACATCTTCTTTCTGGCATTGTAAAGTGCCCAGTCTGCGGGGCAGGAATGTATGGGAACAAAAGCATTAAGCACAAAGCGGATGGCACCAAGTATAAGGATTTTTATTATTACGGATGCAAGCACCGTACCATGATACGCGGGCATAAATGCGATTACAAAAAACAAATTCGGGAAGAATTGCTGGACGATGCAGTGGCGGAAGTCATTGTAAAGCTGGTGAGCAATCCGAAGTTTGCTGCCATGATGCAGGAAAAAATCAATAGGAAAGTGGATACTGCCGCCATTGACCAGGAGATTGCAAACTACGAGAAGCAGCTTCGCCAGCACTATTCCGTTAAATCTAAGCTGGCGGAAGAAATTGACTCTCTCGACCCGGATGACCGGCACTATGTGCGGCGCAAGGCAGATCTTGATGACCGGCTCTACAAGATGTATGATAAGATTGAAGATACCGAATCTCTGCTGATTGCGGCCAGGGCTAAAAAGCAGGCCATCGAGGCGGAAAAGCTGACCGGCGACAATATCTATAAAGTGCTGACTTACTTTGAGAAGCTGTATGGCATGATGAATGAAGTGGAACGGCGGCAGCTGATGGAGATGCTGATTTCTGAGATTCAGATTTACCCGGAGCGCCAGCCCAATGGTCAGTGGCTCAAATCCATCAAATTCAAGCTGCCGATCATTGAGGAAGATATGAGTATCAGTTTGGACAACGAAGAACAAGTCGAGACAGTGTCGCTTTTGACGTTCAGAAGTAGGTAGAGTTATATTCAGAACCCGGCTATATAATATTTTA
This sequence comes from Pseudoflavonifractor intestinihominis, assembly GCF_040096055.1. Lineage (NCBI taxonomy): Bacteria > Bacillati > Bacillota > Clostridia > Eubacteriales > Oscillospiraceae > Pseudoflavonifractor > Pseudoflavonifractor intestinihominis. Next base: position 15,196 of record NZ_JBBMFK010000014.1, read on the forward strand.
ACTATATATGTGCAGAAACTGGAATTATATTTCGCATTAAATATAGGAGGCAGGTATATGAATAAGCTAATATGCTCCGATATAGGTATCTCCACACCATGGCTGTCCGTCATTGTTCCGATGTATAACGCTCAGGCCTATCTAGACCAAACCATTCTCTCTATCTTATCGCAAACTTTTCAGGACTACGAGCTTTTGCTTGTGGATGATGGCTCTACTGATGGCACAGCAGACATATGCGCTCGGTATGCTGCCCGAGACCGTCGGATTCGTTATTTGAAAAAAACAAACGGCGGTTCCTATCAGACCAGGCTCTATGGTGCCCAGCGCGCTCAGGGAACCTATGTAATGTTCTGTGATGCAGACGATTACTATGCCTCCAGTCGGGCTTTTTCAATTATCTATAAAAAGCTCCAGTCTCATCCCTGCGATGCAATGCAGTTTGGATACTCTAAGAAGTACAATCATCTGCGGAAAGCTCAAAGGACTGTTCGGGCAGACATTCATTTAGACCGAGATGCCTTTATGAAGCAGGAATATCCAAAACTTTTGTGCAGTTTTTGGGATGAAGCCAATTTAAAAGTTATCGTCTTTAACAAGGTTTATCATCATTGTCTTTTGAACAACCTTCCCCCTGCTAATCAAGCAGAACGCCTTTTTTGGGGCGATGATCAGGTTATGAACATGTATCTGTTAGAAACATGCAGAAGTTTTTCCTTTATTCCTGATACATTGTATGTATATCGTCAGGGAAGCGGCGGAACAAACCGCTTTTCGCTCCGCACGCTGCAAGATATTAACATAATAAAACATTACCAACTGAGCTTTATTGAAAAACATCCGGAATATCCGCGCTCAACATTAGAGAATATTCTTTTTTCTGAACTGGCAGGCTGGACATTTTGCTATATTTGCCAAGGCATAGGGCATCTGCCGGACGAGCAGCTTAAATCTCTGATTGCCGAGGCGATGGAACTGCCGAGCTATCGGGCTGCAAGAGAGCATTACTTAAACCGCTCGAACGAAAAATGGGATGCTGTAAATCTGCTGCGCCAGGCTAACCCTGACGCCTATCTGGAGGCCGCAAAAAAGGCCGCAGACAAAAAAGAAGATTTAAAATCCTCAATCATTTCACTTGCCAAAAACATATACAGGAATATTTAAATAACGCACAACAAACATAGGAGGTCTCATGATGGCACGTGAATCTGCACGAAAAAAGGGAAAACGGCGCGTTATCATCGCCGTTTTTGTTGTGCTGGTCCTTGTTCTGGCGGCAGCGGCCCTGCTGTGGGTCTGTTCCCCGCTGTATATCGACCCATACCGGGGGACGGTGCAGTCCGACGAGCCCTCCCTTACTCTGGAGGACGTTCTGACCGGAGATCAGGCCCGGGAGGACCTGGACTACCTGATGACCTGCCTGCGGGAGCGCCACCCGGCCTGGCTGGACGGCTCGGGAAAAGACGCAGTGGCAGAGGAGGCCTATCAGCAGGCCCGCTCCTCCATCGGGGATGAGATCTCCGTGCTGGAGTTTTACCGTCTGGCGGCCGGGGTGGCCGCCTCCCTGCGGGACGCGCACACCACCGTGTCCTGGCGGCCCGACCCTGATGCGCCCTATTACTATATTGACACCGGCGTCACCATTGCCCAGTTAGGCCTCCCTCTGACCATCAACGGCGTGCCCAGCGAGGAGGTCCTGGCGGCCTACAAGGCCATCTCCTCCTTTGAGCTGGATGAATACGTTGAGCACAATTTCTGGACCTACGGCATCAACTATGAGCCTGTGCTGCGCACCTGCGGCGTGGACACCTCCAACGGGGTGGACATGACCTTCCAGACCGAAACCGGGGTGCAGACCATCCATTTCGACTTTGCCCCGCTGGAGGGCTCGGGCGGCTACCCGAAGCCCGACTACATCATGGATGCCCGGAACAACGTGGCCGTCTTTACCCTGACCTCCTGCGTCTACGATGAGGAGTATTGCTCCACGGTGGCCACCTTCTTCCGGCGGGTGGACTCCTTCGGCATTGAGAACGTGATCGTGGACCTGCGGGGCAACACCGGCGGCAATTCCCTGGTGGCCAACGAATTTCTCCGCTATCTGGACGTGGACCAGTACCGCGCCTGGGACTGCGCGGTGCGGTACGGCTGGTATCTGAAGTGGTACAGGGACCAGGTGTATGTCAACGACCGGGCGGAGCCCACCTTTGACGGCTCTCTCTATGTGCTGACCGACCTGAATACGTTCAGCTCGGGCATGGACTTTGCCATGCTGGTGGCGGACAATGACCTGGGCACCCTGGTGGGGGAACCCTGCGGCAATCTGCCCGACAGCTACGGCGACCTTCTCCGGTTCCTGCTGCCCAACTCCAGACTGCGCTTCAATGTCTCCTACAAAAAGTGGTGCCGCATTGACCAGGAGAAGGCCGGGGAGCCCATCACGCCCGATGTGCTCTGTCCCTCGGAGGACGCCATGGACCGGGCCTATGAGCTGATCCGGGGAGAGGCATAATATTTTCTTTCCCATAACGATTTGAGAGGAGCGCGATGGCGTTGACACGACCCGTTGCCCCATCCGGCGGGCAGGAGGCGGAGGCCCTCACCAGCCTGATGGGGCACAAGCACTACTGCGAAAACGATGTGGAGGCCATCATCGCGCTGATGGACCGGGACATTGTGTGGCTGGGCACGGCGGAAAACGAGTACGCGGCGGGGCTGGACACCGTGGCGGAGATCTTCCGCCGGTTTGCCGGCCAGGTGCCCAGGTGCAACGTCTCCGGTGAGACCTACAGCACCCTGCCCCTGGGGACGGACGCCTGGCTGTGCGCCGGCCGGATGTGGATCGCCACCGACCCCTCCACCGGCATCAGCCTGCGGGTGCACCAGCGCATCACCACTGTGTTCCGCCGGACGGACCGGGGGCTGCGCTGCTGCCACATCCACATCTCCAACCCCTACGAGGAGATGGTGGAGGACGACGTGGGCTTCCCGGTCAAGATGGCCCGGCAGTCCTACCAGTACCTCCAGGAGCAGATTGAGGCCCAGAAAAAGCAGATTGCAGCTCAGACGGCCGCCCTCCGGCGGATGAGCTTTGAGGACGCCCTCACCGGGGTGTACAACCGGAACAAGTTCAGCCAGGTGGCGGACAGCCGGGCGGCCTTTTCCCGCCTGGGGGTGGCCTGCTTTGACCTGAACGGCCTGAAGGAGGCCAACGACCATCTGGGCCACAGCGCCGGCGACGAGCTGCTCCGCCGGGCGGCGGAACAGCTGCGGCAGCGCTTTGACGGCCGGGTCTACCGCACCGGCGGCGACGAGTTCGTGGTGGTGGACAGCGCCCTGGACGAGGCCGCCTTCCGCTCCGCCGTGGAGGCGGTCCAGGCCGGCATGGCGGAACAGGGCATCAGCTGCTCGGTGGGCCTGTGCTGGCGGGGGCAAAACTGCTGTCCCAAGGAGCAGCTGGACGAGGCCGGCCGGCTGATGTACCAGGCCAAGCGCCGCTTCTACAGTCTAAAACAGAACGACCGCCGCAACCGGCGCTGACGCCGGTTTTCCCCCTTATTTTTCACATTTTCGTCCGGAATCCGGATATTCAGGAGGTTTTCTCATGCCCAATCAGGAATCTGTCCTCTGGTACTGCCCCGATCCCGTCCTCTTCGCCGCCGCCCGGAAGGCCTTTGCCGTCCGGGGCGTCCGGGTCCACCCCGTGTCCCCGGAGCAGGTGGGGGAGACGGTGGGCCATCTCTTTGGTCTGAAGGGCTTCGCCCCCCGGGAGGAGGGCGTGGCCGTGCCCGACGCCCCGGCGGAGCCCGCCCTGGTGCTCTCCGGCTTCACCCGCCAGCGGCTGGACGCCCTGCTCTCCGCTCTGAAGCGGGCGGGCGTGCCCACCATCGCCCACAAGGCCATGCTCACCCCCACCAACGTGGGCTGGACCTTTGCCCAGCTGTGCCAGGAGCTCTCCCGGGAGCACCAGGCCATGCACGGCGGCTCCGCCCCCGCCCACACCGCCCAGTAAAAATTTTTTCGCCGCTCCGGACAACTTTTTTCCCCGGTTTCCCGTCCAATGTCTGTATCCCCTTTCCGGAGCGTCCGCAAGCATTTGAATATGAATGAGGGACTCTCTTTGGATTACGATCGTCTTTTGAATCTGTCCATGGAAATGGGCTACCGCCTGCTGGAGAGCGGCGCGGAGATCTACCGGGTGGAGGAGTCCATCCAGCGCCTGCTCCAGGCCTACGGCCTCACCACCGGCGAGGTGTTCGCCATCCCCAACTGCATCATCGCCAGTCTGGTGACCCCCGAGGGCCAGGTGCTCACCCGGGTGCGGCGCATGCCCAGCCACGGCACCGACATCTACCAGCTGGAGCGGTGCAACGACCTGTGCCGCCACCTGTGCGCCGAGACGCCGCCCATAGACCAGGCCGAGAAGCGGATGGCCGACCTGCTCTCCTCCCGGCAGTCCTACTCCTTCCCTGTCCAGCTGGTGGCCTACTTTGTGGGCGCGGCGGCCTTTGTGCCCTTTTTCGGCGGCACCTGGCGGGACGCCCTGTGCGGCGGGCTGTGCGGACTGGCCATCGGCCTGTGCCTCACCTTCCTGTCCCACCTGGGCACCAACCTGTTCTTCAAGACCGTGGCCGGGGGCACTGTCTCCGGCCTGCTGGCCCTGGGCCTGCGGGTGGTGGGTTTTGGTCAGAACGTGGACTTCATCACCATCGGCGCGCTGATGATCCTGGTGCCCGGCGTGCTGTTCACCAACGCCATGCGGGACATTATGGCCGGGGATATGGTGGCCGGCATCTCCAAGACCGCCGAGGCCCTGCTCATCGGCATGGCCATCGCCCTGGGCACCGGCGTGTCCCTGTGGCTGGCCCGGCTGCTGTGGGGAGGTGCGGTGTGATGGAACTGTTTCAGACCTATCTGCTGCCCTGCCTGTGCGCCTTTGTGGCCTGCATCGGCTTCTCCGTCCTGTTCAATATCCACGGCCTGGGCATCCTGATCTGCGCCGTGGGCGGCGGCCTGGGCTGGCTGGTCTACCTGGTCACCGCCCCCATGTTCCACAGCGACCTGCTCCAGTCCTTTGCCGCGGCGGTGTTCATCTCCGCCTACTCGGAGGTCATGGCCCGCATCCGCAAGTGCCCGGTGACCGCCTACCTGCTGGTGGCCTTCTTCCCCCTGGTGCCCGGCGGCGGCATCTACTACGCCATGGAGCACGCCATCAACGGCGAGACCGATCTGTTCCTGGACGTGCTGTTCCACACCCTGGGCCTGGCCGGGTCCCTGGCGGTGGGCGTGCTGCTGGTGTCCTCCCTGGTGCGGCTCATCCACAGCTATTTCTATCGCCGCCACAAGAAGCGGAAGGAGGCGTAAGGGCATGAGACAGCCATACGACGTGGTGCTCTTCGACGCGGACAACACCCTCTTTGACTTTGACGCCGCCGAGGCCCAGGCCCTGGACCTGACCCTGGCGGAGTACGGCTACCCGGTGGACGACCAGTCTCGGAGCTGCTATCTGGCCGTGAACCGGGACCTGTGGGCCCGGTTCGACCGGGGCGAGGTGAAGCGGGAGTGGCTGGTGGTGGAGCGGTTCGCCGCTCTCCAGCGGGCCCTGGGGGGACATCACGACCCGGCGGAGATGAACACCTTTTACCTGGCCCGGCTGGCCGAGGCGGGGTGCCTGCTGCCCGGCGCGGAGGACCTGTGCCGCCGCCTGGCCCCCAGCTGCACCCTGGCCATCGTCACCAACGGCGTGGCCTCCGCCCAGCGGGGCCGGTTTGACCGCTCCCCCCTGAAGGAGCTGATTCCCTGGCTCTTCATTTCGGAGGAGGTGGGGTATCAGAAGCCCCAGCGCCAGTTCTTCGACGCGGTGCGCTCCGCCATGTCCCTGCCCCAGTCCGCCCGGATCGTGGTGGTGGGCGACAGCCTGACCGCCGACATTCTGGGCGCCGTCAACGCCGGTCTGGACTCCATCTGGTACAACCCCAACGGTCTGCCCGGCAGGCCGGACATTGTCCCCACCTTTGAGGCCCGCTCCTTTGACCAGGTTTTCCACCTGATTGTGGGCGGCGCCTGACCGCTTTCCACCCATTTCCACGCCATAAAAGAGAAAGAAACAGAGGAGCTCTTCATATGTCTTCCCAGTACCGTACGCCCGCGCCCTCCCCTACCCCCCGCCGTCCCCGCCGTCCCCGCCGCCGGAGCGGCCCCTCGGCCCCCGTGATCCTGCTCACGGTGGCTGCGGTTTTCGTGGCCCTTGTCCTCCTTGTGGTCTTCCTAGGCCCAAAGCCCGAGGCCCAGGGGGGCGTGCCCCCGCAGTCCCAGACCCCCGCTCCCTCGGACACCGTCTCCCCCGCCCCCACCCAGAAGATCCAGCCCACCCCCTCCGAGACCATTCCCGTCCCATCTGAGACGGCCCCCTCCGCCTCCACCTCCCAGCCCGAGCCGGAGGAGAGCGACATCGCCATCGTGCCCCCCACCATTCCCGCCGCCCCCGCCGAAGGCTCCGCCCTGTCCGGGTCCTACGACTTCACCAAGCCCGCCCCCGAGACGGCCCCGGTGGACGACAGCTGGTTTGACGACGCGGTGTTCCTGGGGGACTCCCGCACCGACGGCCTGCGGCTGTACGGCGGCATCCCCGGCGCCGACTTCATCCAGCACACCGGCGTCACCGTCTTCGAGATCGGCACCAAGGAGTGCATCCGCATTGACGGCCAGAAGTACACCATGCTGGAGGCCCTGGCCCTGAAGCAGTACGGCAAGGTGTACATCATGTTGGGCGTCAACGAGCTGGGCTACTTCAACGACAACAGCTTTGCCAAGGCCTACGCCGACATGGTGGACCAGGTCCGGGCCATCCAGCCCAACGCGGTCATCTACCTGCAGAACCTGGTGTCGGTGAATCCGGAAAAATGTAAGGCCAATAACCAGCCCTACTACGTGACAAACGAGCAGATCGCGGTGTATAATGGCATTATCGAGAATATCGCCACGGAAAAGCACGCGGTGCTGGTGGACGTCAACGCCGCCCTGGTGGACGAGAGCGGTATTCTCCCCAGAGAGGGCACCACCGACGGCGTCCACTTTACCAAGGACTACTACATAAAATGGTACGACTACCTGAAAATCCACACCGTGGACCCTGAGCTCTACTGGGCGGGTCAGACGGCAGCGGACCAGGAAGGAGCTTAAATGATGAAACGCACTTTCAGCAAGCTGATGATCCTGGCGGCAGCGGTTTGCCTGCTGCTGGGGGGCTGTTCCGCGCCGGCGGACAGCGCCGCCGCGCCCTTTGACCCGGAGGCCGCCACCCAGGCGGTGCTGGACTCCGGGGCCTTCTCGGTGGAGCTGTCCGAGCTGGACGCCGCCCAGCTCTACGACTTCTCCGGCTACGGGCTGGACGACTCCGCCCTCACCGCCTCCAAGGCCTACTCCGCCTCCGGCTTTGCCGAGCAGGTGTCGGTGACGGTGTGGAAGGACGAGGCCTCCGCCAAGGCCGCCGTGGACATGTTCAAGACCTACCTGGAGGACATGGCCGCCACCTATAAGGACTACGCCCCCGCCGAGGTGCCCAAGCTGGAGAACGCCGTGCTGGAGCAGCGTGGCACCAGCGTGCTGCTGGCCGTGGCCAACGACGCCGACGCCGTCAAGACCGCTGTGGAGGGTCTGAAGTAAGTCTTTTCCTTAAAACTATATTTTCCGAAAACTTTTCATCCCCGCATCCCGTCTAATGAACAGAGAGACGGGATGCGGGGGCTGTGCGCAAAGGAGCGATTTTTCCGCCTTGAAGTCACGGGACCCGGACATCCGCCGGCTGCTCGCCGACTATATCGTCTCGCACCAGGAGGATTTTTACCGCCTGGCTTTCAGCTATGTCAAAAATCGGGACGCGGCGCTGGATGTGGTCCAGGAGAGCATTGTCAAAGCCCTCTCCAAGGTGGATACCCTGCGGGAACCGGCCTATCTCAAGACCTGGTTCTACCGGATTCTCCTCAACGAGAGCATGAACTACTTCCGCCGGACCAGCCGTATCCTGCCGCTGGAGGAGCTGGAGCAGCAGAGCGCCCCGGCCGGCCGTGACCCCGGGGAGCGGCTGGACCTGTACGACGCCATCGACCGGCTGGACCCCAGGGAACAGGCGGTCATCAAGCTGCGGTTCTTCGAGGACATGAAGCTGGAGGAGATTGCCCGAGCCACCGACGCCAACCTGAACACGGTAAAATCCCGGCTGTACAAGGCGCTCAGGAAGCTGCGGGACATGACAGGGGAGGATTTGCGCGATGAATGAGAAATTCCAGGCGGCAAAGGACCGCTATCAGTCGGTGGAGATTCCCCCGGAGCTGGATTTTGTGGTGGCCTCCGCCCTGCGGGAGGGAGATCGGCGGCGCCGCCGCCGGCGCTGGCAGGGCAGAACCCTGGCCTCCCTGGCCGCCTGCTGCGCCAGCTTTGTGCTGCTGGTCAACGCCAGCCCCGCCTTTGCCAGCGCGGTATATCAGGTGCCCGTGCTGGGGGACCTGGCCCGGGTGGTGACCGTCACCGAGTACTCCATCGCCGACGAGGAGCGGCTCATCGACGTGCGCCTGCCCGCCGTGGAGGACACGGGCAACGCCGACCTGGAAGAGCGGGTCAACATGGAGATCCAGGACCGCATGGACGCCGTCCTGGAGGAGGCCCAGGCCCGGGCGGCGGAGGACAAGGAGGCCTTTGTGGCCACCGGCGGCGACCCGGCGGACTTTATGCCGGTGGTTATTGACGTGGACTACGAGGTCAAGTGCCGGAACAGCCAATACCTGTCCTTTGTCATCCTCAAGACCGAGACCAAGGCCAGCGCCTACACCGAGTTCTTCTGCTACAACATCGACCTGGCCACCGGCGAGGACCTGACCCTCCAGGACCTGCTGGGCCCGGACTACAGGGAGATCGCCAACCAGGTCATCGCGGAGGAGATCGCCCGCCGGAGTCAGGACCCGGACAACGTGTACTTTGACGGCACCAACGGCATTGAGGGCTTCCAGTCCATTGCCGACGACCAGCCCTTCTACATCAATGAGGCCGGCAACCCGGTGGTGGTCTTTGCCAAGTACGAGATCGCCCCCGGCTCCATGGGCCAGCAGGAGTTCGAGATCCCGGTGCCCCAGGAATGACCGCATCAGGAGACGAAGCCCCGGACATGAAAAAACGCATAAAAAAGTCCGGACCTGTGAAAGGTCCGGACTTTTTGCACCTATTTGCGCGTATTTGCGGTTTACTCCGCGGCCACAGCCTCGGCCACCACGGCGCCGGCCAGACGGCCGGAGGTGAAGGCCCAGCCCTGGGCCGCGCCGCCGTAGGTCACATAGGCCTTGGCCTCGGTGAAGAGGACGCCCATGGAGTCGGTGCCCACGGCGTACAGGCCGCCGATGGGGGTCTCGCCGTCGGTCTTCAGGACCTGGAAGTTGGTGTTGATATCCAGGCCGCCGCAGGTGGAGTAGCAGTAGGAGGAGCCCACGATACCGTAGTAGGGGCCGCCCTCCACGGCGTCCAGATACTGGGCGTCCTTGCCGAACTCCTCGTCCACGCCGCTGGCGCAGTAGCTGTTGTACTGCTCCACAGTGGCCTCCAGCACGTCGGAATCAAAGCCCATCTTCTCGGCCAGCTCGGCGATGGTGTCGGCCTTGTACACATAGCCGGCGTCAATGGCGGCCTGGAGGATCTCCTCGGTCTCGGGCAGGGGCACACCCGCGGGGATGCTGCTGCCGTAGCCCAGGTAGTTGGTGGAGGGGCCGTAGGGCACCTCGTCAAAGCCGTTGGCGATCAGGTTCTGGATCTGCTCGTCGCCCCAGATGCTGTAGAAGTGGGGGCCGGAGATCCAGGGGTTAAACATGGACAGGGCGGTCTCGCTGGTGAAGCGCTTGCCGTCGGCGCCCACGGCCAGGGTGTTGGAGGAAATGGCCATGTTCAGGGGGATGTCGGCCACGGACCACACGGCGGGACGGCCGGTGGAGCTGCTGATCTCACCCTCGATGGGCACGGCCTCGTAGCCGGACAGGAAGCCGTCCACGCCGCCCACATGGACCATGGGGGGCACGCTGATGTTGTAGGTGCCGGCGCCGTCGTCAATGGCGGCCTGGATCATCTTGCCGTCGTTCTGGTGCATGCCGAACTGCTTCCAGGCGCCCTTCAGGGGGTAGTAGTCATTGGTGAGGTACTTCTCCTCCATCTCGGCGCTGCCGGCAAAGCCGCCGGTGGCCAGGATGACCGCCTTGGCGTTGATGACGTACTCGGTGCCGTCGGCGGTGCTGCGGGCCAGCACGCCGGTGACCTGGTTGGTGTCCTCATCGTAAATCAGGTCATAGGCCTCGGTCTCCAGCATGTAGGTGCCGCCCATGTCCTCGGTGAAGTCCTTCATGGCGGAGGCGTAGAAGCTCTCGGTCAGGGATTTGGCGCCGGTGTAGGGGGTGAAGGCCGCCCAGGTGTTGCCGGCGAAGCCGATGGCGGGGTCAAAGGAGAAGCCGTACTTGCTCAGCCAGTCCACGCTCTCGCCGCTCTCGTCGATCATGATGCGGATCATCTCGGGCTTGGCGGTCTGGACGCCGTCCACGGTGGTGTAGTTGAGCCAGTCCTGGTACAGGGCCTCGGCGTCGATCAGGTCCTGACCGGCGGGCTTGGTCTCGGTCTGGCCGGTCACGGGGTTGGGCCAGTCCTCGATCTCGGAGGCCACCTGGCTGGGCACGTTGATGGCCATGGGGCCGCTGGTGAGGGCGGAGGTGCCGCCGTACTTGCCGGCCTTGTCGATGGCCAGGACTGAGGCGCCGTTCTCAGCGGCGCTCAGGGCGGCGGCCACGCCGGAGCCGCCCATGCCCACCACCAGCACGTCGGTGTCCAGGGTGACGGTCTCGTCGCTCTTGGGGGGCACGGTCTGGAAGGCGCTGATGGCGGAGGCATCGGAGCCGCCGGCCTCCAGGGCCTGGGTCAGGGCGTCGGTGACGGCCTGCTTCACGCCGTTGCTGCTGGCGGTGGCGCCGGTGATGGCGTCCACGGCCACAGACTGGTACTCCAGCATACGGGGCAGCATCAGATCCACCACGGACTGGAGGATGGCGGGCTTCTCAGAGGTGTTGACCTGGTCCACCTGGATGTCCTCGATCTTATCCTCGCTGACGGTGACGCTGACGGTGATGGGCTCGCTGACCCGGAAGCCGGTGCCCTGGCCCACATAGGTGCCGGGGGCCATCTTGGCGGTCACGTCGGCGGTGCTGTCCTCGCCCTTGGCCTGGGCGATGCAGTTGGCCGCGGCGGTGCGCACCGCGGTGCTGGTGAAGGTGGCGCCGGACACGCCGTCCACCTCGGAGCTCTGGGCGTCCAGGATCTGCTGGGGCATCTGCTCCACCGCGTTGGAGCCCACGCCGGCGGTCTCGCTGTCACCCACGATCTCCACGTTGGTGATGCTGTTGGCGTCAAAGGTCATGGTGACGGTCACGTCGCCGCCGTAGCCCTTGGCAGTGGCCTCATAGGTGCCGGGGGTGTAGATCCCGGCGGTCTGACTCTCGCTGGGGGTCGTGGTGCTGGGCTGAGCCGTACAGCCACCCAGCAGCAGCGCGCCCGCCAGCACGCACGCAAGGATACTGTGTTTTTTCATCGTTCTCTCCTCCTGAGCTGGTACTTTCCACAGCGGCCGTGTGCACCCGGCCGATTGTGTTAAAAATTTACCATACTCAGTATACAGAGATTGTTATCAAAACTCAAATTATCATTTCTGATGGATCTATCTGTAAAACTGACAGCAATTCCCCCACTGCCTGCTCCTTTTCTCCCCGGTTCCAGATCAGCGCGATCTTCTCCCGGTGGGTGCTCTGGACGTCCACATAGGCCACTCCCTCCCTGGGGCGGCAGGCGCTCTCCATGCACAGGGACACGCCGAAGCCGGCGGCCACCATGACCTCCACGCTGCCCGGGTCCTCGGCGTAGCAGTACACCCGGACCGGGTTGCCGCTGTCCGCCCAGCGGATCAGGTGCTCCCGCTTGTCCCTGCCGTTGAGGAGGATCATGGGCTCTCTGGCGATCTCCTCCACGGTCACGTATTCCTTTTCGGCCAGCGGGTGCCCGGCCGGCACCATGAGCCGGGCGCTCTCCTCCCGGAGCACCTGCCACTCCAGCCAGCGGGACAGCTTCAGCTCAGGGGACCAGGTGGAGATGACGCAGTCCAGCTCCTTGTCCCGCAGCGACTCCAGCAGGCGCACGGCCATGTCCTGGAACACCAGCACCCGCAGGTCCGGCTTCTCCCGGTGGAGCCTGGCCAGTCCGGACACCAGCTCCCGGTGGAGCAGGTTGCCGTGGCATCCCAGCCGGAGGGTGCGGCCGTAGCCGGAGGAGATGGTCTGCACCAGCACCGTGGACTCGGTGACCTGGCGGAGGATCTTCTCCGCCTCCTGCCGGAAGGCCCGTCCCTCAGCCGTCAGGGCCATGGTCCTGCCGCCCCGCTCGAACAGCGTCACGCCCAGCTCCTTTTCCAGGGCCGCGATCTGCTGGCTCATGGCCGACTGCACGATATAGCACTCCTGCGCCGCGGTGGTGAAGCTCAGGTGCTTTGCCGCCGAGAGAAAATATTTCAGCTGCCGTATCTCCATGCCGTACCCTCTCTTTCCTTTTTCCCTGGAAAAAATTATATGAGCTCTCCCCCGCCGCTGCAATCCCTTTTTCCACTTTTCATTTCTTTTTTGTGGAAAAACAGAGACGCGCGGGGTATAAAGCCCTGCGCGCCTCCGCCCTATCCGCTTTTCGTTTTTCGCTCCGCTGTCATCCATTGTACCGTCCCGCCGGACGGGGCGCAATATGCCGGGCGCATACCTCCGGCGGGTGCAAAAGGCGGGCCGTCCCTCTGGACAGCCCGCCCCGGTGGGCGGCAGAGCCGCAGCCCTTACCGCTGGTATTCAAATTCCAGGTCGTACATGGACACGGTGTCCCCGTCCTCGATGCCCATCTCCTCCAGCCGCTGGAACAGGCCGGACTCCCGGAGCATCCTGTCAAACCAGTTGCGGGACTCGTAGTCCCCAAAGTTGACGTTGGCCATGAGCCGCTCCAGCCAGGGGCCCTCCACCAGCCACACATCGTCCTCGTGGGTGATGGTGAGGGGCTGGGACATGTCCACCTGGGGCGGCCGCTCCACATAGGTGGGCTCGTACACCGTGATGGGGGGCAGGTCGGCCAGCGCCCGGGCGGCGGCGTACACCAGATCCCGGACGCCCTTCTGGGCGGCGGCGGAGATCTCGTAGAAGGCCAGGCCCTTGGCCTCCACGTGGGCCTTCAGCTTGTCCGCCAGGGTGCGGTCGGGGGCGATGTCGATCTTGTTGGCGGCCACGATCATGGGCCGGCTGGCCAGCTGGGGGCTGTACTCGGCCAGCTCCCTGTTGATGGTCTCAAAGTCCTCCACCGGGTCCCGGCCCTCGCAGCCGGACACGTCCACCACGTGGATGAGCAGGCGGCAGCGGTCGATGTGGCGCAGGAAGTCGTGGCCCAGACCGGCGCCCTCGCTGGCGCCCTCGATGATGCCGGGGATGTCGGCCATGACGAAGGAGGTGCCCTCCTCCACGTACACCACGCCCAGGTTGGGGTAGAGGGTAGTGAAGTGGTAGTTGGCGATCTTGGGGTTGGCCTTGCTCACCACGCTGAGCAGGGTGGATTTGCCCACGTTGGGGAAGCCCACCAGGCCCACGTCGGCCAGCAGCTTCAGCTCCAGCACCACGTCCCGGGTGACGCCGGGCAGGCCGGCCTTGGCGAACCGGGGCACCTGCCGGGTGGGGGTGGCGAAGTGCTGGTTGCCCCAGCCGCCCTTGCCGCCCCGGGCCAGCACAAAGGGCTGGTCCCCGGACATGTCGCAGATGATCTCTCCGGTCTCCGCATCCTTTACCACAGTGCCCACCGGCACCTTGATGACCAGGTCGGCGCCGTCCTTGCCCGTGCACCGCTTGCCCTGGCCGTCCTGGCCGTTCTCGGCCACGTATTTGCGCTTGTAGCGGAAGTCCATCAGGGTGGACAGGTGGCGGTCGGTCCTGAGGATCACGTCGCCGCCACGGCCGCCGTCGCCGCCGTCGGGTCCGCCTGCGGCCACGTACTTCTCCCGGTGAAAGGCCACCGCGCCGTTGCCGCCGTTGCCCGAGCGGACGGTAATGCGGGCGGTATCAATAAAATTCGGCATATGGTACCTCCTTTCAGAAAGAAAGAGCCCCGAACGGGGTCCCGTCCGAGGCTCTTAGTATACCCATATGGAACGGTTACTGGGCGATCTCCACGATGGAGACCTGCTTGCGGTCCTTGCCCAGCCGCTCGAACTTCACGGTGCCGCTCTTGAGGGCGAACAGGGTGTCGTCGCTGCCCTTGCCCACGTTGACGCCGGGGTGGATGTGGGTGCCGCGCTGACGGACCAGGATGTTGCCGGCCAGAACGAACTGACCGTCGGCCCGCTTCACGCCCAGGCGCTTGGACTCGGAGTCACGGCCGTTACGGGTGGAGCCGACGCCCTTCTTGTGGGCGAAGAACTGAATGCCAATCTTCAGCATATGTCGTACACCTCCAATACAGTGTGCAGATTAATCCTGGGACGGAGAGGACTTACTCCTCCTCCATCACCATAATGTTTTCGGGATACTCGCCGTGGAGCTCGGCCAGGTAGACCATGAGGGCGGTCAGAAGGGTCTGACAGGTGCTCTCATTCTCCTCGCCCAGTCCGCCGGGGAGCCGGAGGGTGATGGCCGCGTCCTGCTCTCTCACCTTCACGCTGGCCTCCAGCCCGAGCACGTCGTTGACGGCGCACTCAGTGAGGCGGACGGCGCTGGTGACGGCGGCGCAGACGATATCATGCCCCTCGTCGGCGAAGCCGCTGTGGCCCTTTACGGTAAAGCCCTCGATGCGGTCGCCCTTCATCCGGAATGATGCGGTAATCATTACACGGAGATCTTGCCGATGGTCACCTTGGTGTAGGGCTGACGGTGACCCTGCTTGCGGCTGTAACCCTTCTTGGGGTTGTACTTGAAGACGATGACCTTCTTGCCCTTGCCGTTCTTCACGACGCTGGCGTCCACCTTGGCGCCCTCCACCACGGGGGTACCCACGGTGATCTTGTCGCCGTCGATGACGGCCAGGACCTTGTCAAAGGTGACGGTCTCGCCGGACTCCACAGGCAGCTTCTCGATGAAGAGGGTGTCGCCCTCGCTCACCTTGAACTGCTTGCCGCCGGTCTCGATAATAGCGTGCATTCTGTTTCACTCCTTCATTACGGGCTCGCTGTTGCAGGCGGAGCGGACGCTCACTTGCGACCTGTTCAAAGCGGCTAAGATAGTATATCAGCCCAGCGGACCAAAGTCAAGGGATTTTCTCCCCATTTTCCTGATTTTTTGTACAAATCAGGAGGAAAGGCCGCCGGCCGGTTCGGTCAGGCGGCCGGTGTACCAGCCGGTGACGCCGTTTTTCTTCACCAGGGCCCCCCGGGAGGTGCGCCGCACCACCGACACCACGTCCCCCGGCGCGACGGGCAGGCGGTAGTCGGTGGAGTCCTCGCAGCGGGTGAGGCCGTCCTTCTCCCAGATGTAGTCGGTGAGGATGTCAATCTCCCGGCCGGTGGTCAGGTGGCGGCAGCGGCAGAACTCGTCCCCCCGCTCCAGCACGGTAATCAGGTTGTCCCGGCCCCAGCGGATATTCACCGAGCAGGCGCTCTCCGCCTGGGCGTCCAGGGCCACGGCGGTGGGCAGCCGGTCCAGCCCCACCCAGGACACCAGGCCCTTCCGGTCCAGCTCCACCAGGTTCAGCTGGCCGTCCTCCTTGATGGAGGTGCCGCCGTCAATGCTGATGGCCCGCTTCTCCCGGTCCACAATGGGGTTGAAGCAGGGAATATGGGGCCGGTACAGGGTGGTGGGCCAGTGTCCCACCACACACCAGCGGTCCAGCCGGTTGTCCTGGCCCAGGAAATTGTCGTTTTTCATGCACCGCCAGGCCTCCATGTCCTCAATGCCCTGGGCGGAGGGCACGCCGCCGTGGACAAAGACGAACTCCGGCGTGCGGATGGCGGTGGGCAGGCTGCGGATAAAGTCCATCTCCGCCCGGAAGGGCTCAGCGATGGCGGCGCGGAGTCTGGGCTGGTCCAGGCAGTCCTCCAGGGTCAGGCCCAGGGACATGCCCATCTCCACCAGCACGCTGCGGTCCTTGAAGAAGCGGAAATAGTGGTCGTAGAATTCCCGGTCCAGCTCGTCCCGGCCGTCCAGGAACCCGGGCACCAGGTCGTCGCAGTTGCCGCAGATCACATGCACCCGGTACCGGCTCTTCAGGTCCATGACGTACCGCAGGGCGGCCAGTCCCCCCGCCCGCTTCTCCACGATGTCCCCCAGCACAAAGAGGGTGTCCTCCGGCCCGAAGGCCACCTGCTCCAGGGCCCGCTTCAGCAGGTCCCCCGCGCCGTGAATGTCGCTGACAGCGAAGATCCGCCCCGACTCCGGCAGGGTCATGTCCACAACCTTTGCCTTGATGAGCACTGCCTCACCCTCCAATCTCGCAATTCCCATTCATTCTACCACAGCTCCGGGCAAAAAACCACCGCCGGAGGGAAAATCCTCCGGCGGTGGTCTGTGATCCCTTTGATTCAGTTGAGGGCGGCCCAGTCCCGGCGGAGGAACAGCCAGGTGATGCCGGGCACCAGCACCGCGCCGATGAAGGACATGATAATCGCGGCCGCCACGTTGGCCGCACCGGTCAGGCCCTGGGACACGCCCACCAGGAAGGACAGGACGTAGCAGACGCACATCAGCACATAGCCCGCCTTCTTCCGGGCGAAGAGCAGTATGCACAGTCCCGCCAGGGACACCACGGCGATGACCACGGACAGGGCGCGGCCGTAGAAGGCGTTCATGACGGTGGTGGCGGCGCAGAGGACCAGCGCCACCCAGAGCCAGATCTTTGTACTCTTATTCATGTAAAATTACTCCTTTTGGTTATTTTCCCGGTTCCATGTGCCGGGTCAGGTCAGTTTTTCTTGTCGTAGATGCAGTGGACGCCCTTGTGCTGCTGCATACCGCCCAGGCAGGCCTTGTTGCAGCGCACGCAGCGGTGCAGCTCCTTGAGCCGCCCCGCCTCCACCTTGTTGGGCCACTGGGGGTCGGCGATGAGCTGGCGGCTCATGGCAGCCAGTTGAATGCGCCCGGAGGCGAGCTGCTCCTCCACAAAGTCCGGGTCGGTCAGGCCGCCCACGCCGCACAGGGGCAGGGCGGTGTACTGCCGCACCTGGTCGCAGTACCGCAGGAAGCAGCCCTCGGCGGAGAATTCCGGGTGGTTCTTGGGCGGGATGGTGTCGGTGAGCTTGGCGTGGTTGGCCAGGGTCACGTGGAAGCTGTCCGCCCCCGCCCGCTCCAGCAGAGGGACAAAGACGGGCAGCTCCTCTACCAGCACGCCGGCGTTGCCGTAGTGGGGGTTCTCCTGCCGGACGGGCAGCTTGTAGTCAATGGCCATGCCTGGGACCGCCTTCCGCACGGCGGTCACCGCCTCCACGGCGAATCTGGCCCGGTTCTGGGGGCTGCCGCCGTACTTGTCGGTGCGGTGGTTCATCAGGGCGGAGGAGAAGCTGCCGCACATCCGGTCCCCGTGGACCTGGACCATGTCGAACCCGGCCTCCGCCGCACGGACCGCCGCCGGCCCGAAGGAGGCGGCGATCTCCGCCGCCCTGTCGGCGGACATCTCGGTCACCAGCTTGGAGGCCTGCTGGTTGAGCAGGGGGCGCAGGTCCTCCATGGAGATGCGCTTGGTGAGGATGCCGGGGATATACTTGATCATGGCCTTGAAATCGCTGTCCGACTGGTGGAGCTGGGCGCAGATGAGGCAGCCCTGCTGGTGGACCAGCCGGCAAAGGGCCTGGTAGTGTGCAAAGCCCTTGCGGCTGTAGAGGGACATGGGGCCGTGACGGCCCACGGGCACGTCGCCGATGATGACCATGGCGCAGCCGCCCGCGGCGATGGCCCTGATCTTCTCCCGGTACTCCTCCTCGGAGAGGCCCAGGGTGGTGGGGGCAAAGACGATACGGTTTTTCAGCGTCAGGCCCCCGATGGTGATGGGTTGGAACATAGTCTCGTACATTTTCATTTCCTCCATGGATGGGCCGGGTGCTGTCCCGGCCTGTGGGTCAGGTCTGGCTGTCCTTCCCCTCGCCGGGGATGGTCAGCGCGTTCCCGCCCCGGCTGGCGGACAGAGCCGCCATCAGGGCCATGAGCTGTTCCCGCTGCTCCGGGGTGAGCACAGCCGTCACTTCCTCGTCCCAGCGGTAGAACAGCTCCCGGCTCTTCCGGGCCGCCTCCTCCCCCTTGGGGGTGAGCTTCAGCACGTGGGCCCGCCTGTCCTTGGGGTTGGGCTCCTGCACCAGGAAGCCCCCCTCCGCCAACTTGGTGATGGACCGGGCGGTGTGGCCGTTGTCCATCTTCAGGGCCCGGGCCAGCTCCTTGGGGCTGCACCCCGGGTGCCGGGCCACGTAGGTGACAAAGTAGAGCAGGCCGGGGGTCAGGCCCATCTCCCCCAGCTTCTCGCCGCAGTAGTTTGAAAAGTCCTTCCGCAGGACGGATACGTGAAATGCCAGCGACTGCATCATGTGGTCGTCCTCCTTTGCTTGACTTGGTCAAGTATATTCCGGTTATATGACTTTGTCAAGTAATTTTTATCTGGAATTTTACCCCTGGAAAATGGCGTAAAAAGGCGCACGGCGGAATTTTTTCCGCCGTGCGCCTTGGTATCTGTTTTTTACATGGCAGCGGCCAGGGCCACCCAGCCGTTCTTCTCCCATCTGCGGATGATCTTCATGCCCCGGCTCTGGATGGCGGCCTGGACCTCGTCGGCCCGGGTGTCGATGATGCCCGAGCAGAGGAACACGCCGCCCTCGGCCAGCAGGCCGGGCACCTGGGCGGACAGGGGGATGATCACGTCGGCCACGATATTGGCCAGCACCAGGTTCCACTTCCGCTCCGCCAGCTCGGCGCACAGGGCCCTGTCGGAGAGCACGTTACCCGCCCGGACGGTGTAGATGTCCTGTCCGATGCCGTTCATGGCGGCGTTCTCGTAGGCCACGCCCACCGCCTTGGGGTCGATGTCCACGCCGAAGGCGTACTCCGCCCCCAGGCACAGGGCGGCGATGGACAATATGCCGCTGCCGCAGCCCAGGTCCAGCACCCGGTCCCCCGCCTTCACGAACTCCTCCACGCCCCCCAGGCACAGCTGGGTGGAGGCGTGGGTGCCGGTGCCGAAGATGAGGCCCGGGTTCAGGTACAGGGCGGTGCGGCCCTCGGGGATGGCCGTCTCCCCCTTCTCCCACTCGGGGACGATATACAGCCGCTCTCCCACGGTGAGGGGCTTGTAGAACTGCTTCCAGTTGTTGGCCCAGTCCTCCTCCCGCAGTCCGGCGGTGCGCACGGCCAGCGTGCCCAGCTCCTCGCCGCAGCGCTCCCGCAGGGCGGCCAGGCCCTCGGTGATGCGGGAGAGCTTCTCATGGCCGTGGGAATCGTCGGTGACGTAGAACTTCACCCGGGCCACGCCCTTCATCCGCTCCATCAGATCCTCGTCCACATAGTCCCAGTACTGCCTGTTCTGCTCCAGGAAGGCCTGGAACTCGGCCTCGTCCTCCAGCACCAGGCCGCCCAGATCAAAGGCGGTCAGGTAGGCGGCCAGGTCGTCCATACCAGCGTCGGTGGTGTCGATGGACACCTCCAGCCATCTGTCATCCATTGTATTCGCTCCTTTTCCCCCGGCGGCCTCCGCCGGGCATAAATCATCGCCGGACAAGCCCATTTTCTCAGAAATCCCCCGGGATTGCAAGAGAAACAGGGCCTGTCCGGCGCATGTGTGTTCTGATTGTGACCGTTACCGCTTGGTGCCCAGGAAGAAGAGGGCCAGAGTGCCCGGGCCGGAGTGGGCGCCGATGACCGGACCCACGTAGTTGATGACGACCTCTTTCACGCCAAAGCGCTTCTTCACGTCGTCGGCCACCTTCTCCGCGTCGGCCAGGCAGTCGCCGTGGCTGATGAACACCACCTGATCGGCCGGGTCAATGGCGGTCTCCTGCATGTGGTCCACCAGGGCGGTGAGGGAGGCCCCTCTGCCCCTGGCCTTGCCCATGTTGATGAGGTGGCCCTCGTCGTCCACGTGGAGCACGGGCTTGATCTGGAGCATGGAGCCCAGCACAGCGGTGGCGGCGGAGATGCGGCCGCCCCGCTTGAGGAAGTGGAGGTCGTCCACGGTGAACCAGTGGCACAGGTTCAGCTTGTTCTCCTCGGTCCAGTCCCGCACCTCCTCAATGGTGGCGCCGGCCTGCTTCTTCTTGGCGGCCAGATACACCAGCAGGCCCTGGCCCATGGAGGCGCACAGGGTGTCCACGGTGAAGATCTTCCGCTGGGGGAACTGCTCCCGCAGCTCGTTCACCGCCGTGACCGAGGAGTGGTAGGTGGCGGACAGGCCGGAGGAGAAGGCCAGCACCAGCACGTCCTTCCCGCTGACCAGAATGGGCTCCAGGGCGGAGGTATAGTCGGCCATGTTCACCGCGGCGGTGGTGGCCATCTCTCCCCCCCGCAGCATGCGGTAGAACTCTTTGGGGTCCATGTCCCGGTTGTCGGGGTAGTTGTGGTAGGTCCGTCCCTTTACGGTGAAGGACAGGGGCAGCACCTCCACCCCCAGCTCCCGCACCAGGTCGGCGCTCAGGTCTGCGGAGGAGTCGGTGACGATCACATATTCGCTCATAGGTTGATACCTCCTGTAATAACACAGGGCAGATATTTCTCCCTGTATTTACTTTTTGCTCTTTTCCTTGCCCTTGGCCTCCTCCTGGGGGTGCTTGGACTGGATGATGTCCAGCACCCGCTGGCAGGCCAGCTTGTCGGCGTAGCTTCGCAGGGCCAGGCCCAGGGCAAGGGCGGGCAGCCGGTCCTCGGTCAGGTTCTCGTCCAGGCTCTCCGCCGTCTCGGTGAGGGCCCGGTCCAGCTCCCGGCGGAAATACTCGTACAGGTCTCTGGTGTCCTTCTCGGGGAACTCCACCCCAGAGCCGATGAGGCGGCTGGCGTCCCGCACCGAGAGCACCTGCTTGAGGGCGCAGATGGCGGTCAGGTAGGCCAAGTGGGTCCGGTTGTACCGCTTGCCCTCCGCCCGGGGCAGCATGCCGTCCTTGATATAGTTGTTCACCATGGCGGAGGTCAGGCTGTCCTCGTCGCCGAAGTGGATGAGCTGACGGGGCATATAGGAGATGATCTGGTCCATGTACAGACCGATATCCGGGAAGGCGTCCCACTCCTGGGGCCGTTCCTCGGCCAGGCGCCGCTTCAGTTCTGCTATCTCTTCCATGTGCGGTCCTCCCTGTAAACTGGTCGTTTTAAAAACGACATGACAGCATATTAAAACCAAGGTTATGTGGATTCTTCGCCATTGTATCACATACCTTCTGTCAAAGTAAAGGGCAACAGGGCCTGAAAATCCCGCTTTTGTGTCGCATAACACAATTATGTCTGTTTTGCTGCGCCTCCATTTTTTGTCTCGCGGCCCTTCCGGGATATTGACAAATCAATCACAATCTGCTATATTACTAGTTGACCGTTCGTCTATATAACTTATGGCCACAAAACATAGAGGAGGATACATGAAATGAAGCACATTCGCACCTTATTGGCGGGCGCGCTGACTGCCGCCCTGCTGCTGAGCGGCTGCACCGCCCAGCCGGAGGCCTCTGGCCAGCCCAGCGGCAGCGCCTCCCCCGAGCCCAGCGAGACCGGCTCCGTCACCGCTGTGTTTACCCCCGGCACCTACGAGGGCACCGGCAAGGGCTACGGCGGCGACATCAAGGTCTCCGTCACCGTGGACGAGACCGCCATCACCGACATTGAGGTGGTGGAGCAGTCCGAGACCGAGAGCGTGGGCGGCGCGGCCCTGCCCACCCTGGTGGACAAGGTGCTCAGCGCCCAGAGCGTGAACATCGACGGCGTCAGCGGCGCCACCTACACCAGCGACGGCTTCCTCACTGCCGTGCGGGAGGCCATCACCGCCTCCGGCGCCGACCCCGATTCCCTGGGCCAGGGCCAGACCGGTGAGAGCGAGACCAAGGACACCGTGACCATGAGCACCGACGTGGTGGTGGTGGGCGCCGGCGGCGCCGGCCTGACCGCCGCCCTCACCGCCGTCCAGAACGGCGCCGACGTGGTGGTGCTGGAGAAGATGGCCATGGTGGGCGGCGCGTCCGCCATGGCCGGCGGCGGCACCAACGCCACCGGCAGCCAGTGGCAGCAGTCCTACGGCATTGAGGACAGCCCCGAGGCCTACTTCATGGACATCATGAAGAACGGCCACTTCTTCAGCGACGCCCGCACCCTCTGGCTGTACGCCAACACCCAGGGCGCGGCCTTTGACTGGCTGGTGGCCGAGGACGGCGCGGCCCTGCCCTACAAGAACACCGAGCCCTCCCCCTCCGCCGAGCACTCCTACGGCCGCACCTTCTCCCCCGACGGCGGCGGCGCCGGCGTGATCAGCGCCCTCCAGGAGAAGCTGGCCGGCCTGGGCGTGGAGATCATGACGGAGACCCCCGCCCAGGAGCTGATGGTCACCGACGGCACTGTCACCGGCGTGAAGGCCCTGGCGGCCGACGGCACCCCCTATGAGATCACCGCCAACAGCGTCATCCTGGCCACCGGCGGCTACGGCGCCAACACTGACATGCTGCCCGAGTCGGTCACCAGCCTGCCCTACGCCGGCGCTGTATCCGCCACCGGCGACGGCCTGAACATGGCCACCGCCATCGGCGCCGACTCCTTCAACCTGGACAAGGTGAACATCCAGCCCCACAGCATCGTCCTGCCCGACGGCCGCGGCCAGCACACCTTCCAGGGCTGCCTGGCCATGTACAACAAGACCGGCTCCATCCTGGTGTCCGACCAGGGCGTCCGCTTTGTCAACGAGCAGGGCAGCGCCAACGACATCAAGGCCGGCATGGAGCAGAACCAGCACTCCTACCTGATCATGGACGCGGCCTCCTTTGAGACCTACGCCCAGACCTGCATCGCCTCCCACAACTTCACCCAGGAGCAGCTGGATGAGTGGCTGGAGGCCAACGGCACCTCCACCCCCGTGTTCGCCCACGCCGACACCCTGGAGGACCTGGCCGCCATCGTAAACATCCCCGCCGGCGCCCTGACCGACACGGTGGAGCGGTACAACGGCTTTGTGGCCGCCGGTGAGGACGCCGACTTCGGCCGCAAGGTCACCACCGCCATGGGCGACGGCCCCTACTACGCCGTGGAGATGAACCTGCGCTACTACGCCACCCTGGGCGGCCTGCGCATCAACAACAGCATGCAGGTGCTGGACACCGACGGGCAGCCCATCCAGGGCCTGTACGCCGCCGGTGAGGTGGTCGGCGGCGTGGTGGGCGACATCTACGCCACCGGCTCCCTCTTCGGCTGGGCCATGACCAGCGGCCACAACGCCGGTCTGGCCGTCACCGGCAACACCGTGTTCGAGGGCTGAGCCCCTTCCCCCGCATCATCCGCAGTCCCAGGCGCCCCGGAGCCATCCGCTCCGGGGCGCCTTTTCTCTTTTCCTCTGTCATTGACACCCGACCCCCGCCGTGTTAACCTAATGTGAATCCACACACAGAGGAGGTCTGCCCCTTGGACCGCAGTACAGATAAGAAGACGCGCATTCTCCGGGCCGCCGCCGAGCTCTTCTCCCACAACGGCTACTCGGGCACCGGTATCGCCGAGATCGTGGCCGCCTGCAACATCCCAAAGGGCTCCTTCTACTACTATTTCCCCGGCGGCAAGGAACAGCTGGCCGCCCAGGTCATCCGCTTCGCCTACGACCAGATGGCCGCCGGTATCCAGACCCACATCTTTTCGGTCTCCGACGACGCGCTCACCGTCTTCCGCGCCATGCTGGAGCGGCTGGCCTCCCTGTTCAGCAGGGAGCACCGCTTCGAGTCCCTGGTCATCACCTTCATGGGGCTGGAGTCGGTGTACATCAGCGAGGAGGTGGCCCGGCAGGCCAGGCAGGTGTATGAGGAGTGGCAGCAGCTCTACCGGGACAAGCTGATGGCCTGCGGGTACTCCCCCGCTCTGGCCGAGCGGTGCAGCCTGGTGCTCTTCACCCTGGTCCACGGCGCGCTGATCTCCTGCTGGATCAAGCAGGACTCCGGCGACCTGCTGCGCATGCGGGATGAGCTGCCCGGCCTGCTGCCCCCGCCTGACTGCCCCCACGGGGCGCAATGATCTCTCCCCGTCTCTGAGGCGCACACACCGTGTATGGCGGTGTATGCGCCTTTCTTTTTCTTTTTTCTCCTTTTTATGGTATTTCCCCGGCTTATTTCCCACTTTTTTTATAGCTTATTATATATATTGCTTTTTTCCGCTTTTCCTGTTTTGTATGTCTTGACGCCATGGCAGGACAAGCCATTGTGTGGTATACTATTCCATGCTGCGCCCGTAAGACAGGCGCGCATCCCCTTATATTTTAATAGCAAAGGAGTCATCAGCTATGGCACATACCCTTCCCACCCGCAGTCAGGTGGACCCTGCCAACACCTGGGCCATCACCGACCTGTACCCCAGCGACCAGGCCTGGCGGGAGGCCTACGACAGCCTCCGCGGCCTGGTGAGCGGCCTGTCCGGATATCAGGGCCGTCTGGCGGAGAGCGCCGCCACCCTTCTGGCCTTCCTCAAGCTCCAGGACGAGATCGATCTCCAGGGCGACCGGGTCATCTCCTACGCCTTCCGCAAGAGCGACGAGGACACCCGCAACGCCGTCTACCAGGAGATGAGCGCCCAGTGCCAGAACCTTCTGGTGGAGCTGAGCCAGGCCCTCTCCTTCCAGACCCCCGAGCTGCTGGCCATTGACGACGCCACCCTGGAGTCCTTCTACGCCCAGGAGCCCGCCCTGGCCCACTACCGGCTCATGCTCAAGCGCATCCGCAGCAAGAAGGACCACACCCTCTCCCCCGAGTGCGAGGCCCTGCTGGCCTCCGCCGAGCGGATGGGCCAGGCCCCCGACGACATCTTCTCCCTGCTCAACGACGCCGACATGACCTACCCCGACGCGGTGGACAGCAAGGGCGAGACCCACCCGGTCACCCACGGCAACTATGTCTCCCTGCTCCAGTCCGCCGACCGGACCCTGCGCAAGTCCGCCTTCCAGTCCCTCTACGGGGTGTACGGCCAGTTCCGCAACACCTGCGCCGCCATCCTAAGCGCCCAGATGAAGCAGCTGCAGTTCTTTGCCGACGCCCGCCGCTACCCCTCCGCTCTCCACGCCGCCCTGGCCGAGACTGAGGTGGACCCCCAGATCTACCACAACCTGATCCAGACCGTCCACGACAACCTGGGGGCCATGCACCGCTACGTGCGCCTGCGCAAGAAGCTGCTGGGCGTGGACAGGCTTCACTACTACGACCTCTACACCCCCATCGTGGCCGACGAGGACGCCAGCATCCCCTTCGAGCAGGGCAAGGACATGGCCCGCGAGGCCCTGGCCCCCCTGGGCGAGGACTACCTGAAGGTCATCAACGAGGGCTTTGACAACCGCTGGATCGACGTGTACGAGAACCAGGGCAAGCGCTCCGGCGCCTACTCCGCGGGCGTGTACGGCGTGCACCCCTACGTGCTGCTCAACTACACCGACACCCTGGACGACGTGTTCACCCTGGTCCACGAGATGGGCCACGCCCTCCACTCCTATCTGTCCAACCACACCCAGAGCGTCACCTACGCCGGGTACAAGATCTTTGTGGCCGAGGTGGCCTCCACCTGCAACGAGGCCCTGCTGATGCAGCACCTGCTGAGCAAGACCACCGAGCCCAAGCGCCGGGCCTACCTGCTCAACCACTTCCTGGAGCAGTTCCGCGGCACCCTCTACCGCCAGACCATGTTCGCCGAGTTCGAGCTGTGGTGCAGCGAGCAGACCGGCAAGGGCCAGCCCCTCACCGCCGAGGCCCTCAACGAGAAGTACGCCCAGCTCAACCGCCTCTACTACGGCGAGGACATCGAGGCCGACCCCGAGATCGCCCTGGAGTGGGCCCGCATCCCCCACTTCTACTACAACTTCTACGTCTATCAGTACGCCACCGGCTTCGCCTCCGCCATCGCCCTGTCCCAGCGCATCCTCAGGGAGGGCCGCCCGGCGGTGGAGGACTACCTCCACTTCCTCAGCGGCGGCTGTTCCACCGACCCCGTGTCCCTGCTCAAGGGCGCCGGCGTGGACATCTCCTCCCCCGCTCCCATCGCCGACGCTTTGAAACTTTTTGACACCCTTATCGGGGAGATGGAGCAGCTTATGCAGCTGTAATGCGGACATTATTCCACCATACAGAGATATTTCTTCTAAGTTCGAGATATCAAAATCTTGCTGCTTTTTAACCCCGCTTGATACTTTTTTCGCAAATATTTCAGTTCCTCTTGATTATCCGGTGGTTTTTTGATAAAATAGACAAGCTTTTATTGGAGCATCCCGCGGCCCGGCGGAGCCTTCCGCCGGCCGCGGACCTCCGTAACAAGCGCTAGCTCCTAATCAGACAGGAAAGGAAGACGGAAAAATGCAAAAGAAAAAGCTGCTGTCCCTCCTGCTGGCAGGCGCCACGGTTCTCTCGCTCGCTGCCTGCGGCCAGCAGACGGTGACCACCAACCCCTCTGCCAGCAATCCCCCCGCTTCGCCCTCTCAGAGCCAGACTGCCGATGAGACGGCCACCAAGCCCACCGAGCCCACCGGCCAGCTGATCATCGGCACCACCACCGACCTGGAGAACGACTTCTACGACTCCAGCTTCAACAACAACGCCACCAACTACAAGCTGTACGACCTGATCCACGGCTACGGCACCATCACCTCCGACATCGACGGCGAGTGGATCTACGATCCCACCGTCGTGGCCAGCCACGAGGAAGTGGAGAACGAGGACGGCACCAAGACCTACACCGTCACCATCAACGACGGCCTGGTGTGGAGCGACGGCACTCCCATCACCGCCAAGGACTATGTCTTCCAGCTGCTGCTGGAGAGCAGCCCCGAGATGAACGCTGTGGACGGCTATCCCAGCCAGGCCGGTTATCCCCTGGTGGGCTATCAGGACTACTTTGACGGCAACACCAAGAACTTCGCCGGCGTCCACCTGGTGGACGACATGACCTACTCCGTCACTGTCAGCGCCTCCGAGCTGCCCTACCACTACGACATTACCTACGCCTCCGCCGCTCCCCGTCCCATGCATGTCATTGCCCCGGGCTGCGACGTGGTGGATGCCCCCGAGGGCGCTATGATCACCGGCGACTTCACCTCTGATCTGCTCCTGAAGACCATCAACGACCCCACCACCGGCTACCGGTACAACCCCACCGTCACCTGCGGCCCCTACCTGTTCGACTCCTATGACATCTCCAGCCGTCAGGGCGTTGTGGTTGTCAACCCCAACTACGCCGGCGACTACCGCGGCGTGAAGCCCATGATCGAGAAGATCATCATCAAGACCGTCAAGAGCGACACCATGATGAACGAGCTGGCTTCCGGCTCCGTTGATCTGCTGTTCCAGTGCTCCGGCGCCGACACCATCGACGCCGGTCTGAATCTGGTGGAGGCCGGCGAGGCTCAGGACAACACCTTCTTCCGCAACGGCTACGGCAAGGTGCAGTTCGACTGCAGCCAGTTCCCCACCGACTCCGAGAACGTCCGTAAGGCCATTGCCTACTGCCTGGACCGCAACCAGTTCGCCTATCAGTACAGCGGCGGCTACGCCTCCGTGGTCCACTCCTACTACGGCCTGGCCCAGTGGGAGTACCAGGAGTCCAAGGACTGGATCGACCAGAACCTGAACACCTATGAGAAGAACATTGACGAGGCCAAGAAGCTCCTTGAGGAGGACGGCTGGACCCTGAACGCTGACGGCAGCGCTTACTCCGGCACCGGCACCCGCTACAAGGACGTCAACGGCGAGCTGAAGCCCCTGGTCATCCAGTGGTGCAACACCAGCAACAACCCCGTGTCCGAGCTGCTGGCCACCATGCTGCCCGAGGCCATGGCTGAGGCCGGTATGGAGCTGAAGGCTACCACCACCGACTTCCCCACCATGCTGGCCGGTGTCGACCACTCCGGTGAGATCTACAACATGTACAACCTGGCCACTGGCTTTGCTCTGGCCAGCTCCCCCTGGTACTACTTCTCCACCGATCCCGTGTGGATGCAGGGCGGTTACAACAGCAACTGGATCGCCGACGAGGAGCTGGCTGCCGCCGCTGAGGCTCTGAAGCCCATCCCCTACGAGGACACCGAGGCCTGGCTGACCGCCTGGCAGAACTTCATCGCGATTTGGAACGACAAGCTGCCCGATATCCCCCTGTATTCCGACGAGTATTACGATTTCTACTCCAATAAGCTCCACGACTGGTACTCCACCTCCGTTTGGGAGTGGTCCCGCGCTGTCCTGGATGCCTGGGTAGAGGCCTAAGCCGAAATATCCGGCGGAACCCCGCACATTCGCGCGGGTTCCGCCGGTTTTCCGGTATTTGGGCATTCCCGGGGAAATGTCGCATACCCCTTTTCATGCCGCATTTCCCTGGGAATGGACACAATACAGACAAGCCATATCCCACGGTAAACGGGAGCCCCGATCCCATAAATTTGAAACGGAGGAAAGGTGAATGGGAAAAGGAAGATATTTACTGAAACGATTGGTGTATATCGTTTTTGTATTTTTTATCATTTCCATCCTGATGTTCGCGATCTATAAGTCCATGCCCGGCAACCCGGTGGACATCATGCTGGGCGACAGCAAGACCACCATGAAGCCGGACGCCTACCAGGCCCTGTACGACAAGACAGTGGCCAATCTGGGTCTGGACAAGCCCCTGCCGATCCAGTATCTGGCCTGGATGGGCAACATGCTGACCGGCAACTTCGGCTACTCCACCCAGTACAAGCAGGCGGTCATCAACATCATCGGCGCCCCCATGGCCAACACGGTGCTGCTCAACGTGCTGACCATGATCGTGGTGTTCATCATCGCCATCCCGCTGGGCATTGTGACCGCAGTGCGGAAGAACGGTGTCTTCGACAAGGCCGTCCAGGTGCTCACCATCGTGGGCTACAGCCTGCCCCAGTTCATTGTAGCCCTGCTGGCCATCTTCCTGCTGGCCGTCAAGTTCCCCATATTCCCCATCAGCGGCGTTAAATCCGCCGGATTGGACGCCACAGGCCTGAGCGCGTTCCTGGATATGGCGTGGCACATGGTCCTGCCCGTGCTGGTCATGGCCGTGTCCGGCGTAGGCGGCATCACCCGCTATGTCCGCGCCGCCATGATCGACGTGCTGCGTATGGACTATATCAAGACTGCCCGCGCCAAGGGCCTGCGGGAAAAGACCGTCATCTATATCCATGCCTTCCGCAACGCCCTGATCCCCATTGTTACCATCACCACCTGGTGGGTCATCGGCCTGTTCGGCGGCTCCATCGTCATCGAGTCCGTGTTCCTGTGGCCCGGCCTGGGCAAGATGCTCATCGACGGCCTGCTCCAGCGTGACTTCGCCGTGGTGCTCACCATGCAGATGTTCTACGTGGTGCTGTCCCTGGCCGGCAACGTGATCATGGACGTGGCCTACACCATCGTGGATCCCCGTGTCCGACTCGAGAATTAAAGGAGGGAAGACAATGCGAAATCAAAAGAAAAAATCCACCCGCCGCTCCACCGCCTCCATGGCGGCCCAGCGCATGGTGGTGGGCAGTCTCCCTCAGGAGGAGGACGAGGTCCTTCAGAGTCCCATGCAGATGGTGCTCCACTCCTTTGTCCGGGATAAGATCGCCATGGCCGGCGTAATCCTGTTCGTCTTTATCTTCCTGTGCTGCGTGATCCTGCCCTACTTTTTCCCCATCGACCTGTACTATCAGGACGTGACCCAGTCCAACGTGGCCCCCGGATTCGGCATGATCACCGTGCCCAGCGGCCTCCAGGGCAACGCCCAGGACATGTCCGTGGGCAGCTCCTTCTCCGTGGGCGTGGATAAGGACGGCAACGTCTACGAGTGGGGCACCTTCCCCAACGACAAGCTGAAGAACATCCCCAGCTCCAGCGAGACCGGCAAGCTGGTGCAGATCTCCGCCGGTCTGGACCACGTGGTGGCCGTGAATGAGGACGGCCAGGTCTTCACCTGGGGCAACGACCGCATGGGTCTGAGCAACATCCCCATGGACCTGCGCACCGGCGGCAACAACATCAAGCAGATCCTGGCCGGCTACCAGATTTCTCTGGCTCTCACCGAAGAGGGCAAGATGTACAACTGGGGCAGCGAGTACCTGCTGCGCATCACCTACCCCGAGGGCGTCCAGGGCAACATCGACAAGTTCGCCGCCAGCACCAACATCGTCATGGTGCTGACCAAGGACGGCGAGGTGGTGCCCCTGACCACCAAGACCTCCGCCTACACCAACATCCCCGAGGAGATCCAGGGCAACGTCATTGACCTGGCCATCACCGACGAGAGCGCCGCAGCCGTCACCTCCGACGGCCGGGTGTACACCTGGGGCAACAACATCAAGAAGTCCCTCAACGTGCCCGAGGAGATTCAGGGCCAGGTGACCGCCATCTCCGCCGGCCGCTATCACTACACCGCCATCCTCCAGGACGGCAGCGTGGTGTCCTGGGGCGACAACACCCACGGCCAGGCCTCCGCTCCCTCCAGCGCCACCTCCGTGGCCTCCGTGGATGCCGGCTACTACGCCAACTACGCCATTCAGGAGGACGGCACCGTGGTGTCCTGGGGCCTGAAGGGCTACCTGATGGGCACCGACGCCTTTGGCCGTGACCTGTTCCGCCGTATTCTGGTGGGCGGCCGTATGACCATGACCGTGGGCGCCATCTCCGTCATCATCTCCACCATCATCGGCATCATTGTGGGCGGCGTGTCCGGCTACAAGGGCGGTAAGGTGGACAACCTGCTCATGCGTCTGACCGAGATCGTCTCCTCCATCCCCTTCCTCCCCTTCTGTATCATCCTGTCGTCCATCCTGGGCAACAGCATCAGCGAGACCCAGCGTATCATCCTGATCATGTGTATCCTGGGCCTGCTGTCCTGGCCCGGTATCGCCCGTCTGGTCCGCGGCAGCGTGCTGGCCGAGCGTGAGCAGGAGTTCGTCACCGCCGCCAAGTCCCTTGGCGTCAAGGAGTCCGGCATCATCTTCCGGCACATCCTGCCCAATATCATCACTGTCATCATTGTCAACGCCACCCTGAACTTCGCCACCTGTATGCTGACGGAGTCCTCCCTGTCCTTCATCGGCTTCGGCGTCAACGAGCCCAACGCCACCTGGGGCAACATGCTCACCGGCGCCCAGAACGGTCAGGTCATCGAGAACTACTGGTGGCGCTGGGTGTTCCCGGCCCTGATGCTGGGCATCTGCACCATCAGCATCAACTGCATCGGCGACGGCCTGCGGGACGCCATCGATCCCAAGTCGAAAGAGAGGTGAACCGGATATGAGTCTGCTTGAAGTAAAAAATCTGCACACCTACTTCACCACCAAGAAAGGTATCGTGAAGGCGGTCAACGACGTGACCTACAGCCTGGAGGCCGGCAAGACCCTGGGCATCGTGGGTGAGTCCGGTTCCGGCAAGAGCGTTTCCGCCATGAGCATCATCCGCCTGCTGGACGGAAACGGCTATATCGAGAGCGGCAGCATCACCTTTGACGGCCAGGATATCATGGCCGCGTCCGACAAGGACCTGCACCACATCCGGGGCAACGAGATCTCCGTGATCTTCCAGGAGCCCATGACCTCCCTCAACCCGGTGTTTACCATTGAGCGGCAGATCGGCGAGGTCCTGGTGCTCCACCAGCACATGAACAAGAAGGAGGCCCACGCCAAGGCCGTCTCCCTGCTCTCCGACGTTAAGATCCCCAACCCGGAGCGGGTGGCCAAGCAGTACCCCTTCCAGCTGTCCGGCGGCATGCGCCAGCGCGTCATGATCGCCATGGCCCTGGCCTGCCGGCCCAAGCTCCTCATCGCCGACGAGCCCACCACCGCCCTGGACGTGACCATCCAGGCCCAGATCCTCAAGCTGATGAACGAGCTCAAGCAGCAGACGGGTTCCTCCATTCTGTTCATCACCCACGACCTGGGCGTCATCCATGAGATGGCCGACGAGGTGGCCGTCATGTACTGCGGCCAGATCGTGGAGAAGGCCGACGCGTACACCATTTTCCACAAGGGAGTCCACTCCCACCCCTACACCGAGGGTCTGATGACCTCCATCCCCCGGCTCAACACCCCCAAGGGCAAGCGGCTGGAGGCCATCCCCGGCGCGGTGCCCAACCCCCTGTACCTGCCCAAGGGCTGCAAGTTCGGCCCCCGCTGCAAGTACTGCACGGAGAAGTGCAGGCAGGCCGAGCCCGAGCTGGTGGAGGTCGCGCCCAATCATCTAGTCCGGTGTTTCTACCCGGAGAAGGCGGGGAGGACAGAACATGGAGAATGAGAAAAAAGTGCTGCTGACCGTCCGGGACGTGAAGCAGTATTTCCCGGTAAAAAAGACCAAGCTGCGGGAGAAGCAGCGCTACGTCCGCGCCAACGACGGCATCTCGCTGGATATCTACGCCGGCGAGACCCTGGGCCTGGTGGGCGAGTCGGGCTGCGGCAAGTCCACCTTCGGGCGCACCCTGCTGCAGCTCTATCCCCAGACCCACGGCGACGTCATCTATCACAAGGACGGCAAGGACATTGACCTGAAGAAGCTGCCCAAGGAGGAGATGCGGGTGCTGCGCAAGGACCTGCAGCTCATCTTCCAGGACCCCTACTCCTCCCTGAACCCCCGTATGACGGTGGGCCAGATCATCGGTGAGGGCCTGGTGTCCCACGGTATCTTCAAGCGTGGCGACCCCGCCATGCGGGACTATATCTTCAAGGTCATGGAGAACTGCGGCCTGGACACCTATATGTTCGGCCGTTACCCCCACCAGTTCTCCGGCGGTCAGCGGCAGCGTATCGGCATCGCCCGCAGCCTGGCCCTCAACCCCGCCTTTGTGGTGTGCGACGAGGCCGTGTCCGCTCTGGACGTGTCCATCCAGTCCCAGATCCTCAACCTGCTGTCCGACCTGAAGGAGAAGCAGAACCTCACCTACCTGTTCATCACCCACGACCTGAGCGTGGTGAAGTATATCAGCGACCGCATCGGCGTCATGTACCTGGGCAACATGGTGGAGCTGGCCCCCACGGAGGAGCTGTTCGCCAACACCCTGCACCCCTACACCGAGGCCCTGCTCTCCGCCATTCCCGTGGTGGACGAGGAGGACAAGCGGGAGCGCATCCTGCTGGAGGGCGACATCCCCAGCCCCGTCAATCCCCCCTCCGGCTGCAAGTTCCACACCCGCTGCCGCTACTGCCAGCAGAAGTGCAAGGAGGAGGTCCCTGAGTGGACCAACGTGGGCAACGACCACTATGTGGCCTGCCACTTCCCCCTGCACAAAAAGGAAGGATGAGTTCCCGTGCTCTTTGGGAAAAAAATTAACCGGGTCGTGAACGTCAAAGAGGCCGAGGAGCGGTTTGATAAGGAGCGGGAAGAGCTGCCCCTGGAGAAAAAAGACCGTCTGGCCATGATCCTGGCCGCGCTGGCTGTGTTCATCCCGGTGCTCATCGGCGTGCTCGCCGTGTTCCTGCTGGTGCTCTACTTGTTCTTCTTCCGTTTCCTCTGATTCAAAAGGCCGGGTCCCGCTCAGGGACCCGGCCTTTCTGCGTCATTCTCCCTCCCGGTTCAGCTTTTCCCACTGCTCCAGCAGGCTCGGGTACTCCTCCCGGTTTTCCTCCAGCAGCTGCCGGACACCGTCCGCCGCTGTGGCGCCGAAGTCGTCATAGGCGGCGCTCTGGCTGGGGACGATGAAGCGCACATTCTCCAGTGTGCAGTCGGGCGCTGCGTCAAAGCGGGCGGCCTGGTCCCTGGCCTGCCGGAGATATTCCTCCGCCTGTTCTCCATCCCCCATATCCAGGCTGGAGAAGGCGCACAGCGCCAGGAGCATGACGCTGACCTTGTCCAGATAGGAGATCTTGCCCGGCTTCTTCAGCCCCTCCTGGAATTGGAGCAGCAGCCGGGTGAAGGCAAGGGCATCCCCCGCTCTGCCCAGGTGGAGACAGGCGTTGCTGTAGCCAATGGCGAATCGGACCAGCTGGCTGCCGGCGTCCATCAGCGCCTTGGACAGGTAGGTCAGGGCCTCCTCACTGGTGGCCTCGTCCATGGCCAGCTCGTTTCCAATCGCCATGTTGTTGATGCCCGCTGTGTTGTTCTCCTTCAGCAGGGCGATCCCCTTCTCCCGCTCCCCCTGGCTCAGGTAGGCTGCCGCAATGTCGTTACGGATGGAGATTTCCCCGATTTCCGGGTCCCGGTTCTGGTCCAGCAGGCCCAGGCTCCGCCGGAAGAGTTCACGGCAGCGCCGGAGCATCTGGCCGTCCCCCAGCTCTATCCCCGCCACCTGGCAGAGCTGGGCGCACTCGTACACCACCCGGAAGCTGTTGGGGTACTTCTGCAGGGCTTTCTCCCCCTCCCGAAGGGCCTCATCGTAATGTTTGCCCCTGCGCAGGGTCTTCAGCCGCTCCAGCCTGTCCTCCAGGGCCGTGCTCTGCCGCTCATACCCCAGAAGCACATCCACGCTGGTCTCAAAAAACTCCGCCAGCTCCATCATCAGGGACACGTCCGGGATACAGCTGCCCGTCTCCCATTTGGACACCGTCCCCACCGTGATCCCCATGGCCTCGGCCAGCTGCTCCTGGGTCAGTCCCCGCTCTTTTCTCAGCATGCGGATGTTCTCCGCCAGACACACTTTCATGTGCTCACTCCTCTCTTGTTTGTGCCCTCAGTATACCGCCCTTTTTCTCCGGATTGAAGGCGGTATTTTTCTTGTTGAGATGGAAAAATATTTCCTGTCAGGAAAATACGTGTGGGACACAGGCGGCCTGGAGCCGCAAAAACCGGTTGTGCTTCTCTGCTGTACTTGCTATAATTTATCCACCGCACAGACCACACCTGTGCAAAATTCTTCAGAAAGGGGTGCTCTCCATGCCCACCCTCGACCAGATCCGCGCCTGCTTTTCCGGCGACCGCTTTGCCACGGAGGCCGCCGGCGTGATCATCGATCTTGCCGAACCCGGCCATGCCGTCTGTTCCATGCCCATCCGCCCCATCCACCTCAACGCCAACTCCGTCCCTATGGGGGGCGCCATCTTCACCCTGGCGGACTTCACCTTTGCCGTGGCCGCCAACGGCCACAGCCAGCGCATCACCGTCACACAGCAGGTATCCGTCACTTTTCTCTCTCCCTCCCGGGGCAAGACCCTCATCGCGGAGGCCAAGTGCCTGAAGGCGGGCCGCACCACCTGCCTGTACGCCGTGGACGTCACCGACGACCTGGGCGCCCAGGTTGCCCATCTCACCGTCAACGGCTACACGGTGGACAAGCCCCCCAAGGGCGCCTGAGCCCTTCTGTCTGACGCAGAACGTGAAAAAGGCCCTCAGTTCCTCGCGGAACTGAGGGCCTTTTTTATGCTGTAAGGGATGTCCCTGCCCGTTTAGCGGGGGTTCTTGATGGCGGCCTGAGCGGCGGCCAGACGGGCGATGGGCACACGGTAGGGAGAGCAGGAGACATAGTTCAGGCCGACCTTGTGGCAGAACTCCACGGAGGTGGGATCGCCGCCGTGCTCGCCGCAGATGCCCAGGTGGATGGTGGGACGGGTCTTGCGGCCCATCTCGGCAGCCATCTTCACCAGCTTGCCCACGCCCTTCTGATCCAGGTGGGCGAAGGGGTCGGACTCGTAGATCTTCTTCTCATAGTAGTAGCTCAGGAACTTGCCGGCGTCGTCGCGGGAGAAGCCGAAGGTCATCTGAGTCAGGTCGTTGGTGCCGAAGGAGAAGAACTCGGCCTCGGTGGCGATCTCGTCGGCGGTGAGGGCGGCGCGGGGGATCTCGATCATGGTGCCGACCTCGTACTTCATATCAATGCCGGAGGCCTTGATGATGGCGTCGGCAGTGGCGACCACCACGTCCTTGACGTACTTGAGCTCCTTGACCTCGCCCACCAGGGGGATCATGATCTCAGGCACCATGGTCCAGTCGGGGTGCTTCTTCTGGACGTTGATGGCGGCGTTGATGACGGCGGTGGTCTGCATCTCGGCGATCTCGGGGTAGGAGACGGCCAGACGGCAGCCGCGGTGACCCATCATGGGGTTGAACTCATGCAGGGAGGCGATGACGTCCTTCAGGTGCTCCACGGTGATGCCCAGGTCGGCGGCGATCTCCTTGATGTCCTCCTCCTTGGTGGGCAGGAACTCGTGCAGCGGGGGATCCAGGAAGCGGATGACGACGGGGTCGCCCTCCATGGCCTCGTACAGGCCCTCGAAGTCGCCCTGCTGATAGGGCATGATCTTGGCCAGGGCCTTCTTGCGGTCCTCGGTGTTGTCGGCCACGATCATCTCGCGCATGGCCTTGATACGGGTCTCCTCGAAGAACATGTGCTCGGTGCGGCACAGACCGATGCCCTGGGCGCCGAAGGCGCGGGCCTGCTTGGCGTCTCTGGGGGTGTCGGCGTTGGTGTACACCTTCAGCTGGCGGTACTTGTCGGCCCAGCCCATCAGGCGGCCGAAGTAGCCGGAGCCGGGATCGGCGGGCACGGTGGGAATGGCCTCGCCGTAGATATTGCCGGTGGAGCCGTCCAGGGAGATGTAATCGCCCTCGTGGTACTCCTTGCCAGCCAGGGTGAACTTCTTGTTCTCATAGTCCACCACGATGTCGCCGCAGCCGGACACGCAGCAGGTGCCCATGCCGCGGGCCACCACGGCGGCGTGAGAGGTCATGCCGCCGCGGACGGTCAGGATGCCCTGCGCGGTCTGCATGCCCTCGATATCCTCGGGAGAGGTCTCCAGACGGACCAGGACCACCTTCTCGCCGCGGGCGTGCCACTCCTTGGCGTCCTCGGCGGTGAAGACCACGCGGCCGCAGGCGGCGCCGGGAGAGGCGGCCAGGCCCTTGCCCACCACCTGGGCCTTCTTCAGGGCCTCGGGGTCAAAGGTGGGGTGCAGCAGGGCGTCCAGCTGCTTGGGCTCCACGCGGCAGACGGCTTCCTTCTCGTCGATCATGCCCTCGTCCACCAGGTCCACGGCCACCTTCAGAGCGGCCACGGCGGTGCGCTTGCCGTTACGGGTCTGGAGCATGTAGAGCTTGCCGTTCTCAATGGTGAACTCCATGTCCTGCATGTCCTTGTAGTGCTGCTCCAGGCGGTTGGCGATGTCGGCGAACTGCTCGTACACCTCGGGCATCTCCTCGTGGAGCTTGCTGATGGGGGAGGGGGTGCGCACGCCGGCCACCACGTCCTCGCCCTGGGCGTTGATCAGGTACTCGCCGAACAGGGCCTTCTCGCCGGTGGCGGGGTTACGGGTGAAGGCCACGCCGGTGCCGGAGCTGTTGCCGGAGTTGCCGAACACCATGGACTGGACGTTGACGGCGGTGCCCCAGTCGTAGGGGATCTCGTTCAGGCGGCGGTACACATTGGCACGGGGGTTGTCCCAGGAGCGGAACACGGCCTTGACGGCCTCCATCAGCTGGACCTTGGGGTCCTGGGGGAAGTCCTC
This sequence comes from Pseudoflavonifractor intestinihominis, assembly GCF_040096055.1. Classification (NCBI taxonomy): domain Bacteria; kingdom Bacillati; phylum Bacillota; class Clostridia; order Eubacteriales; family Oscillospiraceae; genus Pseudoflavonifractor; species Pseudoflavonifractor intestinihominis. Next base: position 52,789 of record NZ_JBBMFK010000014.1, read on the forward strand.
GCCCTTCTCCTTCTTGTAGAACTCCTTAAACAGGACCACCAGGTGCTTCATGTCGTCGGTGTCCAGCTCCACGTCCTGCTTGACGCCCTTCTTGGCCTTGACGTCGTCGATGATCTCCTCAAAGCGCTTCTTGGACAGCTCCATGACCACGTCGGAGAACATCTGGATGAACCGGCGGTAGGAGTCGTAGGCGAAGCGGGGGTTGTTGGTGAACTTGGCCAGGCCCTCCACCACCACGTCGTTCAGGCCCAGGTTCAGGATGGTATCCATCATGCCGGGCATGGAGGCGCGGGCGCCGGAGCGGACGGACACCAGCAGGGGGTTCTCGGGATCGGCAAACTTCTTGCCGCAGATCTCCTCCATCTTGGCCAGGTACTCATAGATCTGAGCCTGGATCTCCTCGTTGATCTGGCGGCCGTCGTTATAATACTGAGTGCAGGCCTCGGTGGTGACGGTGAAGCCCTGGGGGACAGGCATACCCAGATTGGTCATTTCGGCCAGGTTGGCGCCCTTGCCGCCCAGCAGCTCACGCATGGAGCCGTTGCCCTCGGAAAAGAGATAGACGTACTTATGTGCCATGTATACTTCCTCCTTAGCGGGATGGGGATAAGAAGCGTGGCGTCTGTCCTTCCAAAGCGGACAGTCTGTCCTCTTCGGGAGACGCGCAGGCGGCCGCGGCCTGATTTCCCCTTAATGGAAATCATTATATCATTTTGTCAAAACTTTTCAAGGTTTCTTTGTATAAATTATGCAACATTTTATCATACTAAAAATTTACCCGTATTTTTTATTATTTTAAATGCATGCTTTATGCAGTTTTTTCATTTTCCTGTTTTTGTTATTGTAAAAATTATTATCTATTTTCTCTTTTCCATTTCTCTATTTGTGCAGTTTTTCGCTCCAATTTTTTCACTTTTCTGCCGTAGAAAGACAAGGTGCGCGCCAGGCTTCCGCCCAGCGCGCACACTCTGTCGTTTACCACTCAATGCCCTTCCGGGCGGCCACGCCCTTGTCGAAGGGATGGCGAATTTTTTTCATCTCAGTGATGTAGTCGGCCCGCTCCACCAGGGCGGGGTCCGGGTCCCGGCCGGTGATGACCACTTCCAGGTCCTCCGGCGCACCGTCCAAAAAGGCCAGCACCTCCGCCAGGGGCAGCAGGCCGGTGGACACGGCGGCACAGCACTCGTCCAGCACCACCAGGCCGCAGCCCCCCGCCTTCACCAGTCCGGACACCTGCTGCAGGGTCTCCCGCATCCGGGCGGAGGCGTCCGCCTTCTCCTGGTCGTTCATCATAAAGGTGAATTTCACCTGCTCGGGCACCGGCAGCAGGGTCACCCCGGGCACATGGGCGATGGCGTCCCGCTCGCCGCTGTCCCCGCTCTTGAGGAACTGGGCGATGACCACCTTTCTCCCCCGGCCCGCCGCCCGCAGGGCCAGGCCAAAGGCGCAGGTGGTCTTCCCCTTTCCGTCTCCGCAGTAGATATGAATCATGGCTGCTCCTCCTTATTTCTGTTTTTCAGATGGCCGCTCCGCCGGAGGGCCGGAAAAATCTGTGTTCTGTCTGCGGGCGGGAGGGCTCCGCCTTCCCCCGCCCTGTCAGCCCCACTATACCAGATTGTCCGCCCCGCCGCAACGGGGTTTCTTTCCCTCTGCGGTTTGCATTTCCCCGCCGGGTATGGTATGATGCACACATCTGAGAGAGGGGGAATCCGCTCATGTACAACGCTCCCATGTTTGGCCCGCCCGTATTTGTCGACCGAAAAGAACTGAAGCGGGCCGCCAAGGAGGACCTGCGCACCACCCATCCCAGGGTGTGGAAGGCGACGCTGGTCTATCTGCTCCTCACCAGCGGACTTTTCCTCCTGCTGGACCTGGTGGTGGGCGGCTCGGTGGCCGGCATCCGGGACACGCTGGCCGCCCTGCTCACCTACACCGACCCCCAGCAGCTCCTGAACGCCCTCTACACCCCCGCCTCCCCTGTGGCGGTGCCCGTCTTTTTCCTCCGCATCCTGCTCCAGCTCTACGCCGTGGTGCTGTCCTTCGGCTATTACAGCTACACCCTCCGGCGGGTCCGCGGCCAGGAGACCGGCTTCGGCGACCTGCTGGGCGGCTTCGGCATGACGGGCCGGGTCATTGTGATGAACCTGATTATCCTGGCCTTCTCCGTGTGCTGGGCGCTGCTGGTGCTGATCCCGGTGACCCTGATCCTGTCCTTCCTGGTGACAATGCTGGCCATGGGCTCCTATTTCTATACCCCCTCCGTGGAACTGTTCACCCTCCAGATGGTGGCCATGTATGTGGTGTTTATCGTGGTGTTCATCGCCGCCGCCCTGCTCATCCTGTTCCTGGTGCTGCGGTACGCCCTGGCCCCCTTCTGCCTGGCCGACCGGCCCGACGGCGGACCCCTGGAGGCGGTGCGCCGCAGCCGCACCATGCTCTTCGGCCGCTACGGGGAGATCTTCAAGCTGGCCCTGTCCTTCCTGGGGTGGGACATCCTGGCCGCGGTGCTCTCCGGGCTGGTGACCGGCGTGTGCGTGGGGCTGGGCTGCTTCTTCTTCCTGGGCATGGGCAGCACCGCCGCCCTCACCGCCGGCATCATCGCCAGCCAGGTGCTCTCCTTCCTGCTGCCCCTGCCCCTCACCATCTGGCTCACGGGGTACTACACCGGCACCCTGGCCCGGTACTACGACGCCGTCTCCGCCGCCGCACAGCCCGCCGGTGAGCAGCAGATGCCCGGCAACGGCAGCCATCCCTTCTGATCTTCTATACTCCAACAAAAAAGGTCCGTTCCCTCGGGAACGGACCTTTTTTCTGCTCTCTGAGCCCCGGAGGCGCTCACTCCCCCCGCTGCCGGGCCTCCTCATAGGTGTGGGGCCAGCTGTCGTGCCAGTAGGGTTCCCTGGCCTCGGTCACCCGGTCCAGGCCGGTGGAGTAGGGCTTGATGTCCAGCACGGGGGTGCCGTCCTCCGCGTCGCTCCAGTCCAGGGTGAGCACCCCCCGCTCTCTGTCCACATCCAGGATGCGCCCGGTGGACAGGGCGATGGGGTTGGGGCGGCTGGGGGACCGGCTGGCAAAGACCCCCATGGGCCCCGGTGTGCCCCGGTGGGGCGGCCTGACCTGGAGGCGGCTCCGGTCCTCCGGGTTGTCCCGGCGGTCAAACCACCAGAGGATGTGCACGTGGCTGTACAGCTCCAGGCCCAGCAAGCCGGGGGCGTAGGCGGGGTCCAGCTCCACCCGGACTCCGTTCTCATCCTTTCTCAGCACCCCGATGGGGGAAATATGCAGCGCTGTGTGTTCCATGGCGCCCCCCTTATGCCCGGTAGAAGGTCTCGGGCAGCCGGTAGGGGGCGCATTTGAGCTCAAAGGCCTTGCGGGCGGTCTGGTAGACCGGGCCCCGGAAGGCCCTGGAGCCGGTGGGGCACACCCGGATGCAGGCCGCGCAGGCGATGCAGGTGTCCTCCCTGGTCTTGGCGGGCTCCGCTGGGTCGATGGACCCGGTGGGGCAGATGGCGGCGCAGGCGCCGCAGCCGGTGCAGGTCTTGTCCCCGGAGGGCCGGAAGGAGGAGGCGCCCGGCTTCTTGTAGGGCCGGCTGCCCTTCACCAGGATCTCGCCGGGGTGGCTGTCGGAGAACAGGCCCCGCCGGGCCTGACACTCCCGGCCAAAGGCGGCGATGGCCGCCATGTCCTTTTCATCGGGCCGGTGGGCGGCCACGGTGGGGAAAATGGAGTGCTTGGCGATGAAGGCCCCCGCCCCCACCACCCGGAAGCCCTGGGCCTCCAGCAGATCGGTCAGCTCCAGCAGGGCGTCGTCATAGTCCCGGTTGCCGTACACCGCGATGGCCGCCGCCGGGCCGCCGCTGCCCTTCAGATGGGCCAGGGAGGACAGGCACAGGCCGGGGATGCGGCCCGCATACACCGGCATGCCCACCACCAGCATCTCCTCCGCGCCCACGGCCAGGTCCTCTTCCAGCGGTGCCTTCAGCAGGTCCACCTGCTCCCCGCCGGGCTCCATGGCGGCGGCTGCCGCCACCGTGACCTGTCTGGTGGTGTCGTTTGGACTGAAATAGACGATTTTCAAGGTAAGCTCCCCTTTCCCAGCTCCGCCCGTTCCGGGCGGTGGCTTCACGCGGCGGGCGGCAGAGGCCGGCTTTTTGCGGCCCTTGCCGCGCCAATAACCCCCTCGGCGGTTTATTCAGCAGGCATCATTATACCACATCCCTTCCGGCGGTTCCAGCCGGAAGGCCGGTGGAACTTCTCCCGGGCCCCTGTGCAAAAAGCTGTGCGCCAAAACCATTCTTTCTGTGCACACCTCTTTTAAAAATCTATGTTATACTAAATTTGCTTTATTCTGTAAACTTGCACCAGGAGGGGATGCCCTTGCTGCTGTTCAGCGAATACCTGCGGGACCTGCTGCAGGCCAAGAAAATGACCGTGTCCGCCCTGTCCCGTCTGTCGGGGGTGGAGCGGACCGCCCTCTCCAAGGCCCTGACGGGGCAGCGGGTGCTGCCCTACGACGCCCTGGACGCCCTGATCTACCACCTGCGGCTAACCCCCGGCGAGGGCCAGCGGCTGCGGGGCTACTACGACGCCCAGTTTGAAAAGGAGGGCCTCCGCCGGGCCCGGGACATGGTGGGGCGGCTGTTCTCCGGCCTGGCGGAGCTGGATTTCTCCGCCCCCGCCTTTGAGGAGAGCCGCCTGCTGATGGATCTGGACCAGTACGCCGGGCGACGGTCTATTTTTTCCGGCGCGGCCAGCGTGCAGCCCCTGCTGCGGATGGTGCTGGCCCAGGAGCTGGCCAGGCCGGACGCCCGGGTGGAGCTGACCGTGCCCCCCACCGACACCTTCCTCAGCGGCGAACTGCTCCGCCGGTACCTGGACGGCCGGATGGAGGCGGAGGTGCGGCAGATCGTGGCCTTTGACGCCTCGGGGGCGGCGGAGGACATCAGCCAGCACAACCTGGACTGCTTCTGCCGCCTGCTGCCCGTGTGCCTGCTGTCCCGGCGGCGGTACCACCCCTACTACTACTATGACAACACCATCGCCGCCCGGTATACCGACCCCTTCCCCTACTTTCTGGCCACCCACAGCTGTGTGGTGTGCCTGTCGGAGGACGGGAATCAGGCCATGCTGCTGCGGGGCGAGGACCAGGTGACGGGCTATCACCGGCACTTCCAGTCCCTCCTCGCCCGGTGCTACAGCCTGATCCAGTACACCGCCGACCCGGTGGAGATCCTGGAGTCCTACGACCTGTGCACCGATGAAAACGGATTTTACATGGTGATGGACCAGCCCTGTTTCGGCCGGTTCTATGCCGACGAGGTCATTGGCCGGTATCTGCGGCCCGGCCTGCCCTTCTACGACCGCCTGGCCGCCGCGGCCAGACGGCGGTTCGGGCGGCTGCGGACGGCGGAGCGGTTCTACACCCTGTTCACCCGGGGCGGGCTGGAGCGCTTCCGGGATACCGGCGCGCTGGACGACTTCCCCACTTCCTTTGTGGCCCCCTTCCCGCCGGAGCAGCGGCGGCTGCTGATGGCCGCCATGGCCGAGCGCATCCGCTCGGGGGACATCACCGGGCGGCTGATGCAGCCGGGCCTCTTCCCCGACTACCTGAGCATGACCACCTCCCAGCACTCCGGCGTGGGCTTCTTCACCACCGAGCGCTTTCCCCTCCAGGACGGCTTCTGCTCCGTGCAGATCCGGGAGTCCAACCTGTGCCGGGCCTTCCACCAGTGGCTCCTCCACCTGCCCGACAGCGAGGCGGTGCTCAGCGGGGAGGAGACAGCGGCGGTGCTGGACGAGCTGGCCCGTACATTGACGTAAGAGGTGCAGCTATGTTGAACTGGATCGTGACAAACTGGATTTTTTCCATCCCCATCTGCGCCTTTGTGGTCTATCTGGTCTGCTACGGCATGGAGCAGGCCGTCTACGCCGGACTGGGCATCCCCGCCGCCAAGGCGCCCCACAAGAAGCGCTTTCCCGCCGCCATTCTCTTTCTGGAGGCCCTGGCGGTGTTCTTTTTCCTGATGTGGTACAACTGCGGCATGGTGTTCTGGGACAAGGGATGGCGGCCCGCTCTGCTGGTCCTCTTCTTTGTCTTTCTGGCTGTGCTGGCGGCGGTGTGGGGCCGGACCCTCCGGCGGCTGACCCGGCGCTCCCCCAAGTGGGGCCGGGGATACCCCACCCCGGCGGCGCTGTGCTTCTGCCTGCGGCGGACGGTGGGCAGCTTTGTGCCCGGCTGGTTTTTGGGGCTGATCCCCGCTGGCATTTACCAGAGCATCAGCCTCAGCGACGTGGAGGGGACCGCCCGCAGCCTGGTGGCCCAGATACTCCCCGGCCTTCTGCCGGTGCTCTTCCTGGCGGCCGTCTGGGTGATCAGCGACAACGACGAAAAGTCCATCCGGGCCGCCGCCAACGGCACCTACGACCCCCGGAAGGAGCCGGAGAAAGCGGAGCGGACCCTGTTTGATATCACCTATGAAGCCCAGATGGCGGACCTCATCCAGCAGGCCATCCAGCAGGAGGAAGAGGAAAACGAACGCCGCTACCGGGAATACTGGGAGGGAAAAGGATGAAAAGAACGAGATTTTGCAAGAAAAACAGGTGCATCAGCTGGCTTCTGACCCTGGCGCTGACGGTGGGGCTCCTCTCTCCGCTGAGCGCCCTGGCGCCGGAGGCGCAGGCGGCAGGCTCCCTCAAGCCCGCCGCGCCGGTGCTGGACGATTTTCTGGTGCCGGTGTCCCAGGTCACCAAGGTCCCCGCCGGGTACACCGGCGTGTACACCGCCTCCGACCTGCTGGCCATCTCGGCCGCCCCGAACTCCAACTATATCCTGATGGCCGACATCGACCTGTCCGACTACAACTGGACGCCTCTGTGCAACAATTCCGACGCCCCCTTTACCGGCATTTTTGAGGGCAACGGCCATGTGATCTCCAACCTGAAGGGCGTCAACGGCCTGTTCGGCTATACATCCTCCGTCAGCGGCAGCGCGGAGATTCGGAATGTAGGCATTGAAAACGCCTCTGTTTCCGCACAGTACGACAATTACAGGTCGGGCATCATCGGCGGCATCGTCGCCTATGCCACAGGTAGCACCACCATCTCCAACTGCTATTTTCAAGGGGATATCGACAGCAACGCCAATATGATCGGCGGCATCGTGGGAATGTTCAACAGCACCGAGCCGGTGGAATACTGCTGGATGGCAGGCAGCATCCGCTCCACCAATGTGGGCGGAAGCTTTGATGAACCGCGGGTAGGCGGCATTTTGGCCGAGTCCGGGCGCAGCAGCTACCTGACCGTCAACGGCTGCATCCACAGCGGCTCCATTGAGGCCGAGGGATATGCGCTCTATGCAGGCGGCATCAGCGGATTGCTGGAGGGCACCATCTCCAACTGCCAGAATTACGGCTCCATAACCTATAATGCCAGTTATTACAGCGAGTATGCCCATATTGGCGGCATTGACAGCGGACTCTGGAGCACGCTCATAGATTCCTGTATGAACGCTGCGGATATCCAGGTGGCCAGACTTTCAGACGTCCCTTCTGACTCAATTGTCGGCGGTATCTCCGCCCTTGGCACCCGCATCAGCAACTGCTTCAACTGCGGCGATATCAGCACCGACGGCGGGTCCTATGTGGGCGGAATTACCGGCGAGAACGGCCGGGCGGACAACAGCTACAACGTGGGTACAATCCGTTCGGTCAATCCGGGCTCCATCAATGTTGACCCAGGCTATTACGGCTGCGGCGCCCTGTTCGGCTCCGCTTCGGGCGGCTCTTCCAACTGCTACTATCTGGCCTGCGACCTGCCCGCCTACGAGAAGGTCAACGGCACCCCCACCCTCAACACCATCCGCTCCCTGTCCGCAGAACAGATGAAAAAGAGCAGCAACTTCAGCGGCTTTGACTTTGACAGCGTCTGGACCATGGGCAGCGGCAGCTACCCCTACCCCGTCCTCCGCAATGCGCGGGGCACGGATGTGGGCTCCGGCACCACCCCGCCCTCCTCGGGCACCATCCCCACCCCCGTTCTGGAGAAGGCGGAGTTTGCCAACAAGGCGGTGACCGTGACCTGGACCCTGCCCCTCACCGTCCCCGGCCAGACCAACACGGTGGACAGCTTCAACATCCTGCGCAAGTCGGGCAGCGGCAGCAGCTACCAGGTCATCGCCACCGTGTCCGGCAGCTCCGGCGGCTCCTACACCGACCGGGCGGTCATCATCGGGGCCACCTATACCTACACCGTCCAGGCCTGCTACCAGGGCAGGACCGGCAGCTATAACGCCGCCGGCCTGACCGTCAAGGCGGAGGACCCGCCCGGCGTCAGCGACGACCTGTCCTACGAGATCGTAAACGGCAAGGCCGTCATCACCGACTGCCGGGAGACGGCGGTGAAGGTGGCCATCCCCGCCCAGCTGGAGGGCTGCCCGGTGGTCATGATCGGCACCGGCGCCTTCCAGGACTGTAAAAAGCTGACCAGCGTCACCCTGCCCGACTGCCTGACCGTGGTGGGGGACCACGCCTTCAACGGCTGCTCCTCCCTCACCTCCATCGACCTGACCCACGTCGTCAGCATCGGCAAGCAGGCCTTTGCCTGGTGCACCGATCTGACGGACATCCGGTGCGGCCCCGACCTCCAGGCCATAGGAGAGTACGCCCTGAGGGGCTTCGACTCCCGGCTGGTGGTCACCGGCTACGTCCGCACCGCCGCGGAGCTCCAGTGCAGCATGGAGGGCGTCCAGTTCCGGTACATCCCCGCCGATGTGGACAAGGTGGCCCGGGGCACCTTTGAGTACCCCGACGCCAACGGGGACCCCGCCTCCTACTCCTTCTACTACAACGACGACTTCTTCTCCTACGACAACAGCACCTACCACAGCGACCTGGCCATCATGACCCTAAAGCTGGCCATGGCGGGCTACTCCCGGCAGAACCTGTACACCGAGGAGCTGCCTGAGCACGACCTGCGCCGGGCCCTCAACCTCCAGCGGCTCTTCTCCGACATGGGCTTCGGCAACGCGGAGTTCCACAACTACAACACCGCCCTCACCGACTACTCCTCCAAGGTGGCCTACGGCTTTGCCAGCAGGCAGATCGGCCAGGACGTGGTGGTGGCCGTGGTGCTGCGGGGCGGCGGCTACGGCGGCGAGTGGGCGGACAACTTCAACGTGGGCACCAGCGGCGACCACGCCGGCTTCTCCGCCGCCGCCAAGGCGGTCCAGGCCGAGCTGGAGGACTACATCGCCGGGCTGAAGGACCTGTACCAGTTCTCCGGAGACGTGAAGCTGTGGATGACCGGGTACAGCCGCTCCGGCGCCACCTGCAACCTGCTGGCCCAGGCCATGTCCTCCAAAATCGACAGCGACAACCTCTACGCCTATGTGTTCGCCGCCCCCAACTGCACCACCTCCCCCAAGGCCTGCCGGGGGCTGTTCTCCATCATCAGCGCCGCCGACGTGGTGCCCTGTGTGCCCCTGAGCAAGTGGGGCTTCGGCCGCCACGGCACCACCCTCACCTTCCCCTCCATCCTGCCTGAGGTGCGCAAGGACGAGTTTGAAAAGCTCTCCGGCATCGACCTGGATGACGATGAGTCCGTCACCTATGTGGCTCAGCCCGCCGCAGTCCAGCAGCTCATCTCCTCTCTGGGGTTTGCGGTAGGCAGCCGCAGCGCCTACAACGACCGGTATTCCGACCTGATCCAGCAGAGTATGCGGGCCTATTACGGCACAAAGGAACCGGAGTACTCCGCAGGAGAGACGCTGGCCAACGGGCTGTCCATTTCCGTCCTGCTATCGCTGCTGCCTGTCAACGTCCCCACTGCGTTCCTGCTGGATGCCATTGGCCGGGCCCACCAGCCCGCCCACTACCTGGCCTGGCTGGAGACGGGCACCCTCAACTCCATCCGTGACTTTGACGCCAGCGGCAAGATGGTCACCTTCTCCTCCTCCGCCAACGCCCAGATCAGGAGCAGCAGCGGCGACGTGGTGGCCACCATCCGGGGCGGCGTCATCTCCACCGTGAAAAAGCCCGAGGGCCTCCAGCTGGAGTGCGTGGACGGCCAGACCATCGTGCTCCTCACCAGCGGCGACTGGACGGTGGAGGTCTACGGCTCGGGCACGGCCGACATCACCGTCCTGGAGCTGGACGCCAACAGCGCCCTGCGCCGGGAGGTGCAGTTCACCGGCGTGGCCCTGAAGAACCTGACCATCGCCCTGGACGTGGACGCCGACGCCGACGGGCAGCAGTACGTTCTGGAGGACGGGGACACGGTCATCAAGCCCACCAGCGACGTCACCAACGGGGAGGAGACCGCCTCGGGGACCTTCCGGGACGTGCCCGCCGGGAGCTGGTACTACGACGCGGTCCAGTGGGCGGTGGAGAACGGGGTCACCTCGGGCACCGGCCCGGACACCTTCTCCCCCGACCGGGCCTGCACCCGCTCCGAGGTGGTCACCCTGCTGTGGCGGGCCCTGGGCCTGGACGAGGGGTCGGGCTCCTCCGCCGAAAACCCCTTCCGGGACGTGCCCTCCAATGCCTTCTACCACGACGCGGTGCTGTGGGCGGCGGAGAACGGCATCACCACCGGCTCCACCCCCACCACCTTCTCCCCCAACGCCGTGTGCACCCGCTCGGAGGTGGTCACCTTCCTGTGGCGGGCCGACTTCCCCCTCAAGCAGCTCTCCGGCTCTGTGGCCTTCACCGACGTGGACCGGGACGACTTCTTCTGGTACCCGGTGAAGTGGGCCGTGGAGGAGGACATCACCACCGGCACCTCCGCCACCACCTTCTCCCCTATGCTCACCTGCACCCGGGCCCAGGTGGTCACCTTCCTGTACCGGTTCTTCAGCCGGTAATCCCTTGATACAAAAGAGGCCGTAGGGCCGCTCAGAGAGCGGCCCTACGGCCTCTTTTTATGCTTTTTATGCTCTCAGCTCCGGTCCACCAGGTCCATGGCGAAGAGGGCCGCCCCCAGGGCGCCGCAGAGCTGGGCGTTCTCATCCACCACCAGGGTGGTCTCCAGCTTCTCCTCCAGGGTCTTGACCAGACTCTCGTTCTTGGACACGCCGCCGGTCATCATGTACCGCTCCTGGCCGCCCACACGCTTGACCAGGGCCGCCGTCTTGGCGGCCACCGCCTTGTTCAGGCCGTGGACAATGTCGTCGGGGGCCTTGTTCTGGGCGATGAGGGACACCACCTCCGACTCGGCGAACACGGTGCACATGCTGGAGATGGTGATGTCCTCATGGTACTTCAGGCCCATGTGGCTCATCTGGTCCAGGCTGGTCTCCATGGTCCGGGCCATCATCTCCAGGAAGCGGCCCGTGCCCGCGGCACACTTGTCGTTCATCACAAAGTTGACCACCCCGCCGTTCTCGTCCAGCCGGATGACCTTGCTGTCCTGGCCGCCGATGTCGATGACCGTCCGCACCGTGGGGTCCAGGTAGTGGGCCCCCCTGGCGTGGCAGGTGATCTCGGTGATGCTCTTGTCCCCCTGGTCGATGGCGGTGCGGCCGTAGCCGGTGGTCACCATGGCGTCGATGTCCTCCCGCTTCAGCCCCGCGTGGGTCAGGGCCTCCTCCAGGGCCCGCTCCGCCCCGGCGGCCGCGCCCGCGCCGGTGGGCAGGATGACCCCCGTCACAATGTGCCCGTCCCGGTCCAGGATCACCACGTCCGTGCTGGTGGAGCCGCTGTCAATGCCCGCAAAATAGCCCTTGCCCATCTTTTTCTCCGTCCCTTCCTGCCAGTGGCTGCCGATGCGCTCGGCAAAGGCGTCCAGCCGGGTCAGCAGCTGGCCGCTGCTCTGCAGCGTATAGTCCGACTCGATCTTCAGCAGGGGCACCGCCGCCTCCTGCCTGACCTGCATGTACTCAAAGCTGTAAAAGTCGCAGAACTTCACCGTGTGGTAGATGATGCCCTTCAGGTTGGGGTGGCGGTAGAGCTGCCTGCGGCCGGTGTTGTCCATCATCCGCATGCAGGGCAGCTGCCGGAGCAGCTCGCCGGCATACCAGTCCATCAGGCTGTCAAAGTCCCCGTCCTCCGGGGGCGGCACCTCCCCCACCGACCGGTTGTGGACGCAGGTGTCGTTTACAACCGGGTAGGGCATGGCCTTCTGCACCATGTCGTAGAGCTGCTTTCCCATGCGGGCGCCCAGCACGCTGATGTAGGGCTCCATGCTCCGCTCCACGGGCCGGAAGGCCTTCCGGAAGGCCCGGATATCAAAGGTGGTCCCCCGGTAGGCCCCGTAGGCCTCAGCCAGGCCTTTGAGCTGCTCCGCGGTCCGCTCCCGGCTGCATGCGCCGTCGCTGCGGAGCATGTCCAGCAGATAGAGGAAGTCCAGCTTGCCGCTGTCGGCCAGGATGTCGTACACGCTGCGGATGGTGTCGCAGCAGTTGACCAGCACCAGCTCTTTGACCTCCCCGGCCATCACCTGCTCCAGCACCGCCTTCCCGAAGCCGCACAGGTTGGGGTGGGCGATCTGCTCGGCACGGTCAAAGCCCTGGGGCATGTCGTTCAGGTTGGCGCAGTCCGCCCCCAGGGCCGTCAGCAGCTCCACCGGCGTGTATTTGCACACATAGTAGAGTTTATTCATCCCTTGTCCCTCCTGCCTGTGCCTGGTCCAGCATCTCCAGAAACGCCCCCAGCCGGGTGGCGGTCTGGCCCTCGCCGCCGTGGCTCCGGTCGCAGCCGTCCCCGTCCAGGATCAGCAGGGGCAGGCCCTGGGCCTCAAACTGCTTCTTGGCCAGCTGGGCCGCGCCCATGGTGTGCTTGCAGCCCCAGTGGTCGAACCACACCACGCCGTCCGCCCCCGCCTCTTTGGCGTGGCGGATGCCCGCCTCAATCCGCCGGTTCACACTGCCGTTGAGGAAGTGGTACACCAGCCGGTGGGCCATGGCCTCATAGGGCTCATCCGGGTCAAAGTCTGGCTCGCAGGCCTGGCTCAGCTCACAGCCCACGATCTGGGCCTTCTCGCTGAAGAACAGTGCGTCCTTGACCGCGTCGGACCAGAAGGGGATGGTGTGCATCCAGTAGATGTGCTTGCCCCGCTTGGGAGGCGCGGACTGCACATCCCGCAGCAGCATGTCCACGTATTTCTCCTCCTGGGGGGTGCCCAGCAGGATATTGTTGGTCATGCCGCAGTAGAGGGGGGACACCAGGTCCTCCGGGATATACCGGTCCGCCCGGGTCCGCTGGAACTGCCGGAACTTCTCCAGGGTCCGGCGGCTGGCGCCCACCCGGGCGCTCAGGGACTGGGTGTCGATTTTCCTGCCTGTGGCCTGCTCCAAAAAGGCGGCCAGCTCCCGCAGCTGGCCGGCCACATACTTTACGTTGTCCTCCGTCTGCCGGAGGGGCACGTCGATGGCGAACAGGGGCACGCCGTACAGCTGGGACAGGGCCCGGAAGGTGAGCAGGTTGGCGTCGCACATCAGGCTGGTGTACACGATGCAGCGGGGCTTGGGCAGCAGCCCCTTCTGGGCCGCCCCCAGGAAGGTCTTGTGGTAGCTGCACAGGGTCTCGGACACCCCGGCGTTCTCCGCCTGCTGCAGCAGGCCCCGCTCGGCCTTGGAGGCGGAGAGATAGCAGGAAAAACCCTCCGCGTTGTAGGGGCTCAGCCCCACCTCCTGCAGCAGCTCGCAGGGGGTGAACACGCTGATGATGGCGCACTGGTCCGGGCGCTGCAGGGGCCGCAGCATGGTGTCCATCATCAGGCAGGCCAGATACCGGTCCGCCGGAATCAGCCGCCTGTCGGGCAGGAACCGGAACTTCAGATTCTGGGCCTCCCACCCGGTCTTCAGCAGCCAGCGGGCCCGCCGGGGCGCGGTGTCGCTCCACTTTTCCACATACTGTCCAAATGTATCTACGATCGGCATACCATTCACCTGTTGCAAAATCAAATCCTTTTTTCCCATAAAACGGCTAACTTATACATTTTAGCACAGCCGCCGCACACCGGGCAAGGGGACGGCCGGCGGCATTCTGACCAAAAACCTCTCCTGCCCCAACCCCATTGTCCGGAAAACCGTTGGGCCCCCGGGAGCGCCGCTCCCGGGGGCAAATTAATTTTTTATTTTATCATGAAATTTAAAAAATCTTTGTCGAATTTGATCGCGTTGAGAACTTTATTTCCATTTTCTTTCTCTAATTGCTTGACATGCCATTGGAAGACGCACTATAATTTAGTCACATTTCACATTTTTTTGCATTATTTTCCGCTTCTGCAATGACGATTTCCCAATTTCAGGAATGTGGCACAGCCCGTCTCTCCGGGCGTGGGTCAGACATGGGAGGGGATTTCAATGGGGAAAACCACTCGTTTTCACTTCAGCATTCCGGTGCGGCGCGTGTTGGGCCTGCTGCTGGCCTGCCTGCTGGCCGTGGCATCCGCAGGCGGGGCGCTGGCGGCAGGCGGCAGCAAAAACACGGTGTCCCGCTCCATTGCCATCGTGTTCGACAACTCCGGCTCCATGTACATGCAGGGCAACAAGGCCTGGTGCCGGGCCACCTATGCCATCGAGGTGTTTGCCTCCATGATGAACGACGGAGATACACTTCAGGTCTATCCCATGTACCCGGTAACCTCCCAGGGGCGGGATTACTCCAGTCTGAATCCTGTCTCGGTCTCCGGCGGCGGCGACATCTCGGTCATCCGGGATATCTACACCCCCTACGCAGGGGACACCCCCATTGAGACCATCAACGATGCCTATACCTCTCTTCAGCGAAGCACGGCGGATGAGCGGTGGCTGATCGTGCTGACCGACGGCGCCGAATTCTTTGAAAACGGCGAAGGCCTCGGCTCCGAAACCGCGGACCGCCTGTCCCAGGTGCTGACCGCCTGCACCCAGGGGGCCAATGTGCTCTATCTGGGCATCGACGCTGTGGCGGTGATGCCCCAGGTGGAATCCTCCCAGGCCTACCAGTACTACGCCGACAAGGCCTCCAGCAGCACCGACGTGCTCTCCAAGCTGACCGAAATGTGCAACATGATCTTTGGCCGGGACGAGCTGGCCCAGGCCGGGAGCCAGTTCAGCTTTGACGTGTCCATGAAAAAGCTGATCCTCTTTGTCCAGGGCAGCGGCATCGGCGACGTGACCCTGAAGGACGCCTCCGGCGCCTCGGTGGGCAACCCCTCCCTGGAGTATTTCCCCCGGTACAGCGAGCAGGGCGCGGGAGACGGCATCGGCAACGGCGGCTTCGGCGTGGACACCAGCCTGAGCGGCTATATCGCCATCTATGACGCCGGCCTGGACGCCGGGTCCTATGCCCTGAGCTATTCCGGCGACGTCTCCAACGTGAGCATCTACTACGAGCCCGACGTGGACCTGGTGGCCAACCTGACCGACGGGAACGGCGAGGTGGTCTCGGCCTCCTCGGAGCTGTACCCCGGGACCTACTACATCAACTACGGGCTGGCGGACAGGGACGGGAACCTGACCGCCTCCCCCCTGCTGGGCAGTACCAGCTACAGGGTGACCTACTCCATCAACGGCGAGGAGAAGACCGCCGCCAGCGACCAGAGCGGCCGGATCGCCCTGGAACTCCAGGAGGGCGACGTTCTGGACGGGCGGATCAGCGTCACCTACCTGAGCGGCTATTCCATCACAAAGGACAGCAGCCAGCTGGGCTGGCCCCAGGGCGGCTTCCACATCTCCGCCCGCCCGGCAGGCACCCTGGAGCTCCAGGTCTCGGGCGGCGCCTCCTCCTACCCGCTCTCCCAGCTGGAGGACTTCCCCTACAGCGTGCGTTTCCTCTACAACGGTTCCCCGCTCACCGGCCAGGCCCTGGAGCGGGTGTCCCTCTCCGCCGCGCTGGAGGGCGGCAACGCCGGCTGCACCGCTGTCCCGGACGCAGAGGGCTGCACCGTGTCTCTGAACTATGCCGGCTCGGCGGCGGAGACCACCTGCGGGACCTATACCCTGCATCTCCAGGCCAGCTACACCGACGAGTACGGCGTCACCGCCCAGAGCCAGGAGACCGCGCTCTCCTTTTCCGTTGAGGACGACGGCCTGCCGCTGTCCATGGAGGTGGAGGGCAGCGGATACTACGTCATCTCCAAGCTGGCCGAGGACGAGCCGCTCCGGGCGGTACTGTCCCTGGGCGGCGTGCCCATGACCGACGAGCAGCTGGACGCCGCCGCTGTCACTGTGGAGGGGGACGGGCTCTCCTTCCAGATCGAGCCCCTGTACGGCCAGTCGGCCTACGCCGTGCGCATCGTGGGCGACGGGGCCGCCGTCCCCGGGAAGTACACGCTCCGGTTCCACGCGGCGTCCTCCGACCAGATCGGCCGAGAGATCACCGCCGACGCCTCCAAAAAGGTGGAGCTGAGCAACTATCCCCTGTGGCTGCGGTTCCTGATCTTCTTTCTCCTGCTCTTCCTCATCATCGCCCTGATCCTCTTCTACCTCAGCCGTAAGATCCTGCCCAAGAAGATCGGCATCAACAGCGCCCAGACCCTCTTCACCGTAAACGGCGACGTGGTCCAGGGCGCGGCCAAGTGTACCTTCACCGGCGGCGGAAAGAAGCAGGGCACCCTTCTGATCACCACGCCTCCCTACTCCGGCTCTCCGTTGGTCAAGGGCGGCTTCAACCTGCGGCTCCAGGCGGTCAGCCCCCGGCGGCTCAAGTCCGCCCGCCGCCGGGCCCTGGTCACCCAGGTGATTCCCGTCAATGCCTCCACGCTGTCCTCCCTCTCCATCGGGACCCATACCATGACCCGCTCGGAGGAGAGCGGCGAGGTGTTCTGGGCGTTTGACGGCAAGCCCATCCCCGGCCCCTCGGCCCCCTCCAGTTTTGAAATAGGAGGAAAACCCAGCTGCGTCTTTGTAGGCGATACCATCACCGGCGACAGCTTTACCCTGACGGTCCAGCTGCAGTTCAAGTAATCCCAGCAGGCGGGCCCCTCCGGCGGCCTGCCGCAGACAGAAGTTATGGCCAGCACCACACCATTACTACAGGAGGGAATGACATGGGCAAAGAAATCATCAAGGAAAACATTGTGGACGCCCCCACCTTGTTCATCGGCATCGGCGGCACCGGCTGTGACATTGTCAAGCGGGTGGCTGAGATGTGCCGTCCCGCCGAGACGGAGAACATCAACTTCGCCTGTCTGGACACCAACGTCAACGACCTCTCGGCGGTGGCCAAGAGCCGCGCCCATATCTACTACGTCCAGACCTCCAGCACCCAGACCGTGGGAGACTATCTGGACTACGACCGGGACGCCCTGGAGCACTGGTTCCCCAAGAACGCCGTCATGTACGACAAGACGGTGTCCGAGGGCGCCGGACAGGTGCGGGCCATCTCCCGTCTGGCCCTGAACGCCACCATCAAGACCGGCCGCATCCGCCCTCTGTACGACGCCATCGACGACCTGTTCCGCAAGGACGGAAAGGCCCTCAAGCAGGCCATGCGCATCATCATCGTGTCCACCGCCTCCGGCGGCACCGGCTCGGGCATCGTGCTGCCCCTGGCCATGCTGGTGCGCAATTATGTCAATACCAAGTACACCAACACCTCCCTCATCGTCCGCTCGGTGATCCTGCTGCCCGAGACCCTAGACAGCGTCATCGACTCCACTGCGGAGCGGGAGAGCCAGCGCCGCAACGCCTACGCCACCATCAAGGAGATCAACGCCTTCATGATGAAGGGCTCCGGCTTCATGGACGTGGGGGACAGCGAGCTGAGCCGGTACCGGAACCTGCACATCGCCTTTGCCATGCCCGGCACCGACGAGCTCAAGTGTCTGTCCCTGCTGCCCTTTGACTTCTGCTTCCTGATGGACGGCCAGAACGCCGAGGACACCACCATGATCAGCCTGGACCAGTACAAGGCCCAGGCCGCCCAGGCCCTGTATGAGCAGAATATCGGCCCCATGCAGAAGAACGCCTTCTCCCTGGAGGACAATATCATCAAGGAGATGTCCAACCCGGGCAACTTCGGCCGCAACCGCTTCGGCGGCATCGGCGCCGGCCTGATCCGCTATCCCTACGACGAGATCGCCGACTACATCGCCTACGGCTGGGCCAAGGCCAGCATCGGCGGCGAGGGGGAGGCCGCCAAGTGGTCCAAGTATGACCACGCCTTTGAGGTGGCCAAGCGGGAGGCCGTCAAGAAGGGCCTGTCCCAGAGCGAGACGCCCACCCGGGGCCAGGTGTACGTGGACAAGCTCCGGGTCTCCACCGACAATTTCTCCAAAGACCTGAACGCCCGTTTCCTCCGGGACGCGGACAAGCGCCTGCGGCTGTTCTTCAAGTCCCTGGAGGACGAGATGGTGGCATCCCTGTCCACCGACACGGCCATCCGCGGCTGCCGGGACGCGGCCAACGCCCTGGCCGGCGAGATCGACTACACCGACGAGAACAACAAGGGCCACGCCACCGAGAACAAGGACAAGCTGCGCACCTATGAGGTGGTGCTCCGCGCCAACGCCAGGAAGGTGGCGGCCAACGCCGCCGAGGCTCTGTTCATGAACGAGGCCAAGACCATCAATGAAAAGCGGCCCTGCACCCTGGAGTTCCTGCTGAAAAACGCCTTCGGCGAGGTCTGCCACCCCAACGCCGCCCGCTATATGCTCTACATGGCCCAGATGGAGATGGAAAAGCGGGTACGCACCGCCAGCGCCTACCTGAACAACGTCATTCTGCCCCGCCTGCAGCTCTACGCCCCCGACGCCTACGACACCGGTATGTTTGACCACGAAAAGACCAAGCAGACCGAGGCCAACCTGGACGATCTGTGTGCCGCCGAGCAGGACCCGGACAAGCGCTCCCGCATCCCCCTGTTCTCCGGCGGGGATACCAAGTTCTACGAGAAGCTCAACGAGCTCTTCCCCGACTACCACAAGCACATCCGGGAGTTCGGAGAGTACACCGCCAAGCTGGAGGCCTACACCTTCGGTTCTGAGTATCTGAAGGACCTGTGCAATATGTACGAGCGCTTTTTCTTCTCCTTTGGCGAGAAGGTCCAGGCGCTGGAGCGCAGGCAGGAGGACATGGTGGACTCCCTCAAGTTCCGCAAGGGCGACTCCACCTACAACGTCTGCGCCACCAAGAGCCTGTTGGACGAGCTGGTCCGCTCCACCGCACGCCAGAGCGAGGAGGGGGCCATGCTGGAGTCCGAGCTCAACGCCCAGATCTTCGACGCGGTCAAGTCCAACGTGGCCTTTGAGCGGGACATCCGCAACGCGGACATCGTGGAGAACGACCTGAGCATCGACATCTTTGACGACATCCTGCTGGGTTACTTCAAACGGGACGTGCGCCGCAAGTGCACCTCCATCGACGTGAACATCATCGAGGCCATCGCCCTGGAAAACCGGCTCCTGGCCCGGCTGAAGATGCGGGATGAGCAGCAGGGCAGCGATGAGAAGCTCATCGACAAGGTGACCAACGAGGAGAACCTGCGGCACATCCGGGATGTGATCGCCATGGGCGCCCGGCTGGCCGCCCCCAGCATCCAGCGGCTGCGCAATGAGGAGGCCCGTGAGGTCAGGCTTTGCGCCTACAACAAGTCCCTGACCGATATGCGGGCCTACCGCATCACCGAGCTCATCCCTAAGGGCGCCGCTGTGGACACCATCTCCCGCTATGAGCTCCACTTTTTCAACGCCCTGTACAACCTGACGCCCGACAAGCTGAGCAAGTTCGCCTGCCGCTCCAAGACCGAGACCGGCGAGAAGGACGCGGGCCTGTACCACAACGCCTATGTGTCCTACTCCCGCAACATCGGCCCCGACTCCACCAAAAACTCCTCCATCTCCACCCACATCGACAAGCGGTGGGACTCCCTGTCCGCCATGCCCGAGCTGGACTTTGACTTCCAGAAGCAGCAGATGATGAAGATCCACCAGGCCCTCATCTACGGCCTGATCCACCGGGCCATCACCCACCGCTCCCTCTCCACCGCCGCCAACGGCAAGAAGGTCTATAAGTACGAGAATTCCGACGAGCAGTACATAGAGATGATCGTCTCCAACGGCACCCTCTGCGACGAGTTCTACGAGATTCTGGACTCCCTCTACATCAGCCCCGCCGTGGTGGAGGACATGGAGAAGATTAAGCAGATGAAGCGGACCCGGGACAAAGTGCGCAATTCCAGCTATGCCGACACCAACTTTGCCAAGGACCTGAGCAGCTTCTGTATCGAGACCCTCCATGACGGCCCCACCAGCCTCTTCGAGATCCCCGTGGCCTACTACAACTCCCTGCCCAGCAGCCTGCGCTTTGTCAACGAGATCTTCGGTCTGGTCAACGCGGTCATCCAGACCTTTGAGGACGAGCTGGCCGAGTGGGAGAGCCCCAACGACGCCAAATTCATCCTCTGCGACCTGCTGAAAAAGCAGTTTATGCTGCTGATGGACAACTTTGAGCGGTACGATTCTCTCAGCCAGAACAGCAAGACCTCCGAAAACCCGGTCATCGACATCATCTACCGCCGGGTGAAGGCCGCCTTCTCCACCGCGCCCGAGCCGGACGACTACGAGCAGGCCCTGGAGGAGATGAAGGCCAGGATCCGCTGATGGCGTGCCCGGCTGTACGCCCCGGAGAACGGAGGTGAATGGAGTGTTCACTGTCGTAATCGCGGAAAAAGAGCATATCGACAGTATCCAGGAATACCAGGTATTCCTGCGGCCCTTTATTGACGAGACCCGGGTGGCCTTCTGCCGGTGGCTGCCCGGCGAGGAGACCCTGGCCGACACAGTCCCCCAGTTGAAGGACTGCGTGGCCCGCCGCCAGGAGTGGCGCGTCATCGTCCTGTGCGACGAGCGGGGACTCCACAACCAGAACCCCTTCGACGTGGTGCCCTTCTGCCCTCCGCCCCGGGAGGACAGCGGCCAGGAGGATGAGGCGCCCTATCTGGAGCGGCTGCGGCAGGCCAAATTCGAGGCCTTTGCCCAGGCCGCCCGGCAGCCTCTGACCCGGCTGATGACCCACCTGTGCCAGCAGCCCCTGGTGACCGGGGGCAGGAACAATGCCGCGTCTGACCCTGAATTTGCCGAATATCTGGCGGAGAGCGCCCGCAAGCAGGAGCTCCGCCGGCAGATCGTGGGGGACGAGACGCTGGACATCTCCCTCCCCCAGGAGATCATCTGTGTGGCAAAGCGCACCTATACCCGCCGGGAGGACGACATCAACACCGCCTGGACGCCCCACGAGGATATCCAGTACTCCAGGTTCTACGACTGGAACCTGTACTTTGACAAAATGCGCTATCTGTTCTTCGACATCCTGCCCAAGGGCCACCAGAACTACGAGTCCGACTATATCCGCTTTCTCTACTCCCTGCTCATTCTGGCCAACAACGACACGCCCTCCGGCGCGCTCCGGCCCAACCGGGTATTCCGCCTGAGCTGCGACAACGACGAGGAGGCCCTGGGGCGGCTGCTCTCCCTGTACGACGCCAAGCTGTCCAAAACCAGCGACATGCTCACCGCCCGCATCGGAGAGATCCAGTCCCAGGAGCGGGAGCGGCTGAGCGACCGGGACGCCAAGCAGATCTTCTGCGCCAATATCAATGTGCCCGTGACCTTTTCCCAGGAGATCGACCGGAAGGGTCTGTACGCCAAGCCGGAGAAGCTGGGTCTGTCCACCGACTGCCCCACCGACGAGCGCAACGCCTGGGACGGGTCCTACCTCACCTCCCACAGGACTCTCCAGCAGCTGCTCAAGCAGCCCCGGCGGGCGCTCAAGAGCGCTGTGACCGATCTGCGCCGGCTCAATCAGGTGGATCTGAACAGGGCCTGGAGCCTCAACGAATTTCAGGCCGAGGATGTGGCGGAGTACACCAGTGAGGAGGAACTGCGCATGGTGTCCACCGTCACGCCCGACCTGTGCGACATCGGGCGGTATCAGACCGCCATGGCGGACCACTGCCGGAACGTCCACCGGAAGATCGAGACCCGCATGACCAGAAAGACCACTGTGGCGCTGGGGGTGACCTCCCTGGTGCTCTATCTGCTGGGCTTTCTCCCCCTTCTCTCCGGCAACTTCTCCTCCCCGGAGCACCGGCTCTGGGCCCTGGTCCTCATGGGCGGCGGCACCGTGCTGCTGGCCGCGGTGGCCCTGGTGTGCCTGTTTTTCCTCCGGGACGCCCTGCGCCAGCTGTATCACGCCTTCAACCGCCTGATGTACGGCATCAGCCTGGAGCTGGACAACTCGTCGGCCCAGTTCTCCCAGTACCTCAGCCACGCCTGCAACATGATGCGCGGCTTCAGCGTGCTGAATTTCCGGGCCCAGAGCGGCGACCCGGACGCCCTGCGGGTCCGGGTGCTGAAAAAGCACATGGCGGATATCCGCCGGGCCCGGGAGGAGCTGCGGTCCGTGTTCGGCCCCTACCTCTGCCAGTGTGAGCTGGACAACCCCGACGCCGTGGACGTCTATCCCTATGACTTCTCCCGGGCGGTGGACTTCCCCTACCCCATGCCCTATACCCCCGGGATGAGGTGCCAGATCGAATTCATGCAGCCCGGCAACTCTGTGCAGGTGCCGGTGGACTTTGTGAAACGCATTACCGTCAGGAGGGAGGAGCTGTATGATTGATACAGTCATCAGGCTGCTGCTCTTTCTCCTGTGCCTGCTCCCCTTCCTGCTGCTGGCCCTGTTCAACGCAAAGGCCAACCTGAAGCGGCAGTTCCGGGACAGGCAGTTCCCCATGCCCCTGCTGGCCCTGCTGTACTGCGGGCTGCTGCTGATCCTGCTGGACCGGATCACCCCTTTCCTGGTGTGGCTGGTGGGGCAGGTCCCCGCTCTGCTGATGGCCGCAGGGAATGAGATCTCCCAGTGGTTTGACGGCGCTCTGAGCTGGCTGGGCGGCGGCCTGCACAGCCTGGGCCAGGCGCTGGAGTCCCTGCTGGCCCGGACCGACGGGGCCTATGTGGGCCTGTTTGCCGGCAGTGCCTTCTTCATGTTGGCCCACATCATACTCAAGCGGATCCTGATCTCCATCTTCCAGGTCCTGTTCCGGTCGGGCGGAGAGGTCCACGACTTCTGTGTGGAGCCCTTTTACGAGAAGGACGAGGAGAGCGGCTTCTGGTGCGTCCGTCCCCACTGCGGCCAGGCCCGCACCTTCCTGCGCACCATGTACGCCGCGGCCCTGGTGCTCTCGGCGGCCCTGGTGCTCTTCTCCTGCGAATTGTACCGGGCCGGGCTGCTGTCTGCCCCCTTCTACCCCGTGTTCGGCGTGCTGGTCCTGGGCGAGGTCTACTTCTCTGTTGACGGCCTGACCCGCAGGGAAGTGCGGGAGCGCCTCACCGGCGAAAAGGACGACGCCAGCAGCATCCGCAATTACGTGCCCCTGCGGCAGGTGCTCTCCAGCCTGTTCGGCGACAAGCTGGGGGCGGAGCGCACAACGGTGGACAACGGTCTGTTCGGCGCCCGCACCCACGACGAGCTGCTCCACGCCCTGGAGGAGAGCGACGACACCAAGGTGGAGGCTTACGGCCGCTTCATGCGCCTGAAGATGAAGAGCGGCTTCCAGCTGGACCACAACTACCTGGCCTCTGGTCTGGAGCTGCTCCAGGGCCGGAGCATCCTGTTCAACAACCCCTTTTATTACGACCTGATCCCCTACATCTTCTACCCCATGAACCGGGTCATGCTGCGCCGCAGAAAAGTGCTCATCGTCCTGGGACGGCATGACGTGGAGGAGGACGCGGCCGCCTGGTGCGGCGCAGGTCTGACCGCTGTGACCAATATCCCCGGCATGTGGACCATCGGGGTCCTCACCAGCGCCCCCCAGGAGCTGGACGTGGGCATTGTCAGCCGCTCCAGCGTCCACGACCTGGCCCTCCACGAGGCCAACGAGGACTTTTTCCGGCAGGTGGAGTTTGTGGTGGTCATGGAGCCCTCCAAGCTGGTGACCACAGCCCAGATCGGCCTCAACTCCATTGTCCGCCGCTGCGGCGAGGAGGGCCGGCGGCCCACCTTCTGCTCCATGGACAAGAACTGCGACGGCCTGCTGGACACCCTGTCCCACCTGCTGCTGACCAGCCTCACGGAGGTCTCCGCCACGGAACACCACCGGGGCGTCTCCTCCTACATGTGCTGGGAGGCCGACGGCGACCACCTCCAGCACCGCCTGCTGCCCAACCTCTCCCGCTATCTGGGCCTGGGCACCGAGCTCTCCTTTACCGCGCTGAAAAATCAGGTCTCCCAGACCCAGTGGTATGGCGGCGAGGCATTCCCTGTGGTGGATATGCACTGGATCGCCAAGCAGTACTACTACGACCTGCTCCACTACGCCGACCTGCCCACCACCCAGGACACCATGGACGCCTGCTTCCAGGTCTCCCCCAACCTGTGGAACGCCCGGCGGCTGCCCAACCAGTTCCTCACCGTGGAGGACGAGTCCTGCAACATGTTTGAGATGAAGCGGGTCTTCTCCACCCGCTCGGAGAATCAGGGCTTTGTCAACATCCTCTCCCCCGAGTACCTGCTCCGGGACTATATGGAGGACAACGACGGCATCTTCAGCGCCGACCCCAAGGCCATCCCCTGCATCGTGGCCGACTACGCCCCCACCCCCCGGAACGTGATCCTCCGGCTGTGCCTGCGGATGAGCGCCGGTATGGTCAGCACGTCCGAGATCCGCCGGGAGCTGATGCTGGCCGACCTGGAACACGAGGTCCTGCCCGACAGCCTGTGGGACGGCATCTGCCGGTGCTGCCGGGGCGGGGGCAGTCTCCGGCCCGGCAGGGAGGGCCGGCTCACGCTGGTCTTCCCCCGGGGAACGGGCGAGGCAGTATTCGGTCCGGAGGTCCTGTGCGCCCGAAAGAAGTTCTCCATGGACACCGGCCGGATGGAGACCTTTTACTCCATCACCGACCCGGCTTTTATCTCCCTGCTCCTGGGCGACCTGCAGAACGCGGGCTACATCGCCGAGGATGAGCGGGGCGCCCGGCAGTATCTGGGCACGGAACTGCGGGGGCATGTGTTCCAGAAGTACCTGCCCGGCCAGTTCTTTACCTTTGGCGGCAAGTATTACGAGATGCTCCGGGTCACCAGCAGCGGCCAGGTCCTGGTCCGCCGCGCCGCCGACCACATCTCCGGCCGCCCCGCCTACCGCCAGCTCCGCACCTACCGCATCTCCAACCTGACCGACTCCCAGACCATGGGCGACCGGATGGACATTGCAGGCCTCCACATCACCAAGCAGTACGCCGACATCTCCGTGGAGACCCCCGGATACTGGAAATTGAGCGGATACAGCCGCTTCGCCTCGGGCAGCACGGTCTCCGTCAACGGCGTGCCCCAGCGGCGCTACCACGCCAAACAGCTGCTGCGCATCGACCTGCCCGACCGGGATGACCTGCTCACCGACAAGGTCTGCGGTACAGTGGCCCTCCTGTTCAACGAGGTTTTCCGCACGCTCTTCGCGGAGAACCAGCCCTATATCGCCGCCGTGGTCCCCGGCCAGGCCCAGGCCCCCGTGACCTACAGCCTCCACGTGGAGGGCAAACCGCCCCAGGGCAGCCGCTCCATTTATATCATCGAGGACAGCCAGTTGGATCTGGGCCTCCTGGTGGCGGTGCAGCGGAACCTGGACAGGATCTTCTCCATCATCTGCGACTATCTGGACTGGCATACCGCCGCTCTGGAGGCCAGTCTCAACCCGCCGCCCCAGCCTCAGCCCCAGCCCGCCCCGCCGGAGCCCCAGCCCCAGGCGGAGAAACCCGCCTCCTTCTGGAAGCGGCTCAGGGACAAGATCGCCGGCTTCTTCACCCGGCTGTTCCGCCGCAAGCCCAAGGAGCAGGAGGAGCCCGGGCCGGACTCCGGGGAGGTCCCGGAGCAGGCCCCTGTGGCCGCGCCTGAGCCGGCGCCCCAGCAGGAACCTGAGGCCGCCCCTGTGCCGACGGCGGAGCAGCCTCAGGAGCAGGCCGAAGCGCCCGATTCCCGGCGGGAGGAAGAGGAGCCTGTGGCCCACCTCAGCTCGTCCGCATCCTTCTCCTTCGAGCCCGACCAGGCCAGGGCGGAGAGCGGCTCTCGCCTGGAGCGCAAGCCCTATCACCTGCGCTACTATCTGCTCTACGGCGGCACTCAGGTGCCTGAGCAGCTGGATGTGGACGGCACGCTGGACTTTCTCCGGGCGCTGGGCTTTGGCGGCAGCGGCCTCAAGCAGGCCCGGGACGGCCGGGATACCGCCGAACAGATCAAGTCCGGCAGAATGACCGACCTGGCCGGCGCCCGGCGCTGCGACTTCTGCGGCGCCATTCTGACGGGCACGGAGTACGAGGTCCTGGCCGACGGCCGGGAGCGGTGCATGCCGTGCAGCAAAACCGCGGTAAAGACCGAAGAGGAGTTCCGGGAGATCTACCGCACCGTTGTGGAGAACCTGAACGTGTTCTTCGGCGTAACCATCTCCGCGCCAGTCCGTGTGGAGATGGTCAACGCCAAAAAGCTCCACCGGCGGCTGGGCAAGCGCTTTGTGCCCACCGGCGATTTTGACGGCCGGGTGTTGGGCGTGGCCATCCGGAGCAAGGACGGCTACTCCATCCTGGTGGAAAACGGCGCGCCCCGGATGCAGTCCACCATGACCATCGCCCACGAGCTCATCCACATCTGGCAGTACCTGAACTGGGACCAGAAGGAGATCCTCCGTCTCTACGGAAAGGACCGGCAGCTGGAGATCTACGAGGGTATGGCCAAATGGGGCGAGATCCAGTACATCTATCTGATCGGGGAGCCCGAGGCCGCCAGACGGGAGGAGCTGAACACCCTCATGCGGGATGATGCCTACGGCAGCGGCTTCCGGCAGTACGTGGAGCGGTATCCCCTCTCCACGGAGATCCAGCTGAAGGGAGAGACGCCCTTCCTGGACAAGCACCGGCCGCTCTAACCCCCGCGTCCGCCCAAAAACCGCCCGGGAACCCACCACAACAGGAGGAAAACCGTCCTATGAGACAGAAAATGATCCGTCTGGCCGCTCTGGCCGCGGCCGCCGTCCTGACCCTCTGCCTGCTGAGCGGCTGCGCCTCGTCGGGCGTGAAGAACACCCTCTCCCGGTTTGAGGCCGCCTGTCAGAACCTGGATATGGAGGAGATGCTGGCCTGTGTGGACCCCACCGTCTCGGGCCCCATCCTCAGCGCCATGGAGCTGCTGGGGATCGAGGACACCAGCGACACCCTGGACCGGCTGGTGGCCGCGCTGGGCCTGTTCGGCGACGCGGGGCAGCGGACCGAGGAACTGCTCCAGTCCATCCGTATCACCCCCCGCTCCTACGACTTCAACAGCGCAAAGGACAGCTGCACGGTGGACGCCGACTTCAGCTGGGACGGCAGCGAGGCCCAGCCCGTGACCATCCGTATGGTCCTCAAGGAGGACGTCTGGTATATTTCCGGGCTCTCCCTCTGAGCCCTTCCCCCGAGACACAAAACAGGGGCGCCGCCGCTTGCGCGGCAGCGCCCCTGTTCTCTTTTTACCGGATTACCCGATGGCAATCGTGGAGCTCTTGGGCAGCTCCTGCTTGCCCTGCTTGGGCATGGACAGCTTCAGGATGCCGTCCTCATACTTGGCGGACACATCCTCGGGCTTCACATCGCCCACGTAGAAGCTCCGGCTGCATGCGCCGGCGTAGCGCTCCTGACGGATGTACTTGCCCTTCTTGTCGCTCTCGTCCTTATCCAGGCCCTTGGCGGCGCTGACGGTCAGGTAGCCATCCTTCAGGTCCACGTTGATCTCATCCTTCTTGAAGCCGGGCAGGTCGATGTCCACCTCGTAGGTGTTCTCGGTCTCCCGCACATCGGTCTTCATCAGGTTCTTGGCGTGCTTGCCATACAGAGGGCTGCGGCCGTTCCACACGGGGAACATACCGAAGTCATCATCAAAGAAATCATCAAACAGGTTCTCACCAAAAATGCTGGGCAACATAAGTCATTCCTCCATTCGTATCACTTATTCTTTGCCCTGCGGGGAGGAACCTTTTGGGCTCCTCTCTTGGAACAACTATGTTATAGCACCACGGTTTAGCGCTGTCAATAGGAGACTGCTAACGTTTACAAAGGATATCATGTTTGTTCATAAAATATGCGATTTCTCCCGCCGGGCCCAAGGAGGGTATAGGCTCCGATAATTCCGCACAGCGTTAAAAGCTCTCCCTCGATATGGCGGCGTTGACCGGGCCGTCCGTTCCCCCTCCAGTCCCCCGCAGCCCCGGCCTTTCGCTGTTTGCAATCCGCCCCCTTCCCTGATATAATTTTTATAAAATCCACCGGGCGTGGAGCGCGCCTGTAAAATGCAGGGGCCTCATTGTTGCAGAATACAGACCGACTCATACCGGATCTGCATGGTTCCCCATAAGTGGGCCCGTCCGCTCCGGGCTTCGCGCCGAAGGGGCGCAGACCAGGGGGCTCCGGTCCGGACGCGCCTCCTGCGGCCCCGTCCGCCCTGTGGAACGGCGTGATATGCAATGAATATTCAGAGGTGATGTGTGATGACAATTGAAATGCTCCAATATTTCATCTGCACAGCTTCTTATGAGCACTTCTCCCGGGCGGCCCAGCACCTGTTTATCTCCCAGCCCAATCTGAGCTGGCAGATCGCCAAGCTGGAGGAGGAAGTGGGGTGCAAGCTCTTTGTCCACCAGGGGCGGGGAGTCAAGCTGACGGACGCGGGAAAATATTTTTATGAGGCCGTAAAAAACGTACCGGACCTGGTCGCCGCCGCCTGCGAGGGCGCAAAAGCCAGAGCGCAGCAGCTCGACAGCATCTCCATCGGCATACTGGAGGGACAGCTTCTGAACAACGCCCTGGCCGTCATTCAAAGCCAGTACCCCTCCGTCCGGTTCAGAATCGAGAAGAGCAGCTTCCGTAGCCTCCGCAACGGGCTGCAGAACGGCCTGTACGACATCATCATCACGCTCACGTTCGACGTCTCGGAAATGAAGGACATCACCTGCCTCACCATGCCCTCGGGAAACAGCGTCATCGCCATCAACCGCTTCAATCCCAAAGCGTCGGCCTGTATGGACGTCCTGAAGGGGCTGGAGGAGGAGACGCTCCTTGTCATCTCCCCCGAGGAGTCCCCCATTGGGTACAGGCACACCATGCAGATGTGCCGGGACTTGAATATCCCCCCCAGCCGCATCCAATACGCGTTTTCCATTGAGGAGCTGCTTCTGGGCGTGGAGACAAACGCCGGATATGCTTTTGTTGACAACACCATCCAGTTGCAGCAAGATCCCAACATCTTCTTTCTCCCCATTGGGGAAGGCGTGGGCAACGGGATCTGCGTTGCATATAAAAACAGTTCTGCCAGCAAGCTGATCCAGGAGATCGCAGACGACATGTCCAGATTCTTGACAAAAGCATAGTGTCCCCCCGAGGGTTGCCGCACCTGCGCAAGGTGCGGCAATTTTTTGTTCCCCGCGCCTGATCTATTCCGTTTTTACATGGATGGCCGCCATACGGAATTGGACATCCCGCCGGAAATATGGAAAGCTATTGTTATCCAATTAACGAAAGGAGTCCCCCCCTATGAAATGCGCGGTCTTTACCGGAAAGCAGGAGATGACCATCGAGGAACGCCCTATTCCTGTCCCCGGTCCCGGTCAGATGGTGGTCAAGATCAACTACTGCGGCATCTGCGGCACTGATGTGGAGGCCTTTAACCACTGCACCGGCACTCCTCCGGCTCCTCCCATTGTCCTTGGCCATGAAAACGTCGGCACCATCTATGCCATCGGCCCGGACGTCAAGGGCGATTTCAAGGTGGGCGACCGGGTGCTGTGCGGTCCCCCCAAGGCCTGCCCTGAAATGTGCCCCGAGTGCCAGCGCGGACTCACCAACCTGTGCCTGAACGGCTTCCCCCGCACAAACGGCATCGGCGGCCCCGACGGCGGCTATTCCCAGTACATGCTGGTGTGCCATGCCAACAATACCATCATCGTCAAGGTGCCGGAGGGCGTGGACCTGAAGGACGCCGTGCTTTTTGACGTGATCTGTGTCTCCCTCCACGCCATCCGGAAATCCAAGTTCCGCATGGGCGACAATGTGGTCGTAAGCGGCACCGGCCCCATCGGCCTGGCCGCCATCCAGCTGCTGAAGGCCGCGGGCGCCGGCAAGATCGTGGCCCTGGGTACCAATCCCGCCAAGTGGCCGCTGCTCCAGGAATATGGCGCCGACTATTTCGTCAATGCCAAAGAGCTCACCGGCGACGACCTGCGCAACGAGGTCCAAAAAGTGCCTGGGCGGCCAGCTGGCCCACGTGGGATACGAGTGCGCCGGCAATTCTTCCTCCATCGCAAATCTGGTCTACTCCTGCGTGAAGCCCGGCGGCCAGGTCATGATCGCCGGCTCCTCCATGGAGCCCATGCCCGTGGTCCCCGGCCGCTACCAGATCACGGAGATCGACATCGATATGTCCTTCATCTACACGGAAGATGAGGTGGAGATGTATCTGACCCTGCTGGCGGGCAACAAGATCAGGTTCCCCAAGATGGTGACTTCCGTGGTGAGCCTGGAGGACTGCGCCGAAAAGGGGCTCCTGCCCGAGGGCAGACGGGGCCAGATCAAGATCTTGATCGATCCTTCGCTCTAAATTAAGAGATACGTGTTCTTAATAACAGGAGAAAGGAATTTGGATATGCGATTCCCCCATGTAATGACCCCCATGCGGGTCGGCCCTCAGCTCTTCCGGAACCATATTGTCTGCGGCCCGTCCAACATCCACAGCGCCACCCATGGGGAGCTCTGGCCCATTGAAGAGGCTATGAGATACTGGGAGGCCCGGGCCCGGGCCGGCGCCGCCGTGGTCACGGTGACCGGCGCAAGCGTCACCCCCGGGTTTGACAACGGCATCCATCTGAGCTGGGATCTGTACGTAAAGAATCACACAAAAGCCATCGCCGAATTGGCCAACCGGATCCATTTCTACGGCGCAAAAGCGTCGATGGAGCTGCTGGGCGTGTTCCCGGAAGACTACGCGGTGAGCGACGGCGCCCGCCTGCTCAGCGGTATGCCCGGCCGGCAGGTGCCCGTGTCCGAGATGGAGCGTTTGAAGGGGTACTTTGTGCAGGCCGCCGCAGCCCTGAGAGACGCCGATTTTGACGGCGTGCTGCTCCATTTCGGCCACAGCATGCCGGTGGCCCAGTTCCTGTCCCCCTTTACCAACAAGCGCACCGACGAATACGGCGGGGACACCGATGGCAGATGCCGCTATTGCTGCGAGATCATCAAGGCCATCCGCGCCGAATGCGGCCCCGGCTTCTTCATTGAGGTCCGGTTCTCCGGCACGGAATTTCAGGAGGGCGGCATTGATATCCCGGAGGGCATCCGCATCGGCGAGCGCTTCCAGGCCGCCGGCGCCGATCTGCTGCAGATCAGCTGCGGCATGCACAATCCCACCTGGATGACCTGGACCCATCCCTGCAGCTACCTCCCCCCTCTGCCCAACGTCTACATCGCCGAGGCCTTCAAAAAATCCGGGAAGTTCCATGTGCCCATCGGCACCGTGGGCGGCATCCAGCAGCTCTCTGACGCCGACGCCATCATCGCAGACGGCAAAGCCGACTATGTGGTGATCACCCGGGGCTTTATCGCGGATATCGACCTGATCAAAAAGGCAAACGAGGGGCGCAGCGACGATGTCGTCCCCTGCATCAAGTGTATGCGCTGCCACGACAGCGCCATCTACGGGGAACATGTGCAGTGCTCGGTCAACCCCACCGTCGGCATCGGCCACGTGATCGATGAGATGGTGCGGCCCGCGGCGCGGTCCAAGCGCGTGGCCGTGGTGGGCGGCGGTCCCGGCGGTATGGTGGCGGCCATCGTGGCCCATGACCGGGGCCACAGCGTCACCCTGTTCGACGACAGCGACCAGCTGGGCGGCGCTCTCAAGTTCGCCGACTACGTCTCGTTCAAATACTCACTGAAGAACTACAAAGATTTTCTCGTGCGCCAGGTCGCAAAGCGGGGCATCGACACCAGGCTGAACACAAGGGTCACGCCCGCAGACCTGAAGGACGCCGGCTATGACGCCATCATCGCGGCTGTGGGTGCGGACATTGTGAACCCGCCCATTCCCGGCATCACCGGCAGCAATGTCATGACAGCCGTCGACAGCTATGGGCACGAGGCGGCGCTGGGGGACAACGTCGTGATCCTGGGCGGCGGCCAGATCGGCTGTGAGACCGCTCTCCACCTGGCGAAATCCGGGCAGACCGTCACGATTCTGGAGATGCGGTCTGAGCTTGCGCCCGACGCCTCCCCCACCCACCGGGATGAGCTGCTGCTGGAGATCAGCAAGACGCCGAATCTGCGCGTGCTGCTGGACTCCAAGTGTCTGGAGGTCCGAGACGGCTCCGTGCTCTATGAGCACATGGGCGCATCCAAGGAGGTCGGCGCCAGCTTTGTCCTCAACGCGCTGGGCATGAAGGCCCGCACCGCTGCTGCCGACAGCTTCATCGGGCTGTCTGACGAGTTTGCGGAGATCGGAAACTGCGTAAAGGCACGGACCGTCGAATTTGCCGTCCGCGAGGGCTATTTTGCGGCAGTCAACCTGTAAGGGTTCCCTGCTTCCGCAAACGCGGTAAACCCCACCCCATCAGCGGGCTGCAGCACAAGAACAGGAGGGCCGTGATCGTACGCCCTCCTGTTCTTGTAATATTGATACGGAGAAGAGGAGAAACATGGACAAGGTGCGTTCAAAATTTTGGTTCAAGGCCATTCTTTTTGCCGTCATCGGCCTGGCCTTTATGATCCCCCAGTACACCCAGTATCAGATGTCGCCGCTGGCCGGGCAGATCATGGAGCGGTACCATCTCTCTGTGGAGCAGTTCAGCAGCATCTTTACCGCCGGCATGGTGCCCGCCATCTTTTTGAATCTGATTGCCGGATCGCTGTCCGATAAGTACGGCGGGAAAAAAATTATCACCGTTCTCTTTGTCGTCTCGGTCCTGGGCGCGGTCTCCCGTATTTTTGCCACCGGTTTTGTCACCATGTGGGTCAGCATGGCCGCATGCTGCTGTGTTGCGCTGGGGTTCAATGTAAACGCCATCAAGATCGCCGCCTCGATTGTGGGCGTTGAGAGATCGGTAGCGCTGGCCGGCGTGTTCTGGGCGCTGTCCAGCTGCTCCCTGACGGTGGCCACCGCTACCAGCGCCTATTTTCCCAGCATCGACAGCGCCTTCTGCTTCAGCGCGGTCATTATGGTGGTGGTGGCTGTGCTGTTCACCCTCATGTACAAAGACGCCGCCCCCAAATCCAGCCTTCAGGAGGCGGATGCGGAGCGGGTTCCCATCTCTGAAAGTCTCAAAGTATGCCTGTCCACCAAAGAGGTCTGGATCAGCGCGATCATCATGTTCTTACAGCTGGGGGGCTACGTGGGGCTGACCACATTTCTGCCCACACAGCTTGCAGACAACGGCCTGTCTGCAATTTCCGCAGGTTGGGTGGCGTCTGCCCTGACGTTTGGCAACGTGATCGGCTGTCTGGCTGCTCCGGTGGCCGCCGGAAAGCTGGGAAGGTCCAAGCCTCTGATGCTGGCCGTGGCCCTTGTCTCTGCACTCGGCACCGCCTTTGCCTGGCGGATCGAGAACGCGGCCCTCGTCACCGTCGCATACCTGGTCACCGGGATCGCAATGGGCTGCTATACGCCGCTGATGCAGTCCGTCCCGCTGAACATCGAGAAGATCGGCACCAAGTATTTGGCCACCGCAAACGGCCTGATCTGCACGCTGCAGCTTCTCGGTGCGGTCGTGCTCTCTTCCTACATTCTGGTTCCTATCACCGGCGACAATTTCGGCCTTCTTTTCACGTTGATCGGCGTGTGCTATGCGATCACCTTTGTTCTGGTCCTGGGGTTAAAAGAACCCATGTGCGGCAGCGCAAAATAGAAATTCTCTTTTATCCGGCGGGCTCTGATTGACCCATAGCAAAAAAGCTGGACCACCCAGGCGGTGGTCCAGCTTCATTTTATTCCTGAAGATAAAAGGAAAAGATCCCAAACGGGCAAATCAGCACTCGAGCTGTGCCCGGTGCACGCATATGGACACTTCATCAGGGACCAGGCCGCGCAGTCAAAAACAGCCGTCAGATAAAACATGATCTGCCAGATAATTGCGGCAATGCTGATGGCGGGGACTTTCACGTCTACCACAAACAGGAACCGTCTGACGCCTTTGGACAGGCAGACGGCGTAAGCAGAGGGCAAGAAACTGCCAACACACGGAGCCCCCGCTTGTCATTCTAAGCAGAATAAAACATATAGAAAAACTCCCGAAATCATTAGATTTCGGGAGTTTTTGGAGCTGCTACCCAGATTTGAACTGGGGACCTCATCCTTACCAATTACTTTTTGCACATTTTCCATTTTACCGGTCTTTTGCTCGTTATCGCCTCTTTCCCTTGCGGCGCAAGGATTTGCCGTTTTTTCTTTTCTCTGCTTTTGCCTGCTTGCATCGGCATTTTTGAACTTATTCGGGGTGCCCGTCTGGTTTTTGTCTGGGTTTCTATCTGCCACCCTGACCGCTGACCTCATCCCTATACGCCCAAAAACCAGACATAGGGCTGCACACTTGCTTTCGACACCATTCTATGCTATCCTGACCTTGGCGCTGCCAGACAGCAGCGGTCAGCCCTCTTGACGGAGGGCAGCTTCTTTGCTCTCCGATCTTCGGAAAGGAGGGCTGCCCATGAGTACATCCGAAGTTCTTCAACTTTGTTTGGTCATCATTGGTATTTGCAGCCTGTTTATTCAGGCAAAAAAGAAGTGACCGCCGGCACCCTGACAAGTACGGCGATCACATCAAGTAGTTTGTAAGGGCTGACCGATACAGCAACTCGGCAGCGCCTCTTTCTATATTCATTATAGGCCGTTTCGGCCACGCTGTCAAGCCCTGGGCACCTGTGCTTAGGGCTTATTTCATGCCCTCCGCAGGCCCTCCAGCAGTCGCACAAGCAGCAGAATCCCGCTCCATTGCCTCTGATATGGCCCGATTGATAAAGCCGTTCACGCTCTCACCGTGGGCCTCTGCGTGGGCCTGAACCGCTTCATACTTCTCCCTCTCCATGCGAACCCGGGCGACCGCAAATTTCTCCATATATGCTTTCTGTGCCCTCTTTTGGGCTTCTGTTTTTTCTGCCATACTTGCCTCCTCTCTGGGGATGCAATAAATGACGGCACATCCTCCATTATGCTGTTATTATACCACAAAAGGCAATCTAGGCATAGATATAAAACAACCAAATATAGGCCTAGATATTTATATGCTCTGTCAATTGCTATCTATGCCTAGATATGCTATAATTCATAATGTCAAGAGGAACAGGTCAAGTCAAGGTGGATTCCAAGAACACAAGGTTAGACCGGAACGGGATACGGGAGATTGAGACGCACTGAGCAGAACGCTATGCCGTAAGGCCCCCCGGCACTTGACCCCAGTTAACAGGAGGTTTACAGTATGAGCAGCTACGAACTTGAAGGCAGAATCCGGGAGCTGCGACAGCTCCAGAGCCTCATTGAGGAGGCCCAGGCCGAGGCGGAGGCCATCAAGGACACAATCAAGGCCCACATGGGCGACGCTGAGGAGCTGCGGGCCGGTGAGTATAAGGTCACCTGGAAACCTGTAACATCCACCAGAGTGGACACTAAGGCTCTGAAAGCCGCCGCCCCTGAACTGGTGGAGCGATTTACTAAGGTCACCACCGCCCGCCGCTTTTGCGTGGCGTAAATAACTTCACCCCTGCTAGATTTAATGAGCGGCTTTCCTGCTGAGGTAGGAAACCCGCTCGTTTTTATGTGTCCAAATCGGACACACCACCAAATCGGCAAGCGTTTGCCGATTTGATTGCCTTGTGCTCTGGTCTCACCGCCAAAAACGACAGCGCTGTCGTTTTTATTTTCTTTGTGATGATGACCAAGCTTTTTTATTGCTTTCAGCCTCTCCCGTCATCCACTCTTTCATAATCTCGTCGGCCAGGCGGG
Source organism: Pseudoflavonifractor intestinihominis (assembly GCF_040096055.1). Lineage (NCBI taxonomy): Bacteria > Bacillati > Bacillota > Clostridia > Eubacteriales > Oscillospiraceae > Pseudoflavonifractor > Pseudoflavonifractor intestinihominis. The sequence continues at coordinate 88,706 of NZ_JBBMFK010000014.1, forward strand.
TATACGCTTCTTTTCCAACCCAACTACTAATTGTTACGTCGCCATATTTCCATAATTTAGCTACTTGTCCCGCATCTACGTCCGCCCCAATTACCAACTTTTGCACAATATCTCTTTTAATTAGCTTAGGCCGCTCCGGGCTTCTTGAATGAATATATTCAATTCCGCCTATATTATGTCTTATTGCCGCAATCCATGCCCTGGCATCATACGACGCAACCCGGCCCGATGTACATCCGCTATCGTATCTTGCTTCAAGCAGCCAACACCCAGAGCTAAAACACCTTTCAATAACCGTCTGCAATCTGCGGCGGCTTCTTCTTAGCTCTTTCAGGCTTCTCATTGTCTGCTCCCCTCTCCTCATTGCCAACCTATCAGAACGATTTTTATAGTTGAATCATCGTTTTTTTGAAAACGGCAAGCGCTTGCCGTTTTGTCTTTCATCCCGTACGGCCCTTGCCGAGCGGGTGGGCGGACACCTGGTCCAGCTCCGGGCAGTCCTGGAGAACGGCCAGACGGGCCGACAGCAGGCCGCCAGAGGGCCATGGGCAGGGGCCGGACGGCTCCAGCGCGGCGCGGTACGCCTCCTAGGGCAGCTCTGGCCGCGTGGATAGGTGGGCACCTGGCCCCAACTCCGGGCGGTCAGGAGGACGGCCAGACGGCCCACCAGCGGGCCGAGCAGAAGGCAGCGTGGCCGGATACTTGGCAGAGGCCGGGCAGCTCCAGGGCGGTGCGCTGTGCCTCCCTGGGCGGCTCTGGCCACGCGGATGGGCTGGCATCTGGTCCCGGCTCCGGGCAGTCAGCAGAACGGCCAGACGGGCCGACAGTGGGTCACCAGAGAGCCACGGGCCGGATGCCGGGCAGGGGCCGGGCAGCTCCGGCGCGGTGCGCTGCGCCTCCCTGGGGCGGCTCTGGCCGAGCGGGTGGGCACCTGGTCACGGCTCCAGGCGGTCAGGAGGACGGCCAGACGGGCCACCAGTGGGCCGGGCTGAGGGCCACGGGCCGGATGCTTGGCAGAGGCCGGGCAGCTCCAGGGCGGTGCGCTGCGGCTCTCTGGGCGGCTCTGGCCGCGCGGATGGGCGGGCATCTGGTCACGGCTCCGGGCAGTCAGCAGGGCGGCCAGACGGCCCACCAGCGGGCCGGGCTGAGGGCCACGGGGCTGGTGCTGGGCAATGGCCGGATAGCTCCAGGGCGGTGCGCTGCGGCTCCCTGGGCGGCTCTGGCCGGGTGGATGGGCTGGCACCTGGTCATCACGGCTCCAGGCGGTCAGGAGGACGGCCAGGAGGGCCACCAGCAGGCCGGACGCTTACCAGATGCCGGGCAGCTCCGGCGCAGTGCGCTGCGGCTCCCTGGGGCGGCTCTGGGGTTGCCTATGTGTCCCGCTCGGACACAATCAGCGCCCGCACAGTCCTTCAAATCCGCCCACGTCGGCGGATTTTGGGCGGCTCTTGGCGGTGCGCCGTGTCCTGATTTACCGTACACGGATTCACCGTACACGAAGAATTAGCCACAACAAAATAACATGGAAACAAACTAATAAACAAATACCCCTAAAGCCCCCTGAATGGGGCGGGTCACCATATTCGTGACCCCCCTGGGCTGGGCTGATGGCCACGGGCCGGATGCTGGGCAATGGCCGGGCAGCTACGGGCAGTGTGCTGCGTCGCCCTGGGCGGCTCTGGCCGAGCGGGTAAGAAGTACCTGGTCCCAGCTTCGGGCAGTCAGGAGGACGGCCAGACGGCCCACCAGATAACAGCCTCTATGGAAACTTTGGTGGGGCAGCTTCTTTATAGCTTTTCAACTCTTAACGAAATGGGGCAACAAGAGGCTATTCGCCGTGTGGATGAACTAACAGAAGTTCCTAAATATCAACGTAAAAATTCATTGAATAAAAAATAAAACCCGCTCGGAGCTGCAACTCCAAGCGGGCAGTGCGCACAGTCCCACACATCCAAATATAGGCCCTGTATGCCTTCTTATTGTATCACACGGGGCCGGGAAAGGAAATGATTTTATGCCTTCCACCCGGAAAATGACCAACAAGGCCGGGGAATCCTTCTACGAAATCCGGGTCAGCCGTGGGCGGAGTGCTGCTCCCCTGTCTATGCGGTGGTATCCACCCGCAGGCTGGAGCCAACGGGCCATAGACCGTGAACTCTGCAAGGTGGCCGCCGACTTTGAGCGCCGGTGTCAGGCTGGGGAAATCCTTAGCCGGTCAGAGCAGCACGAGCGGGAAGCTGAGGCCAGGCGGGCCGCTGCCAAAGTCCAGACCTTGAAGCAATACAGCGAGGGCGTTTTTATGCCTGCCAAGACCGTTTCTATTTCAGAGAACAGCCGAAGCAGCTTCCAGGGGATGCTTGAAAAGTGGGTCTATCCCGCCCTTGGAGATTTGAAACTCCCCGACATTACCCCCGCCAACATTTCCGCCCTGCTGCTGTCCATGCAGGCCAAGGGCAAGGCCCACGCAACCGTGGTAAAGTGCTATACCATTCTGAACAGCCTGTTCAAAATGGCTTTTCTGTCTGATACCATCCCCAAGAACCCCATGCACAAGGTGGAGCGCCCCAAGCCCAGGAAGGACGAATCCCGGCACGATGAGGTAGAGGCCTACACCGTGGATGAAGTACGCCATATCCTAGCCTGTCTGGACAAGGAGCCTCTCAAATGGCGGGTGCTGGTGCGGCTGCTCATCGACACCGGCATCCGCCGTGGCGAGTGCTGCGGCCTCCAGTGGAAGAATGTAGACTTCCAGGGAAACAGCGTCACCATAAGCGGCAATCTCTGTTACACCCCTCAAAAGGGCGTATACCTGGACACCCCCAAGAACGGGCGAAGCCGTACCGTTGATGTTGACCCGGATATCATGTCTCTGCTGCGTGCCCTACGCTCTGAGCAAGCCGCCCAGGCTATCAGCTCCTATGTTTTTACCCAAGACGGCAGCCCGGAGCCTATGCACCCCCAGAGTCCAACACGCTATATGAAGAAGTTCTCCCAGCGCTACAACGTCCCAGACCTTCATCCCCACAAGCTGCGCCACACCTTCGCCAGCATTGCCATAACGAGCGGGGCAGATGTGGCCAGCGTATCTGAAAAACTGGGCCACAGTGACAAGGCCGTTACGCTGCGGATGTACACCCACGCTGACCAAGAAAGCATTAAGCGGGCAAGCCAGATTTTCCGGGACGCCCTCAAACAGGACACGAAAAAAGCCGGGCAGGGTTGACCTGTCCGGCTCCGTTTTTTGCCCCCGTCTGGGTTTTTGTCTGGTTTTTTTCTCGGCTCAGTCCGCCGGAAGAAAAAGTAAAAAGCCCCAAAGCCTTGCGGCTCTAGGGCTTCATGTGGAGCTGCTACCCAGATTTGAACTGGGGACCTCATCCTTACCAAGGATGCGCTCTACCGACTGAGCTATAGCAGCATGTCAGGCGCGATTGCACCCAACAATGGCGACGCGGAAGGGACTTGAACCCTCGACCTCCGGCGTGACAGGCCGGCGTTCTAACCAACTGAACTACCGCGCCATCTTTTTTATCAAAGACAGCGGTCGCTGTTATGATTTCTGGCAGGGGCAGAAGGAATCGAACCCTCGGCACGCGGTTTTGGAGACCGCTGCTCTACCAGCTGAGCTATACCCCTGTGTGGTGGGCCTTCACGGGCTCGAACCGTGGACCGACCGGTTATGAGCCGGCTGCTCTAACCAACTGAGCTAAAGGCCCATATGCCGTCCACTGAAAAGAAAAACGGCTTGCCGTCACGGCGTTCGTGGCGGCAAGCCACTTTATTTTGGCTCCCCCTGTTGGACTCGAACCAACGACAACGCGGTTAACAGCCGCGGGCTCTACCGACTGAGCTAAGGAGGAATATAAAAGGGCCCGGTCTGGTCAGACCAGACCCTTCTTTGTGTTGGCGTTACCTATCTTTCCGGGCCGTCTCCAGCCAAGTATTTTCGGCGCAGGTGAGCTTAACTGCCGTGTTCGGGATGGGAACGGGTGGACCCTCACCGCAATCAACACCAACTTACTTTTCTTTGAAAAGAAAAGTAAGCAAAAGAAACTTTCATTAACTTTCTTTTCCTTACCGTTCTCTTCAACGATAAAGTATTCTATTCTATTTTCTTCTCACTGTCAAGAGAAACTTTTAAAGTTCTCTTTGCTTTCTTTCTCTTTCAAGAGAAAGAAAGTGGTGACCCGTGCGGGAATCGAACCCACGTTTGCGGCGTGAGAGGCCGCCGTCTTAGCCGCTTGACCAACGGGCCTT